>JAEYRZ010000195.1 GCA_023435265.1 Pseudomonadota bacterium
GCGCGGTATACATCCGGCTTTACCAGCACCTGTTGCCGGTGGCCGCCGGAAAAGCGGGCGGAGACACTCAAGTCCAGCGGGACTATGAAACCAGACGGGCCGCCGGCGGCCTCAAACCTTTTGGATCGGAATGAACATGAAGCGCAGGAGCATCAGCATCGCCTTTTTCGGCTCGAGCATCGTTTCGGCCTATTGGAACGGAGCCGCGACCTATTACCGTGGACTTTCCCGGGCACTGCATCAACGCGGCCACCGCATCTGGTTTTTCGAACCGGATGCCTACGACCGGCAGAAGCATCGCGATATCGACGATCCGCCATACGCCCGTGTGCATGTCTACGGCGCCCAGAGCCGGCAGGGCGTCGACAACGCCCTGCTGCTCGCCGCCCAGGCCGATATCGTCGTCAAGGCGAGCGGGGTCGGCGTATTCGACGATCTGCTCGAAGCTGCGGTGCTTTGCCAGCGCCGTCCCGGCAACCGCGTGGTTTACTGGGACGTGGATGCACCGGCGACCCTGGCAGCCATGCAATCCGATACGCCGCCGCCTTTGAAACGCCTGATCCCGCAGTACGATCTCGTCTTGACGTACGGCGGCGGCGATGCCGTGGTCAACGCTTATCGGGAGTTGGGCGCCCGGCGCTGCGTGCCGATTTACAACGCGCTGGATGCCTCGACCCATTTTCCGGTTCCCGCCGAGGAGCGCTTCCGCTGCGACCTGGGATTGCTGGCCAACCGCATGCCCGACCGCGAGGCCCGCATCCATGAATTCTTTTTTAAACCGGCGGCCGAGCTTCGGCAGAGGCGTTTTCTGCTGGGCGGCTCCGGCTGGGAGCACAACATTCCCCGCCTGGCCAACCTGAAGTGTCTGGGGCACATCTACTCCGCCGACCACAATGCGTTCAACTGCTCGAGCCGGGCAATTTTGAACATCAACCGCGACAGCATGGCCCAGACCGGTTTTTCACCGCCCACGCGCATATTCGAAGCGGCCGGTGCCGGCGCCTGCGTCATCACCGATGCCTGGCAGGGTATCGAACACTTCCTCGAACCGGGGAGCGAGTGCCTCGTGGCGCACGATGGCGGTGAAGTCGTGCGCCTGCTGCAGGAGCTCTCCGCAGCCCAGGCCAGGACGATCGGGCGCGCGGCGCTGCGGCGGATCCGCAGCGAACACACCTACGATCATCGCGCCTGTCAGGTGGAACAGCTTTTAGAAGAACTTCTGGAGGCGCGATGAACCGGGGCACCGTTCTGGATATCGTCTTCATCGGGCTGTCGATCACCTCCTCGTGGGGCAACGGCCATGCGACCACTTATCGGGCTTTGATCGAGGCCCTGGCCCGCCGCGGCCACCGCATCACCTTTCTGGAACGCGATGTGCCCTGGTATGCCCAAAACCGCGATATGCCTGCAGCAAGCTACTGCGACATCCGGCTTTACGCCTCGCTGGCCGACCTGCGCGGTCGCTTCGGAAATCCGGTGCGCCAGGCCGATGTGGTTGTTCTGGGTTCCTATGTTCCGGAGGGGATCGCCGTCGGCCGCTGGATGCTGGATACGGCGGGGGGTGTGACCGCTTTTTACGATATCGATACGCCGGTCACCATGGCGGGCCTCGCCCGCGGCCAATGCGATTTCGTGAGTCCTGAACTGCTGGCCGGGATCGACATTTACTTCTCATTTACGGGCGGCGCCTTCCTCGGAGATCTGCAGCGCCGTTATGCTATCGCATCCGTAAAGGCCTTATACTGCAGCGCGGATCCGGAAGTCTACCGGCCGCTCGACCTGCCGCCCGAATTCGATCTGGGTTATCTGGGGACGTACAGCGCCGATCGCCAACCGGCGCTCGACGAGCTGATGATCGCGGCGGCGCGGAAATGGCCGCAAGGCCGTTTCGCGGTCGCCGGTCCGCAATATCCGCGGCTTGCGCTCTGGCCGGCGAACATTGCGCGCTTCGAACACATACCGCCCCGCGCCCACCCCGAATTTTACTGCACGCAACGCTTCACGCTCAATCTCACCCGGGCGGACATGATCGCCGCCGGCTGCTCGCCGAGCGTGCGCCTGTTCGAAGCCGCGGCGTGCGGCGTTCCGGTGATCAGCGACTACTGGCCGGGGCTGGAGAATTTCTTCGAACCTGGTGAAGAGATTCTGATCAGCCGCTCGGCGCAACAGACCATCGACTACTTGCGGAACCTGCCGGAAGAGCGGCGGCGCACGATCAGCCGTAACGCCCGCCGGCGCTTTATCGAAGCGCATACTCCGGATCGGCGTGCGGCCGAATTCGAGCAGGCGCTCCTGGATCTGCGCAGCGGCGCCCCCGGCGGTCCTGACCACCGTCCGGTGAATGGAACGTACCGACATGCAGCCGTCGATTGACCCCCTGCCCGACCCCGGTTCGGATGACCCTGTCCAGCGCGCCATCGACCGTCTGGGACCCTGGTTTCACAACCTGCACCTTCCGGACGGTAGTCAGACCGCCCCGCAGCATGTGCTCGGAGATTTTCCGAACTCGCAGTGGCAAATCATCAAAAATTACCTTCCGGAGCGCCTGGAAGGAAAGCGGATACTGGACGTCGGCTGCAATGCAGGATTCTACAGCCTCGCCCTGGCCCGGCGCGGCGCGCAGGTTGCGGCCGTGGACGTCAGCGCGCATTACTTACGGCAAGCCCGCTGGGCAGCCGGCCTGTACGGCCTGCGCGGACAGATCCAATTCGAGCAGCGCAGCGTCTACGATCTGGCGAAAGACGGCCGCCGGTTTGACGGCGTGCTGTTCATGGGCGTATTTTATCACCTGCGCCATCCCCTCCTGGCGCTCGACCTACTCGGTCGCCGCGTGCGGGACTGGCTGATCTTTCAGACCATGCTCATGCCGGATGAAGCGGTTATCGAATCCGGCGAAGATCGCCCGATAGACGACCGCAACGATTTTCTGCGCCCCGGCTGGCCGCGGCTGGCCTTCATCGAAAGGCGCCTGGCGGGCGACCCGACCAACTGGTGGGTGGCCAATCACGCGGGTGTGCTGGCCATGCTGCGATCGAGCGGCCTTGAGGCGACCGCCCGCATCGGCCGGGAAATTTACTTCTGCCGACCCCTGCCGTTCTGGAACGCCGGTCAGATCGACGAGGAGCTCATGGCCGTCTACGGCCACAGGCTGAACCCCGCAGACGGGTGACCGCCCGCCGCTATCCGTATTCAAAGGCGTAGCGATGTTCGCGCAGCGCGACGATCCAGCCGGCCAGGAGCGACCCTTCGGCGACTGCGTCCAGAAGGTAGATCCAGCAAATCGTGCCCTCGAGCACGTAGACCACATCAGCGGCCCCCAGAACCAATGCGCTTGCGGCTCCCAGCAACGCGATTTCCAGAGGCATGCGCCGGCGGAGACGGGCGGCCAGCATGATCAACCCGTCCACCGCCAGCAGCAGTCCGACGATCTTTACCAGCCAGAGATCGGCCTTGGGGCCGGTAAGCGCCTGAAAGGTCGAGATGTTCACCAAAGGCCACAGGCCGAACACGGCGTAGAAAACACCCTGAATCAGGGCCACTCGTTTCGGTGTCGTCCATGTCCGATACCGCGCAGGTACCACCTGAACACCGCCTCCTCGTCGCCGCCCGATCGGGCTAGCGGACGACCTTGTTCCGCTGCCTGAAGCGTTCCACCGGGTGATCGCCTTTGACTTCCAGGCGGTAATCCCGTTCGAATTTTTCGATGTGTTCGCGGATTACTTCCTGCGACGGCACGCGGTCGCCGTTGGTCATTTGCTGGAATTCATGATAGCGGTAGCTGGACGGAATCTTGTCGACCGGCACGTAATCGGTTCCCTTCGCGTTGAAGTCGGTCATATCGGCCATCACTTTGCGCACATAAGCGATATTGCTCTGCATGATTAAAGGCGGCGGCAGGGCCGAAGGCAGAAACTCCTCGGCTTCCCGTTTCTCATGTTTTTTCATCATGTCGCAGGCTGCCCGCAGGTGTCCGATCTCCATATCGAGATGTTCTTCCCAGATCTTTTTGATACGTGGATCTTCTTCCTGCTGCATGAAGGAATGGTAGAGGTAGCATTCCGCGTACTGATGGATCACGTCCTGCATGAACCAGCTCATGGTGGGGTCGTTCAGGGATTCATAATGGGAAACGTGCTGCTCCTCGACCATCCCGATCTCCTGATAGAGACCGCGCCCGACCTCGGTATCGGCCCGGTTGCCGACATTCATGTAGAAATTCATGGTCTGCTGCTCGGCGGCGATGATGATGGCAACGTTCAGTTTGGTACGGATATCGGCCTTCTGCGCATCGAAATGCGGCCGGATTTCGTCGAATGGATGGCGGTGTTCGGAAATCGTCGGCCGGCCGATGGTGATCTCGGTCAGGCCGCCCACAAGTTCTTCGGCTTTGATTCCCTGAGTCATGTCCAGCAGGTTGGCATAGCGGTAGAGATGGTCGAAATCTTCGAGCAAGGCGAAATCCAGAGCCGCCTTGACCACCGGGTCGGGTTCGTTTTGCGCCAGGAACGCGGTCAGATCCACGGCGACCTGTTCATAGCCGATGGTCACCTCGAGCGTCGATTCATCCGCCGGGACCAGCCAGTTGATCATTTTTTGCTGTTGTTGCTCCATGCGGCGGCACATCGCCAATTGGCGCTTGAGTTCAAGGTCGTCGACGTGCCGGGCGAACTGGTGTCCGAAAAATGCGCCTTCGACTTCCGCACCGTTGGCCACGATGATGCGGCAGCGGGTATACGGCGGGATGCTTTTTTTATCATACGGCCGAACATTGATTTTCGACCACTCCCGGATTTGCTTCTCCAGGGGCATGCCCTTTTCTTTTAAAGGATTGAAAGCCATTTGGGATCTCCTCGGGTTATAGTTTATGCTGTGCGGACGATAGCGTGAAGGCCGGGGCGGTCAAATAAGGTCGCCCGTGTATTCGGCGCAAAAAATCGGAGCGCTCCGGCGTGCATAGGCCGGCTGCGGCAGCTTAACCGGAGTTGCCGGCTACAGGCATCATAGCCCGAGAATACAGTCAGAAGCGGATCGACACGCGTAGCCGCGGACATAAATTGAAACGTGAGATCGCTCCTGATCTTGCACAAACCATAGACATAATTCAGAGACACCCAATTCGAAACTGGAGGGCGGGGCATGTTTATAAAAGATGTACTTGATCGGGTGGTAACGACCCGCAGGGCGCATGAGCGGCAGATGCGCATCAACACGGCCAAGAACCTGGTGCTGGGGGCCACCATCGGATCGGCGCTCGGCGCCACGGCCGGCTTTTTGTTCGCCCCCAAAAGCGGACGGGAGACGCGCGAGGAGATCGCCCGGCGCACCAATGAGCGTCTGGAAACCTTCCGCGAAAATGTTTCCGATGCCACTGAGCGGATGGCGACATCGTTGCGGGCCAAGGGTCAAACCTGGCGCAGTGCGGCGGAGCAGTGCGCCGAAGCCGTAAAGGCTGCGGCAAAGACCGAGTCGATGCGCGGCGAAGGGGACTGAAGCGCGATAGCCGGAGAAGTCGCTATATGGAAGCCACAATCACCATCGGACAGCTGGCTCAGATCGTTCTCTTCGCCTTGATCGTGGCGGTCGGGGTATACGCTGCATTCATACTGCGGCGGATCAACGCCTTCACGCGGCGGCTGGACGCACTTTTCAGTGAAAACGAAGTACGGCTCAAGGAAACGGTGGCGCATCTGGCCCGCTTGATGGAGAACTCCGCGGAGCTCAGCGCCCAATTCCGCGAAGGCTTCGGCGAAGCCCGCCAAACATTGAAGATCATCGGGCGCGAAACTGCAGACACGGTCCTGACGATCAACAAAACGGCCGATCACGTCGCAACGTATGCCGTTGTCATCCATGAAGTTGTGAAAAGCCTGCTCAAGATGTTCACAGCCCAGGGCAGGAAGTAGGGCTTCGGAGTCGGGATACCGAAGATTTACTATTCTTCTGTATGCGGTCGTCGGACGCGTCCGTGCAAATGCGCGCGAAAATCAGGCAACGGCGGCTGCAGGCTGATCGAGCGAAAGGGCCTGCCCTTCATTAGAAATTGATGCCCAGCCCCAAACCATAAACGATGCGTCCGTCGTCGTAGGAATCACTGAAATCGTCCGCATCATCGAATGTAAAGTTATACTCCATGCTGGCGAAGATGAAAGAACTGGGCACGACGAAGAACTTGATCCCGCCTTCCGGCCCCGCGATCCACGAATCATCGACGCCATCCCCGTACAGGTATCCGAAGCTGATGCCCACAAAGGGCTGCAGGCGGTCGAGGTCGAAATTGAAGTCGGTGAACACGCGCGTGGATCCGTTCCAGTCGTTGTCGCCGGTACGATCCCAGAATCCAATCCCCTGGCGGATTCCGATTTCCCATTCCTTGCTCAGGAATTTCGCCAGGCTGCCTTCGACATTGAATTCCGTGTCGTCAAAATCCTCGTCGCTGGTGCCGGTACCGTTCAGGGTGATCTCCCAGTCACCGGGTTTGAAGCCATAGGTTTCCTGTGCCAGGACCAGGGACGGAACCGCCGACATTGCCAAAACCAACACCCAAAATACTCTTTTCATCCCATTCTCCTCTGGTTGGTGAGTGAGTCGGGCGCCTCCACGGGATGCAGGTTCGCCCCGGTCGGGAGGGCCGTTTGCGGCATGCTGGAACAAAACTTAGACAATGGCCGGAACAGGGAAAATGGGGTTCCACATGTATTCGTTTCGGTAGGCGCAATGTACTCGCTGGATGATTTTATACCGTTCCCGGACCGCGATCGGTCACGACTGGTCGATCGGGAGGCGTTCCTGCAGCCTGGCGGCATGCTCCAGGCAGTCCTTCAGGAAGCGGTCGACGTTCGAATGCTCTTCCAGGGCGGCCTTGAGGGCATAGATGGCGCGGACATAATCGTCGAGCAGGCATTTTCGTTCGACGGGGCTGAGGTGGCGCGTAAACCGGTCCGGGAACAGAACCGGTGCATGCACGGCGCGCTCGAGGTCCTGGATGAACACCAGCGTGTGCAGAAAAGAGGCCAGGAATTCATCCAGGTTGTCGCGGCTGTGGCCGCCTTTCATCCCTTTAAAGAAATTCATCTCATTGACGAAAGCCAGCAGATTGTTGTCTCTGGAGGGCTTGCGGGCGGCGGTGGCCGGCAGGATCCCCATGGTGATCAGGCTGAATCGTTCTTTGGAGAGCGACTCCAATCCGCGCAGGTCGGCGAACAGTTCCCGCAGGGCGCCATTTTGGGCGAAACGGCAGCGGTCGGCGAGCAAATGCAGGGTTTCGTGCTCGATCATGGTCCGCAATTCCGCGGGGGATTCATTCCAGAAGGTCTGGCTGTAGATCCAGATCTCGTTGAAGCCGTTGCGCGTCAGCGCATTGTTGCGTCCCTTGAAATCGATCACATGAATACCGGAGACGAGCGTTTCACCGATCATCTGCTCGATATGGCGGATTCCGGCCTCGATCGCGGCCAGCCGGGCTCCGGCGCCCGAGGCCTCGCTTTGAAATCGTTCGGCATCGTTGCCCAGGTAGCTGAATTCCAGGCCTTGGGCGGCGGCGCCTTCGGAACCGGCCGTAGACAGTAATTGCGGGCTAAGCTGCCGAACCTGAACACTTAAATGCGCGCCGCCGCCCGCAAGGTCGATCGTGAAGCGTTCCTGCGGACAGAGCGCATTGCCCGGTACCGGGGCGAAGGCGGCATAGCAGCCGTTGTAAGCCTGCAGTTCGGCAGGATCGAAATCCGCCCGGTCGGACTGCCGGAAGGCCGCTTCGAGATCCTGCGGCGCGAGCTTGCCGTAATGCTTCAAATTGAACGCCCCGCTCTTATCGGGACGCACGGTGCGCATGGGCTCGCCATCGAGGCGGACGGTCAGGGGATCGGGGCCGAGTACCAGAAGACCGGCGACGTGCCCCGGCAGGTCGAGTTCCGGGTTCAGGAGCAGCTCGGATCCGGCGATCACCACCGGCGTCAGGATGCCGGCGTGCACCTGGAAAATGCAAAGGTCCAGCGCTTCGAGCCGGACGCCGGAGCCGGTCGAATCCTGAACCGGCAGGCGGTTTTCGGCGGATGCCCCCTGCCCCGGAAGGAACAGGAGCAGCAAGGCAAGCATTGGTAGACGGCAAAAGCGCAAGGTGCTCATCGAATCGGACTTTCTGCAGCCAGGTGCGTTGGGTTGGAAAATTCCGAGAGGGTGAGCAAGCCTTGTGCCAGAGGGGATGGTATCGGTAACCAGCTGGATTACCTGTCAGTATTGAATTTTGGCGGCGGAAACGGAGGCTGCGGGTGGGAATTATACGGCAGGCGGATACGATAATGTTCCTTCCCCGCCGCGCCGAAGAAAGATCCCGGAGCGGCGCACTTTAAACCGCCTGCGGCAGCGGATCGCCGGAACCGCGCCAGACAGCATTAAAGAAATCGCCGGACAGGGCGATATTTTTTGCTGAGATCGCCCGCCGCCGATCCTTTTGAACGGATCCGCCTGCCGGGCCCAAGAGGAGGAACATGCTCAGGCGCCTGATACAATATCTGATGATCGGAGTGGTACTCGGCGTTTTTTACATCCTGCTCAGCAATCATTTTCTTTTCTTCGGCATTAAGGATTTCGAAGATGTCGAATGGCTGAAAAAGCGCGAACTGACACTTAAGAATACATTCTGCAGTGTCCGGCAGCAATCGCCGGAAGCCATTTTAAAGGTGGATGAACTGCGGGAAGCCGGTGTGGGGGAGTTGATGGTCGAACGGGGCCTGCTCAGCGAAGAGAAATTGCGGCACATCCTGCTCAGAATCGAAGTTCAGCAGCAATAAGCGCCCGCGGCGAAACGTCCGCAGGCTGTGGGTAACCGCGTACTGCTCGGCAAGGCCGGCGGATTTATCAACTTTGACAGGACCGTTTAAACCACAGAGGACACAGAGATCACAGAGGGATGATCTGGATTTTATCCCTCTCTGTGCTCTCTGTGTCCTCTGTGGTCATTGGCCTTTCTTACGAGTCCATCAAGTTTGATGGCCTCGTAAAAAGTCGCTGTCGCACCTTTCTTACGATAGTTTTCAGTTTTAAGCAAAGGTTAGCATCTGATTTGATTATTAATCGACATTATCCTCCGCTTAACACATAAAACTTAACACTTAACACTGTTGACGAATCATCAACTCTGGGGATCGATGATCGGCGGCGGGGGCGGCGACCCGGCGGCGCTGCCGTCGTCCCGGCCCATACGCTCCAGGAATACCGAAACCGCGAATACCGAGGCAAACGGCAGCGTGAAAAGCGACCCGATGAAGACAGAACTGCCGATGGCCACCAGCGCGATATACAAGATCACCACGACCACATGATCGGCCACATTGCCTTTGACGGCCATCTGCCAGCTCGTCTTGACCGCATCCACGAGCCCCATGCCGCGGTCGGTCATCAAGGGAAGCATGTAAAAACAGGCGAACGTGACGCCGACGATAAGGACCAGGCCCGGCAGCACGAACAGCGTGAAGCCGATCATGGCCGCAATGAACAAGACGATCGTAAAACCCAGAAGGGGCAGGAACAGCCGCATCTCGGAGAAAATGTCCTGAATCGAGGGCTCACGGCCGGTGCGCATCATCAGAATCAGCGACTGCATGTAGCCCGCCATCAGGACCGGCGCCAGAATCCCCAGGCTGAAGAAGCTCACCACCATCATGACCAGGGTCATCAGGATCAAGGGCACGATGTGCGTGAGGGTCAGATTCCAAGCGGTTTCCAGGTGTTTCTTGATGTCCATGAATGTGCCTCCTCCCGGCAGAGTGCGTTGTCCCCCGTTCATTCCAAACGCCATCTCTACCATCAATCCGTTTCGGGGGAAATAGCCGAATTCGAGCTCTGCGCGGCGCAATTCCAATTCTGGCCTTCTTCAACGGGTTATGTTAGATCAAATCGCAATGCGGTCATCTGGAACGTTCCAGTTCGGTTCCACGTCACACTGGTGCGCTAATGCGATTTAACGTACGTGAGCATTTCAGATATCCGTAAGCGTGATGGACTCGTAAAAATTAACCACAGAGCTCACAGAGAACACAGGGGGACGCTATTAAGAAATATCATTTTTTCTCTGTGTCCTCTGTGCTCCTCTGTGCGCTCTGTGGTTCAAAAATACTTTTCACGAATTCATCAAGCGTAATCATCCGGGGTCGAAAGCATCCGGTCACCCACAGCTGAATTGCAGGTGATCTGCACAATGGCGTCGAATGCCGAGCCATCCGAAAAAGTGCTCGAATGCACCGGAATCGACTTCTTCTACCCGGGCACCCGGACGCCGGTGCTCAGGAAGCTCTCGTTTGCGCTGCACGAACCCGGCCTGCACGCCTTCTTCGGCCCGTCCGGCGCGGGCAAGACTTCGCTGGCGCGTCTGCTGAGCGGCCAATTCCGCCCCGCCGCCGGAACCATCCGGGTCGTCGGTTTCGAATCGGTGCTCTATTCCTACAATATGGAACGGCTGCCCGGCTGGTCCACGGTCGGCCGGCATCTTGCGCGCGTCACGCCCGCGCACAAGTCCGCACAAAAGAACGATCTGGTTAAAATCTTCGGTCTCGACGGCCTGCTCGGGCAACGGTTCGCCCAACTTTCCCTGGGTCAGCAGAATCGGGTCAATCTGATCCGCTATCTGGTTCAGTCATTCGACCTTTTGATCATGGACGAAAGCCTGGCCAACGTCGATGAAAAGACCCGCGGGCGGATCCTGCTGTCCATGAAAGAACTTTATCCGCAGGCCTTCTTTATTTACATCAGCCACAATGTGGTCGAGGTGTCCCGCTACTGCCGCGACATCTGGGTGCTGCGCGGCGCCCATAAAGAACCGCAGGCCAAATTGGTCAGGGGCATGGACCACCGCGCGCCGCAAGACCCGGACCTCCGTTTGCACCAGCGAATCATGCTGGAGGTCATGAATGCTGCTTAGGCGGATTTATCAATTCCTGATGATCTATCTGAGCGGGCTGGGGGTGCTGCTGGCCGTAAAAGCGCTGCTCGGGTTGTCCGATTACGTGATCCCCGGACCGGCCCTGCTCTGGGAAACCGCGCGTACGGTCTGGATGCGCTATGTCGCGGATGTCGGCAGTACGCTGGGCGTCGCGGTGGTCGGACAGGCGATTTCGATCGTGCTCGCCTTCGCCGTCGGCATTCTGGGCCGCCAGGCCACCTGGTTCGGGTCGTTCATCAAGGTCGCCGCCTACAATGTACAAGCCTATCCGATCGTGGCCGTGGCCCCCATCATCTTCATCCTGCTCGGCGATGGGTTCATGACCCGTCTGTTGATTGCGGCCATGATCTGCTATTTCCCCTTGCTGCTTTCTGTGCTCGGCATCATGTCCGAACCGGTCAAGGATATCGAGCATTTTTATCGTCAGACCGGCCGCATGCGCTGGCAGCTGGAAGTCAAGATCCGCGCTTTCGAAAACCTGCACAAACTGACCACCGTGATTGCCGGCAGCGCCACGCTGGCCATGGCCGGCACGATCGTGGCCGAGTTCATCGCCGCCAATGCGGGCATCGGGTACAGCATCCGGATCGCCTTGTATCAAAGCGACATGGGCAAGATCGTGGTGGCGCTGTTCATGATCGGCATTACCTTGTCGATCTATCAGGGCTTGCTTGAAAAGGCCGGAGAAACGGTGCGCAGCGCCTGGGCGCAGGCGTGACACGGGCGGAAAGGTTCCTTTATGATCCCGATGCTCAAAAGAACGGCTGTCATCGTCCTGCTCTGCAGCCTGGCCATCTGGGCGGATCTGCGGCCGGCAAACGCCGGTGAGGCGGTCGCCTATCGGCTCAAGTGGCTGATCAACATCTCCACTGTCGGCGATATTTATGCCCTGGAGCGTGGGTATTTCGCCGCCGCGGGCCTGGATGTGACCCTCAAGCCCGGCGGTCCGGAGCACGATGCCATCCGCGAACTCGAACTGGGGCATGCCGATTTCGGGGTCGCCTCGGCCGACCAGATCATCCGCGCACTCGAAAAGAAGGCGCCGCTGGTGGTGCTGGCCCAGCTCTTCCAAAGCAATCCGTTGAACTGGATCTATCGGCCCGGTCGTTTGACGATCGCACAGCCGGGTGATTTGAAGGGCCGCACCCTGGGCGTCACATTCGGCAAGAACGATGAAATCATCATGCGCACCCTGCTGCAGCAGGCGGGGATCGATGACGATCAGGTGCGGCTGTTCGGCGTACGGCTGGATTATACGCCGTTCTACGAAGGCAAGGTCGATCTGTGGCCGGTCTACATCAACTCCCAGGGCGTCGAAATCGCCGACCGCATGCGGCGCGCCGGCGAAAGCATCGCATTTTTCAATCCCGAACGTTTCGGGGTGCGTTTTGTGGCCAATTCCGTGGTCACCTCGGAGCGCTTATGGCGCCGCAAACCCGAGTTGGTACGGCGGTTCACGGGCGCCCTGCTCAAGGGGTGGCGTGAAGCCCTCGACCCTGAACACGACGACCGGGTGATCGCGATGGTGCGGCGGTACGATCCGGATACCACGCCGGAAAATATGCAGGCGCAGCTCGAGGCGACGCGCCCGCTGATCACGGCGGGCGGGGCGGTCGGGCGCATCGACCGCGAGGCCTGGTCCCAGACCGAACGGATCATGCTGGCGCACCGGCAGATCGCCGCGCCGGTGAATGTCCTGGATGCACTTCGGCCTGTCCTCGAAGAAGCGCAAAAGCCTTAAGCCATCCATAACGTGACTGCCTGCGGGATCGGTTTGGGTTGATGATCGGCCGGTCTCGGGGTCGGAGTCGCTATCCCGGTCTCGGGGGCGGAATCGCTATCGGAATCGGGTATCGAGATCCAACTCGATTGCGATCCCGATGCCGACCCCGACCCCGACCCCAAAGAATATGCGTACTTAGAAATCGACGATCCCGGTGTAATTGAGCGGCGTGATGGCTTTCAACTCCTGCTTGACCTGCTCCGGAACGTCCAGGGCCTGGATGAAGTCGTGCATGCTCCGGGCGGTTATCGGCCCGTGCGTGCGCGTCAAGGTCTTGAGCGCCTCGTAAGGGGCGGGATAGCCTTCGCGCCGCAGGATGGTTTGGATCGCCTCGGACACTATCGCCCAGTTGTTCTGTAGATCGGCTTGAAGGGCCCCCTCGTTCAGAACCAGCTTGCCAAGCCCCTTGAGCAGCGATTGATACGCCAGCAACGAATGGGCCAGGGGCACGCCCAGATTGCGGATTACCGTGGAATCGGTCAGATCGCGCTGCAGGCGCGAAATCGGCAGTTTGGCCGCCAGGTGTTCCAGGACGGCGTTGGCCAGGCCCAGGTTGCCTTCGGCATTCTCGAAGTCGATGGGGTTGACCTTGTGGGGCATGGCCGATGAGCCCACTTCGTTCGCTTTGATCTTCTGTTTGAAATAATCCATGGAGACATAGGACCAAATGTCGCGGCACAGGTCGATCAGGATGGTGTTGATGCGCTTAACACCGTCGCAGAAGGCGGCAAGCTGGTCGTAGTGTTCGATCTGCGTGGTCACCCGCGAGCGCTCCAGCCCCAGTTCGTCGTTGACCAGGCGGTCGGCGAAGGCGATCCAGTCGATCGAAGGGTAGGCGGCCTGGTGTGCGTTGAAGTTCCCCGTGGCGCCGCCGAACTTGGCCGCAAACGGGACGGCGGCAAGCAACCGGAACTGCTTGGCGAGCCGTTCGACGAAGACATAGAATTCCTTTCCCAGGCGGGTGGGCGAAGCCGGCTGCCCGTGCGTGCGCGCCAGCATGGGGATTTCCTTCCAGGACTGGGCCTTGGCCGTCAAGTCGGCCGAGAGGGCGTGCAGCGCCGGGATCAACACCTTGCCCCAAGCCTCCTTGAGCGCGAGCGGCACGGCGGTATTGTTGATATCCTGCGAGGTGAGGCCGAAGTGGACGAACTCCTTGCACGCGCCGAGCCCGAGCGCTTCGAAGCGTTTTTTCAGGTAGTACTCCACGGCCTTGACATCGTGGTTGGTGATTTTTTCGATGGCCTTGACTTCGCGGGCGTCTTCGAGGCTGAAGTCGCGGTACACGCTGCGCAGTTCTTCGAAGCGATCGCTTTCGAAAGCGCTCAATTGCGGCAGCGGGAGCCGGCACAGGGCGATGAAGTATTCCACTTCCACGCGCAGGCGGTAGCGGATCAGCGCGCCTTCGGAGAAATAGTCGGCCAGGCCGGCGGTCACGGCGCGGTAGCGGCCGTCCACCGGCGAGATGGCTTCCAGGGCGTTGAAATTCATGGCGGGACCTCTTTCCTGCGTCTTTTGGCTGGTTTAAAGTGCGCAAGTATAGCCAGTTGCGCAAAGTAGTGTCAAGATCGCGCCGAAGTGCATCGGCGTTAGTTTTGTTGGACCCGTTAAAAGGCCCATTAACCACAGAGTTCACAGAGGGCACAGAGGTACATTATTAAGAATATTATTTTTCTCTGTGTTCTCTGTGTCCTCTGTGGTCAAAAACTACTTTTAACGATTCTGTCTAAAAATTTTCGTGGATTGCAGCCGCCGCGCCAGTCCGGTATGGCGCAGTTGGGCGCCTTGATTGTGGACGGCGATCGCCAGGGCCTTTCTGCTGCCCACCAGCACGGCAAGGCGGCGTGCGCGGGTGATGGCGGTATAGATCAAGTTGCGCTTCAGAAGGAGATAGTGCTGGAGCGTCAGCGGAACGATCACGGCCGGATATTCCGACCCCTGGGCTTTGTGAACCGATACGGCATAGGCCAATACGATTTCATTCAATTCGTCGAAATCGTATTCCACCTCGCGTTCATCGAAGCGCACCGCCAGGCGGCGGTTGGGGGCGTCGATGCGCCGGATGCGCCCCAGGTCGCCGTTGAACACTTCCTTGTCGTAGTTGTTGCGGATCTGCATAACCTTGTCGCCAAGGCGCAGCCGCCGATCGCCGGAGGCGACGTACACATCCTGGGGATTGAGCGTCTCCTGCAGCCGGCGGTTCAGGTTTTCGGCGCCGAGAATGCCGCGGTGCATGGGCGTGAGCACCTGGATATCGTCCACCGGATCCAGTCCAAAGCGCCGCGGAATGCGTTCGCAGGCAAGGGTGATGATGGTCTGAGCGGCTTTTTCGGCCGCATCCTGTTCGATGAAGTAGAAATCGTCCGCCCGGCCGCCCGCTTCGACAGGCAGCGGCATCTGGCCGGCTCGGATGCGATGGGCGTTGACTACGATTCCGCTGCCGCGCGCCTGGCGGAAAATGCGGTCCAGCACGACCGTCGGAATGCAGCCGGAATCGATGATGTCCTTGAGGATCTGCCCCGGTCCCACCGAAGGCAGCTGGTCCACGTCGCCGACCAGGATGACCGAAGCCTGCGCCGGAACGGCCCGCAGCAGGTGGTCCATGAGCGGCATGTCGATCATGGAAGCCTCGTCCACGATCAGCAGGTCCGCCTCCAGCGGGCGGGTGGCGTCGCGCTGAAAACCACCCTGGGCGCTGCTGAATTCCAGCAGCCGGTGAATGGTTCGGGCCGTGCGCCCGCTGGCTTCGCTCAGCCGTTTGGCGGCCCGCCCGGTGGGCGCGGCCAGTTGAACGACCGCCCGCCGCCGTGCGTAAAGATGAGTGATGGCACGGATGATCGTGGTCTTTCCGGTTCCGGGGCCGCCGGTGATCACCATCACTTTGTGGGTCAGGGCCAGGCGCACGGCCGCGGCCTGTTGCTCGGCAAGAGAAAGGTCGAGATTGCGCTGGACCCACGCCAGCGCCTCGGGGGCTTCCTCCGCAGTCCATAGGCAGGGCGCTTGCAGGAGCATCTGAAGGCGCCGGGCGATGCGTATCTCGCAACTGCGCAGGGGCGTTGGATAGACCGCCGTACAGGTGCGCTCGCCGGATGCCTTCCGATACGCAGGTTCGAGCACCACTTTTTCCGCCTGGACCAGGTCGTTTACCGCAGTCTCCACGGCCGACCGGGTGGTTTGCAGCAGGGGCAGGGCGCGGTCGATCAATTCGTCCAGGGGGCAGTAGACGTGACCCGCTTCTACCTGTTCGCGCAGCGCATGCAGCACGCCCGCCGCGATGCGCAACGGCGAGGCGCGGTCGAACCCGAGATTGGCGGCGATGCGGTCCGCCGTAGCAAAGCCGATGCCTTCGATTTCGCCGGCCAGGCGATACGGATTCTCCTGCACCCGGGCGATGGTCTGCTGCCCGTAGCGCTTGAAAATTTTGGCGGCATGCGCCGGGCCGATCCCCTGGCCGTGCAGAAAGAGCATCACCGCGCGGATTTGGTCCTGAGCCTGCCATGATTCGCGTATCATGGCCAACCGTTTGGGGCCGATGCCGCTCACTTCGGCCAGGCGGTCGATCTCGCGGCTCATGATGTCCAGGGTGTGCGCACCGAAACGTCCGACAATGCGCCCGGCCATTGTGGGGCCGATTCCTTTGATCACCCCCGAACCCAGGTATTTTCGAAGTCCTTCCGTGTCGGTCGGCAGGCGGATCTCGAATGCGGACACGCGGAACCGGCGGCCGTAGCGGGGATGCTCGTCCCAGCTTCCCGTCAGGCGCAGCATCGTTCCCGGCGCGGGGTCCATCAGGTCGCCGACGGCGGTGATCACGCCGCCTTCGGTTTCGATGCGAACCCGGGCGACCGTGAAGCCGCTTTGCGGATCATGGTAGGAAACATGCTCCACCTGCCCGCAGAGCGTGACCCCTTGCTCCGGCCCCGACTCCATGATTCAAGTGCGCTCGGCGTCCGCTTTCCGGGACCAGGCGGGTACGCGTAGTTGATCGGCAGGGATGTCGGAGGGGAAATACCCCTTGATGTCGATGACCGGCGACCCGTCGCGCGCGTCGCATGCCTCGATGCGGAGACGCAGTCCCTCGACGGCGATCAGGCGGCATACCGAATGGGCCAGAAGGTTGGGCCGCATGGGCGAGCGTGTGGCGAAAACGCCGGTCAGCGGGTTGGCCGGGTTTTTCCTGGGATGAACCTGCAGGGTGCGCCGCAGCTCGGGGGTATCGTTTTCGTGAAACCAGTAATAGATCTCGATGTGCGAGAACTGTTCGATCCCCAGGAGCGCCTCGCGCAGCCCTGGGGCGATATCGATCCAGACACCGGTTTCGTCCAGGTGCACGCTGCCGATGGGTTGAAGGTGGATCGGTCGAGCGGTCATCGTTCTTCTCCATGCTGAATACGCGACAGCCATGCAAAACACATCGATCGGCAGCTGTAAAGCAAATTCATGTACCGGTTGACAATACACCCCCGGGTGGTCAATATTCTTTGACTGCCAACGTTTACACTCCGGCCCAGTTCCAGGCTGGCGCTGTTCAGAGGATCATGGGAATGGGCTACGTTTTCGATTTCCAGGATGCCTGTGCCTACGCCAAGTGGATTTCAGAGCATCGAAACCCCTGGGCGGCCGCGCTGGAATGCGAGCTGATGCTCGACCTGCTCAAGCCGAACCACGGCGAGTCGGTGCTGAATATCGGTTGCGGGACCGGAGCGAGCACGCTGCCCCTCCTTGCGGCCGGCTTGAATGTAACCGGCATCGATCCCAGCCCCTACATGCTCGACATCGCCGGCAGGACCCTGGGCCAGCGCGTCGACCTGTACCGCGGTTTCGCCGAAGAGCTCCCCTTCGACGACAACTCGTTCAATCACGCAACGTTTTTCACCAGCTTGGAATTCGTCGAAAATCCTGCCAAAGCCATTGCCGAAGCCTGCCGGGTGGCCAAGGACCGCGTGTTCATCGGCTTCATCAACCGCTACGCGATCAAGGGCCTCCAGCTGCGCGTCAAAGGTTTGTTCAGCCCGACGATTTACAGCCATGCCCGTTTTTTCAGTGTATGGGAGTTGAAAGGCCTGGTGCGCCTGACCGCCGGCCCCTATCCCGTGTCCTGGCGCACCGTCTGCCAGTTGCCCAATGCGCGGACCCGCGTGATGCGCAATATCGAAAGATCACATCTCACGCAGCGCTGCCCGTTCGGAACATTCGGCGGCATGGTGCTTTCCCTGGTGCCCATCTTCCGCACGCGGCCCCTGGCCCTGCGCTATCCGAACGGGCATCCGGCGCTGCTCGGCGGATCGGTGCCGGCGCGTCCCTGCGATTCCGTGGCCCGCAGCGTCGATGCCGGCATGCGGGCGGCGTGATAAAGGAGTCGGTGTGGAAGCACTGCTTTATGAGTTGCGGGAGGATCAAAAGACCGAATGCCGATTGTGCGCGCACGGCTGCATCATCCCGGCCGGAAAGCGCGGCCTCTGCGGCGTGCGGCAGAACGAGGCCGGCGTATTGAAGTCGCTGGTCTACGGCCGCCTGGTGGCGCGCCATGTCGATCCCATCGAGAAGAAACCGATTTTTCACCTGCTGCCGGGCAGCCGCGCCTACTCGATCGCCACGGTGGGATGCAATTTCCGCTGCCGTTTCTGCCAGAATGCCGATATCGCGCAAATGCCGGGCGACCGGCAGGGCATGCTCGCCGGAACGCCGGTGACTCCCGAGGCGGTGGTTCAGGATGCCCTGCGGCAGAATTGCCGCAGCATCGCCTACACCTATACCGAACCCACCGTGTTTTTCGAATTCGCCCTTGCGACCGCCCGTAACGCGACGGCCGAGGGATTGAAAAATGTTTTCGTGACCAACGGTTACCTGAGCGCTGCAGCGCTGGATATGGCGGCGCCTTTTCTGGATGCCGCCAATGTGGATCTGAAGGCCTTCAGTGAAGACTTCTACCGCAAGCAGTGCGGCGCACGCCTCGAACCGGTCAAGGAGACCCTGCGCAGAATGAAAGCGCTGGGCGTACTGGTCGAGGTCACCACCCTCATTATCCCGGGGCTTAACGATGCGCCCGACGAACTGCGCGCCCTGGCCGATTTCATCGCCGGGGCCCTGGGACCCGAGACCCCCTGGCACATCAGCCGCTTCCACCCCACCTACAAGCTTGTCGACCGGCCGCCGACACCGGTGGCCACGCTGCAGCAGGCGGAGGCCGTCGGCCGCTCGGCCGGGCTGCGTTACGTCTACATGGGCAATGTGCCCGGCAGCGGCGGAGAGAACACCCGCTGCCATCACTGCGGCCGCCTGCTGATCGAACGTTTCGGCTTCGATATCCTGAGGAACCATGTCGTCGACGGCGGCTGCCCGGACTGCAGGACACCCGTTTACGGGATCGGCATGTCGGCCGCTTGATTTTACTTCCGAACCACGTATTGGATTACTACTTTGTGCTCTGTGGCACAAATTCGGTTACGATTACTGGTCAGTTCATTTTATAACCGCAGAGAACACAGAGGTCACAGAGGATGTCATTATCTTTTCCTCTGTGTTCTCTGTGTCCTCTGTGGTGAAACCATATGTCATCGTAATTAGGATGGTATGTACTTAGACGGTAGAGTACTGCGCCGCTTTACTCCAGCCGCGGAGTATTTACTCCAGGCGTCGAAGCGTTTCCTCCAGCTCGCCTTCCAGCTTCAGCGGCTTGAGGGAATTGCGGTCCAGGATGACAAACGTGATCCGGGCATCGGCCACAATGGTTTCAGTATCTTTGAGGCGCACCGTTTGGGTGATAACGGCGCTGTGGGACTTCATCGAATGCAGGGCGGTTTCGATGCTCAAAAGATCATACATGTAGGCCGCCCGGCGGTAGTCGATGTTGATATTCACCACCACGAACAAATACCCTTTGGCCATGAACGCCTGGAAATCGATGCGTTCATCGAAGACGGACCAGCGGGCTTCTTCCAGAAACTCGAGGTAGCGGGCGTTGTTGACGTGCCCGTAGCCATCGAGATGATATCCTCGGACTCTGATTTCAATATTATGCGGCATGGGGTTCCTTTTTGACGATTGCGTTGAATGTACGTTCTCGCATCGCGAATTTATTCGAAGTGTTCAAGTACGTCATTTGCCTTAGTACACGTTTTCCATAACGTACCGCCACCCGACGGGATGCCTGCGGATCGGTTTGGGTTTCAAGATCGGGTATCGATATCCAATTCGATAGCGATCCCGATTCCGACCGGACCCCGAAATGATAGGGTACGATGCTTATGAACATATGTACTTAGCCGCGCTTCAAACCGGCTATGCTTTCGTAGTACGCCGCCTCGGCGATGCGGCCGCGCTTGCGGCAGCCGCCGGCGTAGATGCGGCATTTCTCCTGTAAAACGGACCGGGCGGCCGCTTCCTGGGAAGCGGACAGGCCGCCTGCGGCGAGCAGTTTTACAAGCGCCTGGATCCGATACTTATCGAGTTCCGGCATCCGTGAGAGCTGATCGGCATGACCGCCGCACTTGACGATCAGCGGGGTCTCGATCAGATGCACCGGGTACGTGCGGGTCACCCGCAGCCACAGGTCGTAATCTTCGCAGGCCGGCAGGTGCTCATCGAACAGTCCCACATCTTCCAGAAGGGCTTTGCGCATCATCACCGCCGAGGGGCTGATCAGGCACAGCGGCAGTGTCTTCTCGAAGATGAACCCGCCGTATTTGCGGTGCCGGCGCCCTGGATTGACCCGTACGCCGTTGCGCATCCAGATTTCCTCGGTCTGGCAGATCAGGGCCTCGGGATGCGTCTCGAAGTAGTGCACTTGTGCGGCAAGCTTTCCCGGAAGCCAGTAATCGTCCGAATCGAGCAGGGCGATCAATTCGCCGCGCGCCGCCCGGATGCCCGTGTTGCGCGCCGCGCTGACTCCGCGGTTGACCTGGCCGAGCACCCGGATGCGGGCGCCGTAGTCCTGCAGCCGATCGGCGCTGCCGTCGGTGGAACCGTCATCCACTACGATCAGCTCGAAACGGGCACCGGTTTGCGCCAGCACCGAGTCGACGGCGCGGCAGACCCGTTCCCTGCGGTTGCAGGTCGGCAGCACCACCGAAACAAGCGGGGCATCGTATGCCTTGCGGTCAATTATTTCACTCATCCCGCCATGGCCTCGATGAGGGCGATCTGTTCTTCCAGCCGCTTGGCCGAAATCGGGCGGTTCGTTTTGACTTCCGGGGCATAGACTGAAATCTTGAATTCCTCGACCGCCCAGAAAAGATCTTCCACCGCCTTGCGCTTGGCCGCGCTGCTTTCAGGCGTCAAGGCGCGTGCCAGAGCCGCGAGGCGCGCGGCGAACGGGGCCACGCGGCCCTGTTTCGTCTTGTCTTTTTCAAGATCGATCCGCGCGCGCTCGGCGCGCAGCGCAAGGGCCTTGAGATAGCGGGGCAGATGCGCCAGGCGTTCGCGGCCGTAAAGCCGAATGAAGTTGGCGGGGATCAAGCGGCTCAGTTCTGCGTTCAGCGCATCCTGATGTTGCCCCAGCGGGCCGCCTGAGGCCTGCGGGCCGATACGGTTGAGGACATCCTGGTATGCTCGAAGGATTTCCAGCAGCGCCTGCCACAGTTCGCGCCCCTGGCCGGCGATGCCGCAGGCGCGCAGCGCATTGCGCAAAGCATCGAATTGAGCTGCCGAGCGGACGTTTCTGGCCATCAGTGCGTCCACCACCTGTTCCTGCAGCTGCGCGGTCAGCTCAGCGTGGCCCCCCAGCCGGCGCGCAACGACATGCCAGGAAGCGGGCAGGGCCAGATTCTTGCGCAGATACTTCACATCGGAATGGAATTCGCGCAGCAGAAGTGCGCGTACCCCCTGGACATGCCGGTCCGCGGCGCGTTCCGGATCGGCGAAGGCGGTCAGCACGATGCCGCCGTCGCTTGGTGCAAGGGCGGGGAATGCCTGCCAGCGCCTGCCGTCGGCACCCGGCAAGGTGATCGTCTCCGGCAGGTCGCCGAAGTCCCAGGCGCCGATGTCGGAACGTTCGTACGCTGCCACGGCTGATTTGAACGGATCGTGATCGGTTTCGGCCAGGGCCGCCTCCTGCAGCACCGCCGCATCGCGGCTGCTGCGCACGACGCGCCCGCCTTCGCCGGTGATCGCGATGCGCATTCGCAGATGGTCGGGCAGGGCGTTCTCGTTCCAGGCGGCGGGAGGTATTGCGACATCGAAGCGCCGGCGGATAAAGGCGCTCAAGGCTTCGGCAAGGTGGGTATCGCGCTGAACCGGCATTTCGCGTGCGATCACCGCCGCGGTATCGGACAGCGGCAGAAGCTGCTTGCGCAGATCCTTGGGCAGCGCCTTGAGGAGCGCCGTAATCTTTTCCGCCAGGAGCCCCGGCACGAGCCATTGCATGCTTGCGGCGCGCAGCGACCCGGCGGCGGGGGCATGAATCCGCACGGTGACGCCGTCGGCCTCATGGCCCGGATCGAACCGATATTCGCATTTGAGCTTCCGGCAGCCGACTTCGATTTCATCCGGATACTGCGCCAGCGCGGCGGGCGGCGGGTCGGTGTTCAAGACATCTTCGCGGCGCAGGCGCAAAAAGGCGTCGCCGCCGGCTTCGCGAATGCGCTTCTTGAGCGTCGGCAGGTCGTAGACGCCTTCCAGGTGCCGCTGGTAGAAGGCAACAAGGGCTTCTTCTTCGACGAGCAGATCGCGCCGTCGCAGGCGGTCCTCCAGTGCTTCGATTTCGGCCGTCAAGGCGTTGTTGTGCACCATGAAGGGCAGCGGCCGGCGCACATCGCCGGCGATCAGGGCCCGACGGATGAAGATTTCGCCGGCTTCGCCGGGATTCACCGGACCGTAGGGCCGCGTTCGGCGGTCGATGACCAGTCCGAACAGCGAAACCTGCTCGATGGCCGTGACCTGCTCGCGTCGGCGTTCCCAGTGCGGGTCCGAATAGGAGCAGGTGCATAACTCCCTGCCCACGGCTTCGATCCAGGCCGGGTCGATGACCGCCGCGCTGCGGGCGAACAGGCGTGACGTCTCGACCATTTCGGCCGCGACGATCCAGCGCCCCGGATTCCTGAACAGGCCGGAACCGGGAAAAATCATGGCCTGGCGGTTGTAAGCGGCCTGGAAGATCTGCTTCTCCTTGTGCATGGCGATGTTGGAAAGAAAACCGCTGAGGATCGACCGGTGAACGACCGCGTACCAGGCGTCGGCCGGACCGCAAGGGCCGTCCGGCAGGCGCAGCGGCTGTTTCGGGCGCATGTGGTGCTCGGTCAGAACGGCCTGCAGCTGATCATACACATCGCGCCACTCGCGCAGGCGACGAAAGGAGAGAAAATTGTCGCGGCAGAATTTCTTGACCGCGCTCCAGGCCGTGCGCTGCGCGACGCACTGCGTATAAGCCTGCCAGATCCGCAGCAGAGTAATGAAATCCGATCCGGGATCGGCGAAGCGCGCGTGGGCCGCATCGGCCTGCGCCTGCTTTTCAACCGGCCGTTCGCGCGGATCCTGGATGCTCAAGGCCGCGGTGATCACGGTCATTTCATCCAGGCAACCGTTCTCGTGCGCCGCCAGCAGCATGCGCGCCAGGCGCGGATCGAGCGGCAGGCGCGCCATCAGCCGTCCGCGCTCGGTGAGCCGGAATTTTCCCTTTGATCCGGCGCCGGCCGGATGCGGCCGTATGGCGCCCAATTCCAGAAGCAGGCGGTAGCCGTCCTGGACGCTGCGCGGCGCGGGGGGATCGACGAACGGGAATTTTTCGACGTCGCCCAGGTCGAGGGCGATCATGCGCAGGATGACCTCGGCCAGGTTGGCGCGCTGGATTTCGGGCGGCGTGTAACGCGGCCGCTGCAGGTAATCCGCTTCGCTGTACAGGCGGATGCATACGCCCTTGGCCACGCGGCCGCAACGCCCCTGGCGCTGGTCGGCGCTGCTTTGCGAGATCGGCACCACCGGCAGGGTGGTCGTGCGCGAACGCGGTGCATACTGCGAGATGCGGGCCAGGCCGCTGTCGACCACATAGTGAATGCCGGGAATGGTGATCGACGTTTCGGCCACATTGGTGGCCACCACGATTTTGCGCCGCCCGTCCGACTGAAAAACACGCTGCTGTTCGGCGGCCGAAAGGCGCGCGAAGAGCGGCATGATCCGCGTACGGTCGAAGCTTCGCCCCTCCAGCAGGTCGCAGGTGTCGCGGATGTCCTGTTCGGTGGGCATGAAGACCAGGATGTCGCCCCGGCGGCGCTGCTGCACAAGCTCAGTCACGGCCCGCACGGCCGCTTCGACATGCCCGGTCTCGTCGTCTTCGGCATCGCAGGCTGTCAGGTAACGAGTCTCCACGGGATAGAGGCGACCGGAAACCTGAATCACCGGCGCATCGCCGAAGGCAGCCGAAAACTTTGCGGTATCGATGGTCGCCGAGGTGATGATCACCTTGAGGTCCCGGCGCCGGTCGAGCAGTTTGACCAGAATGCCCAGAATAAAGTCTATGTTCAGGCTTCGCTCGTGCGCTTCGTCCACGATCAACGTATCATACTGGTGCAGAAGCGGATCCCGGTGTGCTTCGGCCAGCAGAATGCCGTCGGTCATGATTTTGATCTGGGTGCGCGGTCCGGAAGTGTCGCTGAAGCGGATTTTGCATCCAACGGTGCGGCCCACGGTTTCACCCAGCTCTTCGGCAATGCGGTTGCCGACCGTAATTGCGGCGATGCGCCGCGGCTGGGTTACGGCGATGGACCCGTAAATGCCGCGGCCCGCGGCGAGGCAGAGCTTGGGCAGTTGCGTGGTCTTGCCCGAACCGGTCTCACCGGCCACGATCAGCACCGGGTGATTCCGAATGCACGCGATGAGTTCATCTTTTTTTGCCGTAATCGGCAGATTGGGATCGTAAACCAGGGCCCGCGGCTGTTTGCGGCCGCGACACAGCCCGACCGAGGCCTCGATGCGCTGCTCGAGGCGCGCGCAGCGCTGCTCGAGACGGCCGTCGTCGGCGGAAGCACCCGCTGCGCGCCGCAAATGTTCCATTTCAGTGCGTGCGAAGGCACGGTCCACGAGCAGGGATTGCTGTATCCGGGCGGCGAGGCGATTTAAGCGGTGTTCAATGGGGTGCACTGCAGTTCACTTGATCGACGATCCCGTGCGTCGGGATAGCCGGAATTTTGGGCCGACCATAGCATAGCCGGCCTCTTTTTTGAATGCGGATATCTGAAATGCGCAGGGAACCCGCAAAATCTGTTTAACTTTTGAATTGGTGTACAGATCGGGGTCGGGGTCGGAATCGGGATCGCCCTCGCTATTGGAATGCGCCGGACCTGCCGGCGCGCTTGTTCGATACCGATTCCGATACCGATCCCGACCCCGAAATTCAACCGATCCTTACACCCCTGACTTTGACGAGACCCTGCTGAAAGCTCAAGTACGCTTGTTTGCGTCAGCGCACCGGAAGCAGCCCTTGACCTTCGGGCGAAGCGAATCACCATTGAACAGATCGTAAACCCATTGCGACAGGAGTGCTCCATGAAAAGCTACCGCAAAGAACTCTGGTTCGAGGTGCCCACGCGGCGCGCCTTCATCAACATCACCCCGCAGGTGGAAGCCTGCCTGGCCGAAAGCGGCATCCGCGAAGGCCTTGTCCTCGTGAACGCGATGCATATTACGGCCAGCGTTTTCATCAATGACGACGAAAGCGGCCTTCACGACGATTACGAACGGTGGCTCGAACGGCTGGCGCCGCATGCGCCGGTTCAACAGTACCGGCACAATGTCGGCGAGGACAACGCCGACGCGCACATGAAGCGCCAGATCATGGGCCGCGAGGTGGTGGTGGCAATTACCGCGGGACAACTCGATTTTGGGACATGGGAGCGCATTTTCTATGGCGAGTTCGACGGGCGGCGGCGGAAACGGGTGCTGGTCAAAATAATCGGGGAATAGCGCTCCGGAGACGGAAAAGGCATTTGCCCTTGCAGGGAGCAAGATGCCTTTTCGGGTTTTGCAAAGCGTCAGATGCGGGCGTTACCCTCTGCGGACGTTTTTGGCTTCAGGACCGCGATTGCTTTCTTCTACATCGAAGACGACCTGTTCGCCTTCATTAAGGCTTTTGTAGCCATCCATGTTGATGGAAGAGAAGTGTACGAAGATATCACGGCCGCCCTCTTCATTGATAAACCCATACCCCTTTTTGTTGTTGAACCACTTCACCGTACCGATTGCCAAAGCTCTGCCCTCCTGTTTAATACGTTCGCACTGAATGGTGGCGCCAACCGCCGGATGACGTCGATCCATCACCTTGAAATGGATCAACTCAGATTCATCCGAATGTCACATTAATCCGAGAGATTATAGGGGGTCAAGAAAAAAAGCAGTTTTAAGGGTATGGGGCTGTATGGGGCTGTCGCCGATCCATTTGAGGCGCCCCGCCCGACGGGCGCCGGCAGCCCGCTACCGGCGGATATCGGCCCGCTCCTCGAGTCGATCCACGTAGGCTTGAATGGCATCGCGCTCCTTTTGGAAGCGCAGCGTGCGCTCGGCCTGCGGGCCGTCCTCGAACCATCCGGAACGGCGGTCGACCAGCTGAATCAGGTGATAGCCCAGGCGGGTGGCGACGACATCGCTCGTCATGCCGGGCTGCAGGGCCGCAACCGCCTCGGCGAATACCGGTATCAGCTCGTCATAGGTCAGGTACCCCAGGTCTCCGCCGCGGTTCCTGCTGGGGCAATCCGAATGATCGAATGCGGCGAGGGCAAAAGGAACGCCCCGATCCAATTCACGCCGGACCGCCTGAAGGCGTTCGAGCGCCGCCCGCCGCCCGTCATCGGAATCGGCGGCAGCGAGAATATGCCGCACCCGGACCTGGACCGGGTCACCATCGCCTTCGGGCGGTGTCGCCGTCCGGGGCCCGGGCTCCGATTCGGAGCGCGTGATGTATCGCAGCACGTCCAGATAGAGCAGGCGTTGGACGACGAGCCCCTTGCGCACGCGGGCTTTGAGTTCGGCATCGCTCAGGCCCATCTGTTTAAGGGCATTCACAGCCGATCCCCGGGTGCGCTTCAATTCTTTGAAGGCGAGGTCGACCGCGCGCCCGGCCACATCGATCTTTTTTTTGCGGGCCGCCTGAAAGAGCAGCTCGCGTTCGATCAGCGTATCCACGATCGGCTGGCGGAGTTCGGATAACCGCGCTTCGGAAAGCGGCCGGTTGGCCCGTCGCGATTCACTCCGGATCAGGTAGGATTCCACCTCCACGTCCAACCACCGGATCGCCACCCCGTTCACATCGGCCACCCGATCGTCTTTCCCGGCCGCCAGGGCGGCTGCAACACCGGCGAGCAGCCACATGCCGACCAATACCCTGCCCACGAGCAGAAGCATGCGCATCGGTCATCCTTTCTGCGCAGTAGCGCGCGTAGGGTTCAAAGCATGCCGTGTTCAACCGCAACCAACTCACCGACGAAACTGCCGATGGCCACCTGGCTGGCGATTTTGACCGGCAGACGCCGTTCGTCGGCGGTGACCCAAATGGTGATCCTGGCACCTTTTTTCTTTTCAAACACGCCGCTGACATGCTTCAAATCGGGTTCGATCACGAAGGTGTCGTATGTGCCCCCGGGTACGGAGATGGTCTCCCGGCCGATGATCCGCGCCATGCCCTGGACGCATTTTCTTCCATCCGTCACCGGGCTCATCATCACACGGTTTTCCTTGAGATCCAGGGTGCGTGAGTAATAGAACGCCGAGAGCGGGTCGAAGGTGCCGGGTTTGATGTCGATCGGCTTGCGGATCTTCTTGTCGTCGGTATAGCGGGCCGTAGCCTTGTCCCAATCGAATTCGACTTTCACATTCCGGCGTGTGCTTCCCTCGTGTTTCTTTTGAAGGTAATGGACCGTGCGGCTCATATCCGCGGCGGCGAAGGAATCGATGCGGTCGCGGACTTTATAGAACACATCCACGAACGGGTTCGATTCGGCGGTCAGGCGAAAGTGATAGGCCGGTTCTCCGTTGATGGTCTTCATGGGCAGCACTTCCATGACCGCCTGCCCGGCCGGGATGGCCGACCAGGTGAGATCGAAGGTCAACCGCTCGCCCGGAGCAAAAGGAAGCCGGGCGTCCGGCCTTTTTGCGGCCTGCAGGGGGTGAACGCAAACCGCCGTCGTCAACAGTACGGCCATCGCGGTCAAGCGTGTAAAACGTTTTGGTGAACAAATCGAAAGCAGAGTGGATATCATCAGCGTCATTTCCTCGCGTCATCGAATTCGGTAGCGTTGCAGGTGCCGTGGTCGCTCGATCGAGCACGGTACGCATATTTTAATATGCGGATATCTGAAATGCTCAAGTCCGTATATTGCCTTGGCGCACCGGATCCGCGCCATCGAACCAAAATGGAACTTTCCAGATAACCGCATTTAGTATTCCCAGATCCGGTGTCGTCAATCGTGCGGTAATCGGAGGTCGGCGTAGTGGAGCTGCGGCCGCAGGAATGGACATACATGAATCGCGCGGTCAGGACATCAGGTAGAACCCGAGGCTGGGGTCGTCCCCTTCGGTTGGCGCAAACGACGTGCCGACCAGGTTCTTCTTCACGTTCCGAACGACCACTTCCTTTTCGATAAACGTGCGGCGCTTGTCATCCAGATGAAACTCCACCCGCAGCGGCGTGCCGATTTCAAAATTGCGTTCGACGTTTAGTTTGAGTTTGAGGCCCTTGCTCGAGATATCCATCACGCGCATGATGCCCTTGTCAACCTCGCCGTTGCTCAACCGCTGGTAATACATGCCGGGCAGGTCGGTTCCCTTGCGGTATTGGCGGCGTTTCTCCAGTGTCACTTTGAACTGGTGGCCGCAGCTGCACCTGCAGTTGACGGTTACCTTCCGGTCGATCGATGCATATTTCGAGACGTTCGTCGTGCTGGCATTGCCGCACTGCGGACAGACGAAAGTGGCGGTGTCGTTGACGCTGATAAAAACTTTGGGCGACATGGTGCATCCGTTTATTCGCGGGACGTAGCCAACGTACAGTTCGCGAGCGCTGGTTCGGCGCCGCGGGCCAGCACGCGGATCGCCTGCGGCCGATAGGCGGCTCGGCTTGCCATTCGATTTCCGCGGACCTTGACGGCGATCAGCGCCAGGATCAAGGCGCCGACGGCCCCCAATACCGCCGGTGTCGAGCCGCTCACCCGGAGCAGGCCGGCCGCAAGTTCTCCGGCGGCCGCCCCCAGGAGCATGCAAATAATGGGGAATATATACAATAGGAAAGTCGCTTTCAGCAATGCGGAACTTTCCACGGCGACCTCCACCCGGTCGCCGACCTCGGCGCTCACCGGGTTCAAAATTTCCACTTCACGCGCGTGGAAATCGCTCATGGGATTGCAGCTGTGGCGCTCGGAGCATGAACCGCAGGCCCCGCCCGGGACCATTTTGACCCAGACGGTGGACGCACCTGTTTTTCCCAGGCGCGTAACAATCCCTTTTTCCGTGATCATACGACGATCGTCCTTTACGCGTGTATCAATTTGCGGCCGCGGCGGCTTGGACCCTTTCCGCGGGAAGCGTGATCGGACGGCGCTTGTAACAGATCAGGCCGCAGCGCAGGCAGCGTGCGGCTTCCGTTCGCGCCTCGGCCATGCTGAACCCGCGCTCCAGTTCCGCGCCCTGGGCCAGCGCCTCGTCCTGGGCCAGCGGCATAATCTGGCGCGGGCGCGGATCTACGTCGAACACCCTGGAAACGTTCTGGATCGGCGTCTGGGGCGTCACGACATGAGCGGGCGGATCCAGGGCGATGCCATACATCGCTTTGTGGACAGAGGCGGCGGCGCGGCGGCCGGCCGCGATCGCCTTGATGGCCGCGCTGAAATCGGTCATGGGGTCGCCGTCGGCCAACAGTCCGATCTCCTGGTGGTGGGCCGGCTGCTTGTAGGGCGGAAAGGCTTCCCAGGCGTCCGGGTCGGCGGGCGCATCGCCCTCCGGCGCGGCGGGGATCAGGATCAATTCGGGAATGCGGCCGGCGGCGAAGACCACGTGGCGCGCATCGATCCTGCGGCGTTCGCCGGTTGAAAGGTCGGTCAGTTCGACCGCCGTCAGGTGACCGCCCTGCCCATAGAGCCGGCTCAATCCTGAATATTCGAAGGCGACATCCGGCAGGGGTTTCAACGGCGCCGCATCGCGGATCAGCACGGTCAGGCGTTCGGCACCCAGCACTTTGCACTGTTCCAGGAGGCTCGTTGAGAGGTCCGGGCTGCCGACAATGACCACGGAGCCGTCCAATTTGAGTTCGGGGTATCCCTCCCGCCCGGATTTGGCCAGGTCGATCAGCAGGTGACAACCCGGAGCCGGGCTGGTATCCCCGCGGCCGTTGGTGCGGGCCAGGCGGCTGTCCCATCCGCCGAGGGCCAGGAACACGGCCGCATGGCCCTGGCGCAGCAGTTCAGGGGCCGATTCCACCGGCTTTCCGGACTGGGCTGCGACACCCATGGCCAGAATGCCTTCGATGTCCCAATCCAATACATCTTCCGGCAATCGGTAGCGGGCGATGGCCGTGCGCAGCAGACCGCCCATGCGGGGTCCGGCTTCATAGACGGTGACGTCGTGTCCCAGCCGGGCACTGAAAAAGGCCGCCGAAAGCCCTTCCACGCCGCCGCCCACCACGGCGATTTTGCGGCCGGTGGCAGGCGCTTTGTACGGCAGGATGCGCGCCTTTTGAGAGCGTTCGAAGTCGGCCGCGAATCGTTTGAGGTAGTTGATGGCCACCGGTTCGTCCACCAGCTGGCGCCGGCATTCGTTTTCACAGGGCCGCGGGCAGATGCGGCCGATTACGGTCGGAAACGGATTGCGCTCCTTGATGATCTGGACGGCGCGCTGATCGTCGCCCCGGGCGACAGCGCCGATGTAAGCACTGATATTGATGCCGGCGGGGCAGGCGCGCTGGCAGGGGGTCGTACAATCCTCGGTGGTGTACTCCTTCAAAATACGACGGGTGACCGACGACAGCGTGATGATGTGCTTGGGACAGACCCGTTCGCACGTGCCGCAGCCGGTGCAGCGTTTTTCGTCCACCACGGGCAGCCCTTCGGATCCCATGGAAATAGCGTTGAACGGACAGGCCCTTTCGCAGGTGCCCAGGCCGACGCAGCCGATCGTGCAGACCTTCATGCCGCCGCTGAGCAGGGTCGCGGCGCGGCAATCCTGCAGGCCGTCGTACTTGAATTTGGTGTCGGCCTCGGCAACGCCGTAGGTACAGCCGGGAAGGGCGATGTCGGGTTCCTTGGCCTCGACGCTGACGCCCAGGATGGCCGCAATGGCCTGCGCCACCTCCGGGCCGGCCGCCACGCAGGAGCCGGGGCTGGACTTTCCGCTGGCGATCGCTTCTGCATTGGAGCCGCAACCCGGATAGCCGCAGCCGCCGCAGTTTGCCCCGGGCAAAGCGCCTTCGATGGCCAGTACTTTCGGGTCCACGTAGACGTAGAAAATTTTGGATGCAATGGCCAAGCCCACTCCGACGAGCAATCCCAGGCCCCCCATCAAGAAAATTGCGATTTCCATGCGAATGCTCCTGTCCGCTGCGGCCTTGCATCGCCGCCGCAAGGGTAGAACGATGCTTCAGTCAATGGCGCCGAAACGGCATTTGTCGAAGCAGGTCAGACATTTGATGCATTTATCCGTGTCGATGCGGGCCACCTCTTTCTTCTGCCACTGGATGGCTCCGGCCGGGCAGGCCTTGAAGCACAGTCCGCATTTCTGGCACAGCTCGGGATCGATTTCGAAGCGCAGCAAGGCCACGCAGCGCTTGGCCGGGCAGCGCTTTTCGAAGATGTGGGCTTCGAATTCGTCCCGGAAGTAGCGCAGGGCCGAGAGCACCGGGTTGGGGCCGGTCTGACCGAGCCCGCACAAAGCCGTTTCGCGGATCACGCCCGAAAGCTGTTCCATGGCCGTTAGGTCCTCCGGCTCGCCGCGCCCCTCGCAGATCTTGTCGAGCAGCTCCAGCAGCCGGCGCGTGCCCTCGCGGCAGGGTGTGCATTTGCCGCACGATTCCTCCTGGATGAAATCCATGAAGAAGCGCGCCATGTCCACCATGCAGGTCTGGTCGTCCATGACGATGACGCCGCCCGAGCCCATGATGGCGCCCAGCTTGGTGATTTCTTCGTAATCGACCGGCGTGTCCAGGTGCTGCTCGGGAATGCTGCCGCCGGACGGCCCGCCCATCTGGACCGCCTTGAATTTGCGCTTTTTGGGTATGCCGCCGCCGATGTCGAAGATCAGCTTGCGCAGGCTGGTCCCCATCGGCACTTCCACCAGGCCGATGTTGTTGACATCGCCGGACAGAGCGAAGACCTTCGTTCCCTTGCTGGTGGCGGTGCCCACGGCGGCGTACCAGGCACCACCGTTGATCATGATCTGGGGCACGTTGGCGAAGGTCTCCACATTGTTCAGGATGGTCGGTTTCTCCCACAGCCCTTTGTGCGCCGGAAACGGCGGCCGGGGCCGCGGCATGCCGCGCTTGCCCTCGATGCTGCGCATCAGAGCCGTCTCCTCGCCGCAGACGAAGGCGCCCGCGCCCTGGTAGATTTCGATGTCGAAGCCGAATCCGGAGCCCAGGATGTTTTCGCCCAGCAGGCCGTAGGCCTTGGCCTGGGCGATGGCGATCTGCAGGCGCTTGATGGCCAGCGGGTACTCGGTGCGCGCATAGATGTAGCCTTTGCTCGAGTTGATCGCCCTGGCCGCGATGATCATGCCCTCCAAAACCGCGTGCGGGTCGGCTTCGAGAATGCTGCGGTCCATGAAGGCGCCCGGATCGCCCTCGTCGGCGTTGCACAGCACGTACTTCATATCGCCGGGGCTCTTGCTGGCGAAGTCCCACTTGACGCCGGTGGGAAAGCCGGCGCCGCCGCGGCCGCGCAGTCCGGAAATCTTCATCTGTTCGATGATGTCGGCGGGCTGCATCCCGAGCAGCGCGCGCGCCGCGCCCATGTATCCGTCCCGTCCGATGTAATCATCGATCGATTCGGGGTCGATCAGGCCCTTGTTGCGCAAGGCGCGCGGCATCTGGTGGGCGAAGAAAGGGATGTCGATCTGCGACGAAAGCGATTTCTTCGTGACCGGGTCCGCGTACAGAAGCTTTTCGACCGGCGTGCCGTTGATCAGGTGGTTTTCCACAATGGCGGGAATATCTTCCAGCTTGATCTTCTGGTAGAAGATGTCGCCCGGGTGGACCACCATGATCGGCCCCATGGCGCAGAAGCCGTTGCAGCCCGTTTCCACCACCTCGACCTTGGCGGTCAGGCCTTTGGCATCGATTTCCTGCTGCAGGGCATCCTTGACTTTGATGCTGCCGGTGGCGTGACAACCCGTTCCGCCGCAGAGCAGCAGGTAGGTCTTGTCCTGAAAGGCCATCCGGGGGGCGCTTTTCCGCTTGATCGATGTAAGGTCGTCGACTGTCAATTTGGGCATTGTGTGCTCCTCGGCATAACAGACGCATCGTGGACCCGCGGGTCTACCATGAGCCGTCCAATCCTCTGATACCGTTCATGTAGAGCCGTCCGCAGGCGACAAACAGTGAGTAGTCCGTCATCAGCAGCGGAATGTTGTAGGCGCGGGCCAGATCCACGACATTGGCGGAAGGTTTTTTGCCCCGCACGATCACCACCACGGCCACCTGGACTATTTTGGCGGTCTGCATGACGTGTTCGGTGGTGACGCCCGTCAGCAGCGCGCATCCTTTGGCCGCCGCCGCCAGGACGTCATCCATGAGGTCCGCCGCACCGCCGCCGACGATCACGTTGTCGAGCTGATCTTCGCCGACCAGTACCTTGGCTTTCAAGATGTCGCGCAGTTCTGCAATTTTCATGGTTTGCTTCTTATTTATAGTTCTCGAGGATTTCGATGACCTTGTCCGAACTGACGTCCCCGTGCGTATCCTTGTCGATTACCATCACCGGCGCCAGTCCGCAGGCGCCAAGGCAGCGGACGCCTTCCAGCGAGAAGCGGCGGTCCTCGGAGGTTTCACCCTCCTTGAGATGATAGCTGTTTTCGATGCGGCTGAGCACTTCCTTGATGCCTTTGACATAGCAGGCTGTTCCCAGGCAGATCTTGACCGTATGGCGGCCCTTGGGCTTCATCGAAAAGAGCGCGTAAAAAGAGGCCACCCCGTAGACATCGCTCGGGGGCACGTTCAGGCCGGCTCCGATGTAGTCGAGCAACTGAACCGGAAGATAGCCGACCACGTTCTGACACTCGCGCAGAACGGTGATGATCGCTCCGGCGACGCTGCGGTTGGCCTGGACGATCGCGTCGATTTGTTCCCACATCTCGGCCGTGATATCCGGAAGGTCAGGATGCGTGGTGGGATTCATGAGATCTCCTTGTCCGAAGGTGCCGAAAACCGGCCGCTTGTCGAGGGGCGCCCGGATCAGGTCCGTTGCTTGCTTTGCCAGGTGGCAAAAATTCCACAATCGCGGCCAAAAGTCAACGAAGGTTTAAGGGTTTAGCGGGGTTGCGGGTTGGCGGGCTGGCGGGTTGGCGGGTTAATGGGTTGATGGGTTTAACAGGTTTAACAGGTTGGCGGGCGTAAACAGGTTGATTGGTTTGGTCCGACGGTTTTCTAAAAGCAATTGTTGTGAAACAGTGCGGATTGACTTAATTACAACCCGTTTAACCAGTTAAACCTGTTGAACCGACCAACCGCCAAGGACTTCCGCATGCCGGCTCACGACCGAAACGATGCCCTGCAAACCGCGCAATGGCTCTCCGGACGGCTCCCGTCCCGGCCGGAGGTGGCCGTATTGACCGGCACCGGGCTGGGCGATGTCAGCGGTCCGCTCGACATCCACCAGCGGATCGACTACGCCGAGATTCCGCATTTCCCACTGGCGACCGTGCAGAGCCATCACGGCCGCCTGATCGCCGGCCGCTTGTCCGGCCGCGAGGTTTGCGTGCTGCAGGGACGCTTTCATTTGTATGAGGGCTATTCGCCGGCCGAAGTGACCTTTCCCATCCGCGTGCTGCAGGCCCTGGGGGCAACCCGGCTGGTCCTGACCAACGCTTCCGGCGGTCTCAATCCGGCCTTCTCGGCCGGGCGGATCATGATCATCGATGATCATATCAATCTGACCGGCCGCAACCCGCTCATCGGCGCCAACGACGATCAGTGGGGACCGCGTTTTCCCGACATGACCCGGGTCTATTCCCCGGGCCTGCGAGAACTGGCCGCGGCCGAGGCGCAGCGGTCGGGGGTCGAAATCTGCCGCGGAGTCTATGCGGGGCTGCAGGGGCCGTCGCTGGAGACTCCGGCCGAAATGCGCTTCCTGCGCACCATCGGCGCCGATGCAGTGGGGTTTTCGACCGTCATGGAAGCGATCGCGGCCGTTCATGGCGGCATGCAGGTGCTCGGGCTGTCGGTGATCACCAACCTCAACATTCCCGATCGGCCGCAGCCGGCCTCGGTCGAGGCCATCATCGCGGTGGCGCAGCAGGCGGCGCCGCGCCTGGGCAGCCTCATCGCGGGTATCCTGGCGGGGCTTTGAAAATCAGTGGTCGAAAAGGAGCCGAAAGCTGAATGCGGATACTTGGAATGCTCGGGTACGTTATATTGCCTGTGTGCACCGGTGTGCCAGGGTATTCGAGCCCAAGTTCGACTTTCAGCTTTCATCTTTTTCTGAACGCGTTAAGAGGTTGATGGGCTTGCAAAAAAAGGCAGATCAACCACAGAGTTCACAGAGGTAAGCCCTTAAGTATATTATTTTCTCTGTGTCCTCTGTGCCTTCTGTGGTTAAAAATTACTTTTTACGAATTTATCGAGAAATTTGATGGGTTCGTAAAAGTGTCCGAACCCACGGCGCCGTAAAGGCTGCGTTAATGGATCCCGAGCACGTCACCGATCTGCTGATCACCAACGGCACGGTGTTGACCATGGATGACGACCACACGGTCCATCCTTCGGGCGCCGTCGCCGTCGACAAGGACCGGATCACCGCCTTGGGGCCTGCCGAAC
>JAEYRZ010000063.1 GCA_023435265.1 Pseudomonadota bacterium
AGTTCGCACTGGTCTATGATCGCCTGGAAGTATCCGACGAAATTCTGAAGAACATGCAGAACGAAATCGTAACGGTCATTTCACGTTATTTCGTGATCGATCAGAAGCAGCTCAAGCTCGATATCACCCGCCACGACGATTTATCGGCGCTGGTGCTGAATACGCCGATCATTTCGGCCAAAGCCAGGCGGCGGCGGGCTTGATGCCCTTGACCGGTTGCGCCGCAGATCAAGGACCGGCTGCTCCGCAACAGAACACGCCAATGATTTCGTTTCCGTCGGATAGACCGCTTCATAAAAAAAAGCGGGCTGACCGAGTCAACCCGCTTCTGTTCTCAAGTTTGGTCGGGGCGATTGGATTTGAACCAACGACCCCTTGAACCCCATTCAAGTGCGCTACCAGACTGCGCTACGCCCCGACACAAAGAACGCCTGATATCACCCTGGTGGGTACATGTCAAGTTTGGAAAAGCCGAAAGCCGGGGCAATCGAATATGGCTTTTCGAATCGAGCTCGGTATCGGGGTCGGAATCGGTGTCGAACAAGGCTGCCGGTATGGTCCGGTTCCGAGCGCGGTTTTTTGGCGATGTTGCGATGGCGATTGCGCCCCGATACCGATCCCGACCACTGTTTAACATGTCACATCTTCTTGCGACGCCCTGACCCGCAAGCCTTTCGATAACCGGTTCCGGTTACCGCAGCCGACTCAATTGCCTTTCGCGCCCGAATCGGCTGCGGCTTGAGGAGGGTCGGACAGGACCTGACTTTCGCGTGTCCCGGCGCAATGAACCGGCAATGAAAGATAGAATAAACGTTTCATCTCGCGTCGGCCGCGGGTCACCGTGTCCAGTATGAATCCGCTGGTCAGGCTCAGGCAGGCCAGGATCATCAAGCCGGTCGAGAGAATCGCCGTCGGGAAGCGCGGTACCAGGCCGGTTTCGAAATAGGTCATGAAGACCGGGTAGGCCAGGAGCATCGCCGCTAGGGCCAACACGCCGGCAATGATCGAAAAGAACGCCAATGGGCGTTCTTCCTTGAAGAGCATCATGATGGTCATCAGGATGCGCCATCCATCCCGATATGTGCGCAATTTGCTGGCCGAGCCGGGGGGCCTTTCCTTGTAGGGGGTGGCCACCTCGGTCGTGGGCATGCGCAGCTCCAGGGCGTGCACAGAGAGCTCGGTTTCGGTTTCGAACCCGGTCGACAAGGCCGGGAACGACTTGACGTAACGCCGCGAGAAGACCCGGTAGCCCGAAAGTATATCGGTAAATGTGCGGCCGAAAAAAAGGCCCAGACAGCGGGTCAAGATATCGTTTCCTAAGCGGTGGCCGCGGCGGAAGGCGTCGCCGGCGAAGGTTGTCAGGCGCGAACCGACCACCATGTCCAGCTGCTCGCCGATGAGCCGCGCAATCATTTCGGGGGCGCTGGCGGCCGTGTAGGTGCCGTCGCCATCGGCCAGGATGTAGATGTCGGCTTCGACATCGGCGAACATGCGCCGGACGACGTGCCCCTTGCCCTGACGAGGTTCCCGGCGCACCAGCGCACCGGCTGCGCGGGCGATCTCGACCGTCCGGTCCGTGGAATTATTGTCGTAAACAAAAACCGTCGCTTCGGGCAGTGCCGCCTTGAAATCGCGCACCACCTGGCCGATTGCGGCTTCTTCGTTGTAGCAGGGAAGCAATACTGCGATCCGGTATCCGGAAGAACTGCATTCCATCGCATTCTCCTCAGGAACTCCGTTTTCGAACGGTGCACAAGTAAAACGGATGCTCCTGTTGGGGTTCCACATGAGGGGTCAGCTCCCGGCAGTTGCCGGATATCTCCAGCCCATAGGCCGAGAGCGCGCCCAGCACGTTTTCCACGTCGAACGAGCGGAATAGTATGTAGAGGGGGCCGCGATGCGCGTCGATCGTCCCGCGCATCAGCCGGTCCGTTTCATTGGGCGTACTTGAAGGGCCGGTCATGTAGCCCTGGATGCGCAAAAAACGTACCTGGGGTGGAAAAAACGGGATCATGTAGGCCATCGGTTCGAAGCCGGCGCCGAGCACGAGGCTGTCGCCCGGGACGGGCGGCACCTCCGACGCGACGCCGAAGTAATCGGGACCCCACGGGCGGCGGTCCCAATCGCCCGGCACAAGGGTGGCCAGGATCAGGACGAAGCAAGCTGCCGCCAATATCGTCCGAAACCCCGTGCGGCGTACGAGCGCTCCCCAGACCAGCAGAATGGCCAACGGCGCCAGCAGTTCGAGCACGATCACGTATCGGTACACCCCGAACAGCTTCATCCACAGGATGAACGATACGGCCATGAAGATCAGGATGAAGGGGCGGACCGCGCCCGGGTCATCGGGGGTGGCCTGTGGTCCCGGAGCTCCGGTTCCGCGTATGCGGCTCAGCGCACGTTTTATCAGCAGACCGGCGGCCAGCAGATACAGGAGCGGAAACCGGAGATCGCGGAAGAACACCTCGCCGAGTCCCGTCGGGTAGCGTACCGGGCGGAAGGGAAACATCAGCCAATCCGTTGCATCCTGAGGCAGAAAGCGTTCATCACGATAGGGCGCCGGCGCGCCCCAGGGAGACTGAAAGAGTTGATTGAAGTACGGAAAGAGCGGGTTCTGATAGCGGTCCCACATCTCGATCATCCAGAACCCGCCGGTTGCCGCGGCACCCGCCAGGACCCCCAGACCGAAAACGAAGGCCAGCAGAAAGCGCCTTCTGAACGATATGCCGAGCCCGAAAAAGGCTGCGCACAATCCTACGGCATAGACGGCGAAAGGCTGCTTGAGACCGAAGGCGGCCCCGGCCAAAGCCCCGGCGGCAACCGCGACGAGTGCGCCCGGCCGGATGTCCTCCTCGAATCGGCGGCGTTGGCTGATGATCAGCCAAACGGCGGCAAGCACAAGCAGGCTCAGGATATTGTCACCGAAGCTCGTCCCGATCTCGGATAAATTGACCGCCCCGAAAAACCCGGTGAGCGCCACGGCCAGGCAGAGCCAGCAGCCTCCCCGGGTCTGCCGGGCCTGGGTCGCGCGGCGCGCGATCGCGTACAACAGGAAGATATTGCAGCCGGGAATCAGCCCCAGCACGAACCCGATCACCTTGGGTGGGAATGCGCAGACGGCATAATAAAAGGGGATGTACATCAATGGATTGTAATAGGTGGCCACATGCGCCACGGCGATGTCATACCCCATACGGCCGGTGAGATAGGCGAATGGGTTGTAAAAATGATAATTGCGCAAGTCCCACGAGGCGTCCTGCCCAAGCCAGAGTGCATACAGGCCCATGATCGGCGGAATGGCGATCAGCGCCCCTGTGATGGTCCAGGCCAGGCGCGGGTAGCGTTTCAGTTTGGCGGTCAATCGATCGTTCCTCGTTTGCGGCGGTTCGGAAGATGCCGCGGAGCCGCTGTTCATCGGGAGCGGCAGTTTAATGGTTTGTTCGATCGGGATCAATATTGAAATCGATTGATCGAAGGGACTCCTTGACCATGGGAACCCTTTTTCATAAAGTGCACGCAGCCCCGGCGCAGCGTCGGAAAAAAATGGAACCATCGGACCAGCAGTCCGCAAAGGAAATCATGAGTAACCTCCGTCTGCAAAAACCGCGTGTCCTGAAACCCGGTGCTGTGATCGGGATCGTGGCTCCCGCCAGCCCGTTCGATCCGGCCGAGCTTACCCGCGGCATGGGCGCATTGAACCTTCTGGGCTTTCGGCTGCGCACTGCGGACGGCCTCTTTGAACGCGACGGCTATCTGGCCGGCAGCGATGCGCAACGGGTGGCACAGCTCCATCAGATGTTCATGGATGAGGCCGTCGATGCCGTGATGTGTGCGCGCGGTGGGTACGGAACGCTCCGGCTGCTGTCACGACTCGATTACGATCTGATCCGTGCGCAGCCCAAGGCGTTCATCGGTTTCAGCGACATTACGGCGCTGCACATGGCATTCCAGCTCAGGTCCGGTTTGGTGACCTTTCACGGCCCGACGGTGACCACCCTGGGCAAGGCCGATGCCGCCACCGTCGATTCGTTCTTCGAGGCCGTGACCCGTGCGGCTCCCTTGCGCACCGCCATCCCAAACGGACGCGTCATTCGTCCGGGCCGTGCGGAAGGTATTCTGACGGGCGGCAACCTGAACACCTTGAATCACCTGCTGGGGACTCCTTTTGCCCGGTCATACCGGGGCGCGATCCTGTTGCTCGAAGACACGCATGAAGCCCCTTACCGCATCGACCGCATGCTGACCCAAATGCGAATGGCCGGCGCCTTCGAGGGTGTGGCCGGGGTGCTGGCGGGGTCGTTTACGGAGTGTGGAAACCCGGACGACATCGATCGCGTCATCGAGGGTTGCTTCGGGGATCTGGGCATCCCCGTGCTGGCCGGCTGCGCGATTGGACACGATGGCCCGAATATGACCGTCCCGCTTGGCGTGACCGTGCGGCTGGATACGGCCCAAGTCGAGCTGACCGGCCTTGAAAGTGCGCTGGTGGCGTAGATGCGAAATGCGGGGAACGGGTGAATTTCTTTCAAGTCGATCGGATGATGCGCAGCGGCGTCGCCCAACGCGCCTTCCCCGGCGCGGTTCTGCTGGTGGCGCAGGAGGGGGCCGTCGTCTTTGAAAAGGCTTATGGAACGGCCGACCTCTTCCGGCAGGTGCCGGTATCCGAGGAAACCTGCTTCGACCTGGCCTCTCTTACCAAGCCCCTGGCGACGGCCCTCGCGGCGATGCTCCTGGTCCAGGACGCGCGTCTCGATCTCGACCGCCCCTGCGGCCTGTACGATCGGAGCCTGACCGCTTCGGACAAGGCCGACCTGACGTGCCGGCAGCTGCTGCGCCATTGCGCGGGACTGCCGGCGTTCCGTCCCTATTTCATGCGGCTGCGTCAAATTCCCCGCACTGAACGCCGCGCTCATTTCATGCGCTGGCTGATCCGGGAGCCGTTGCGCGCCGAACCGGGAGTGCGCACCGAATACAGTGATCTGGGCTTCCTTCTGCTTCAGCGGGTGATCGAATCGATCACGCATGAAAAATTGGACCGTTTTTTGCTTGAGTCCGCGTATCGGCCCTTGGGCATCGAGCGGCTCTTTTTTCCGGTCACCCCGAATCGACCGGCGGAAGTAGAGTTTGCCGCCACCGAATTATGCCCGCTGCGCGGCCGTTTGTTGAAAGGCGAGGTGCATGACGACAACGCCGATGCGATCGGCGGCGTCGGCGGACACGCCGGACTCTTCGGAACTGCCCGCGGGGTGTATGCACTCTTGCAGGTTCTGCTGGATTGCGACAGGGGCGGTGGGACCGCAAAATTTATCGATCCCATCATCGTGCGTCACTTTTTTGAACACGGAAAGGATACCAATTGGACACTTGGATTCGATACTCCGGCGGCCGCAGGATCCAGTTCCGGTCGGTTTTTCGGCCCCCGGAGTGTCGGGCACCTTGGATTCACCGGCACCTCGTTTTGGATGGATCGCGACCGCGCACTGATTGTGATTCTGTTGACCAATCGCGTGCACCCTTCACGGTACAACACCAAAATCCGTGCTTTTCGACCGCTCCTGCACGATGCCGTTTTTACGGCGCTCAGCGATCGGAACTGACGGCGTTCAGTACACGGCCGAATGGCGATATATCACGCAATTTCCAGACTTTATTCTTGAAATGCAACAGGGTCTCTGTTAACCATAGTCGATTCATGTCTCCGGCGAGCTTCGACGCAGACGGACGAGGCGCTCAGCGCATGGAAAAACAACCGGACCTCTAATCAACGGGGAAGTCTTTAATGAACTTTTTCTTGGATTCCGTCTTAGGTATTTTTTCAAACGATTTAGCCATCGATCTCGGAACCGCCAACACGCTGGTCTATGTCAAGGGAAAAGGCATCGTCCTCAACGAACCTTCGGTGGTAGCGGTCCGCACGGATAACCGGGCGCGTAACCGGGTACTGGCCGTAGGACTGGAGGCCAAGCACATGCTGGGCCGCACGCCGGGCAATATCGTGGCCATTCGCCCGATGCGCGACGGTGTGATCGCCGATTTCGAAGTCACCGAAGCCATGCTGCGCCACTTCATCCACAAGGTGCACAACCGCCGTTCGCTGGTTCGTCCGAGAGTGATCATCGCCGTTCCTTCGGGGATCACGCAGGTGGAGAAGCGTGCAGTTCGTGAATCGGCCGAATCGGCCGGTGCACGGGAAGTATTTTTGATCGAAGAGCCGATGGCCGCTGCGATCGGCGCCAACCTGCCGATTACCGAGCCGACCTGCAACATGGTCGTCGATATCGGCGGCGGCACCACCGAAGTGGCCGTGATTTCTCTCGCCGGCATTGTCTACAGCAGATCCCTGAGGGTGGCCGGCGACAAGATGGACGAGGCGATCATCCAGTATATCAAGCGTAAGTATAACCTGCTGATCGGCGAACGGACCGCGGAGATCATCAAAACCACCATCGGCAACGCCTACCCGGATCCGGAAAAAGTGGAAACCATCGAGGTCAAGGGCCGCGATCTGGTTTCGGGCATTCCCAAAATCCTGGCCATCGATTCCGAAGAGGTGCGCGTCGCCATTTCCGAGCAGATCGATGCGATCGTCGAGACGGTGAAAATCGCGCTCGAACAGACGCCCCCGGAACTGGCTGCCGACATCGTCGACCGCGGAATTGTTCTGACCGGCGGCGGCGCCTTGCTTAAAAACCTCGATAAACTGCTGCGTGAGGAAAGCGGCCTGCCGATCACGGTGACCGAGGACCCGCTCTCCACAGTGGCCCTGGGTTCCGGAAGAGCCTTGGACAGCATCGAAATCCTCAAGCAAGTAGTGATTAGCTGATTTCATGTTCTCCAGAAAAGTGGTTTTGATCGCCGGTCTGATTCTCTTTTTCACCGTCAGCATCCTGCTGCTGACGTTGAGCAGTCGCCGCCCAAGCGTGGCCTACGGCCCTGGCCGGATGGCGATCTCCGCCGTGGCGCCTTTCCAGAGCATGCTCGCCCATGCGACCCTTTTAGCCCGGGATACCTGGGTGCACTACTTCGCCCTGGTCAATGTGGCGCAGGAGAACGGACG
>JAEYRZ010000173.1 GCA_023435265.1 Pseudomonadota bacterium
CCGGCGGGCCCCGCCCGCCGCCCCGGGGGCCCCGGGGGCCCCCCGACGCGCCTGCCCTAGCCGTTCTGGCCAAGCTGCTGCGCTCGCTTTATCTGCATCGCGAAATTCGGGAAAAAGGCGGCGCCTACGGCGGATTCGCGCTCTACAACGCCGAGACCGGCTTGTTCAGCATGGCCTCCTACCGCGATCCGCATATCACCCGCACCATCCAGGTTTTCGGCGCCGCGGCGGACTTTTTTCTCGACGGAAAAGCCGCCGCCGAGGACATCAAAGAGGCGATCCTGCAGGTGTGTTCCGAAATCGACAAGCCGGACCCGCCGGGTCCCGCCGCCCGCAAGGCTTTCGGCCGGCTGATCGTGGGTTTGGACGACGACGCCCGCCGGGCATTCAAGCGGGACCTGCTGACAGTGGATCTGAAGCGCGTCGAAACGGTCGTCGAGCGCTATTTCGGTGCAGGGCGCAAAACCGGTGTCGCCGTCATCGCCGGACGGGAACATCTTGAAACGGCGAACCGGGAGATGACCGGCAAGCCGCTGGCGCTCGATTCGATCTGAAACCCAGTGTACGTGCTTCAGCGCGAGCGCTGCAGAAAACTTCGCAGGCGGCTCGAAAAGCCCGCCGGCAGGGGCGCGGCCTTGAACTGGCGGCACAGTTCCACCGTTCTACGCAAGGTGGAGAGGCATACCTGGCACGCGCGGCAGTCCTTGAGATGGGCCTCCAGGATCTGCCGGCCCGCGTCGTCCAATTCATTGTTGATGTAATCGGACAGGATGGCCAGAAGGCCCGCGCATTGCTTGGAGTCGTGTTTCAGCTTACTCATCCTGGTAATAAGCCTTGAGTTGATTACGCACGAAAAGCCGCGCCCGGTGCAGGCGCACCTTCACGTTGGTGGGGGTGATCCCCAGGATCTGGGCGGCCTCTTCGGTCGAAAAATCTTCGATATCCCTCAAAACCAACACCACCCGATAATTCTCGGGCAGTTCCAATATCGCCTTTTTCAACACCCGCCCCAATTCTTCGTTCAACAGCCGTTCGAGCGGCAGCGCGGCCCAGGGGGGAACCTGCTGCTCGACAGCGCCTTCGTCCGCCGGTAAAAATTCTTCGAGCGACAATTCACGTTCGGGGGCGAATTTCGATTTGCGCCGCTTTTTGATGCAGGCGCTCGTGGCGATGCGGTAGAGCCAGTTCTTGAACTTGGTTTCGTAGCGGAAATCTTTGATGTACTTATAAACATTCAGGAACGTATCCTGGACGATATCTTCGGCATCGCTGGATTGACCGCACATCTTCAGCCCGAAGTTGTAGAGGGCCTGTTCGTAGCGCTGGATCAATTCCGTGAACAACTCTTTTTGACCGGCCTGTATGGCCTGGATCAGTTCATAATCCTGGTCGAGTTTCTTCGGGGGGCCGTTTTGATCCGTCATTCGGTTCTTTGCGTGTCACCTGACATGCATTCCGCATTCAGGTTGAAATTCCCAGCCTGGGCAGAACATAGGCCTGCAACAGGTACCACAGCCCTGCGATCGCCAGGAAAACCAGAAATGTTTTCATCGGCAGCTCCTTTCATCGGCGTTCCCCGGTGCGGCGGCACCGGCGCACATAAGGAGCCCGTCCGTGCATCCGCGTTACGGCACGCCGTCAGGTGCGTGCCCTCAACCCACTTGAATTGATCTCGTACTTTTTTATTTTATAGTGAATCGCGCGGCGGCTGATGCCTAAAAGCTTGGCGGCTTCTTTTTGCACGCCGCCGGCCTGCTTCAGGGCGCGGATGATCGTGTTGCGTTCCGTTTCTTCCAGAGAAAAGGGGTTCCTGCCGTCCGCACCGGCGGTTTCCTCGCGCAGCAACTGCCCCGAAAGCTGCATGTCTTCAGGCCTGAGCAAGTGGTCGTGGCTCAGCACGATACCGGCCTCAATGGCATTCTTCAATTCGCGCACATTGCCGGGCCATGGATATTCCACCAGGTACGCCATGGTCTGCGGCGGCATCTTGACCGGCCGGGTGCCATGGTTGCGGGCGAAGTTATTGATGAAGATCTCCGCCAGGGCCGGGATGTCTTCCTTTCGGTCCCGCAGACGGGGAATCGAGACGGTGACCACCCGCAGGCGGTAATAAAGGTCTTCGCGGAACCGCCCCTTTTTGATATCCTCGACCAGATCGGAATTGGTGGCCGCGATCACACGGCAATCCACCGAATTTTCTTTGAGATCGCCGATGCGCCGGATCTTGCGGTCCTCCAGGAAGCGCAGCAGGCGGACTTGCATTTCCGGGGAAATGTTGCCGATTTCATCGAGGAACAGCGTCCCCTTGTCGGCGGTTTCGATAAGCCCTTTCTTATCGTTGACCGCATGCGTGAATGCGCCCTTGACGTGTCCGAACAGCTCGCTTTCCAGAAGACCGGCCGGGGTGCTGCCGCAGTCCACCACCACGAACGGCTTCTGGGCCCGCGGACTGAGCTGGTGGACCAGCCTGGCGATGCGCTCTTTACCGACGCCGCTTTCGCCCAGGATAAGCACATTCACATTGCTCTGGGCCACCCGGCGCACCATCGAATAAAGGGTTTTCATTTTGGGGCTGATCGCGGTGTCGATGTCGCCGACAACCGATTCATCATCCCGGATGGCGTCCAGGCGGGGGTGATCCTCCAGGACTTTGCGCAATTTCTGCACCAGGTCGCGTCCGTCGAACGGTTTGGCCAGATAATCGACCGCTCCCGCCTTGACGGCCTTGACGGCGTCGGGGATCGAACCGTAGGCTGTCAAAAATATAACCGGCAGTCCCGGCTGAATCGCCCGGGCGCGGGTCAGGACCTCCATACCGCCCATGGTCGGCATCTTCATATCGGAAATCATCAAATCGACCGGGTTGTCCTTCAGTAATTTGAGGGCATCCGGTCCGTTGTTGGCCTTGAAAATCCGGAAACCGGCCGACTGCAGACGCGCCTCCAGGACATCCAGGACATGCAGGTCGTCATCCACAATCAGAATGGCGTTGGTTTCCGGATCGGATTTGAACATAGCGATCATCCTAGCTCTCAATTGGCCGATGGAATGGCACTTTTTTTCTTTTGCATTTTCTGGTCGATGGTTTCAAGTGCCTTGATCTGGCTCTTGAGCTCTTCGATCTCCTTCTCAAGCGCGGCGATACGCTTTTGCGCGATCTTCTTCGCCTTGTCGGATTCGTCCAGTTGCTGCTTGAGGTTATCCGCATCCTGCTGCGTTTTCACCAACCGCCAGGCCGGTACGATTTTGCTTTCCGGTATTTCACCCGGCACCGGGCCGTTCAAGGGGATCGTGCCGAAGAAGGACTTTTCCCGGAGCAGTGGGACCATCAGCAGCGGCGTTTCGTCGCGGGCGTTCGCGGAAGCATCCTCGACCCACTGATACCAGAGCTGCAGGCCTTGCCGGTAGTCCTCGCTTGTTTCGGCCGTCATCAACCGCGAGCAGGCCAGTCCATAAAGCGCCATGCGCCGCAGGTCCGAATCGGTGGTCGTCTGATGAACGGTGTTAAAACATTGTCCGGCGGCCTTATAGTCTCCCTCGCGATAAAGCTGCACCGCCACCTGATAATCGAGTGATTCGGCCGGGGGTTCGGGCACCGGATCCGCCCCCAGGTGCGTCAGGAGACGACGGCAGCCCACCGTGCCGATCAGCATCAATATGACCAAAGCGGAAATAATGGACCTGTACAATAGGATCAGCCTCCACGCGGTTAACGGGCATGCAATCGTTTCTTTTGTATATCAACCCCTGTTTGATGCGCAACATAATATCAATAAAAATACCGCCCGCAATGCCCCCGCCGCGCACGGATCCGCCATCGGCCGAACGGGAATCGACTGCCGTGGGCACTCAACCGGCAACCCGCGCAACCGCCACCGGGCTCGCGGCGATGGGCAGTGTAAAAATAAACGTACTGCCCTGCCCGACCCGGCTCTCCACCCATATGGTTCCGCTGTGGGCCTCGATGATGTTCTTGGTGATGCTCAATCCCAGCCCGACGCCGTCCAGATGCTCGCGCACCGCGGGCGCGCGGTAGAATTTATTGAACAATTTGACCTGATCCTGCTCCAGAATCCCCGGTCCGTTATCCACGACCATGAAATTGAGCATGTCGCGTCGGTCCGACCGCGCGGCCCGAACCCATACCTTTGAGTGTGGATCGGAAAATTTGATGGCGTTGCCGAGCAGATTCAGGAAAACCTGCTGCAGATATTGCGGGTCTGCATAAACATCGGGCGTTTCTGGCAGTATTTCGGAAGTCAACTGGATCTGCTTGGCTTCCGCCGAGGGCTTCAAGCGTTCAATGCAGGCCGCTACCAGGGCATAGCTGTCCACAGACTGGTAGTGCAGCTTCAAGGCACCGGGCTCCAGGCGGGAGGCCTGCATCAGGTGATTCAGCAAATCGCAAATCCTGCCGATCTCGGAGCCCGCGATTTCCAAAAACTTATGTTGCCGGGGCGTGATCGGGCCCATCACCTCCTCGCTGACCATATTCACAGATTCGCGGATCGAGGTTAGCGGCGTGCGGATCTCATGGCTCAGCATGGAAATGAAGTCGGACCGCAACCGCTCTTCCTGCCGTAGCCGTTCCGACATTTCGTTGAATGCCGTGGCCAGCTCGCCGAGTTCGTCGTGAGAGCGAATCTGAACCGGTTCACTGTTGCGATCCTTCGAGATCGAGCGGATGCCGCGCATCAACTCCCTGAGCGGGCGGATCATGGAGTAGGCCAGATAGACCACTCCCAGCAGCCCCACCAGGCTTGAGATGCCCAGGCCGACGAGGGCATTCCGGATCGAGGTCCGCGCCCGGCGGTTGAGATCGCGCGTGACCTGCTCGACTTCCAGTTGATTTTCAAGACGCGCGGCCGAAATGCGATCGATCCATTCATTGATCACTTTTTCAGGAATCCGGATATCTTCGGGGTGCACCGCAGTCGATCCCTCGGGTGAATCCCCTTTGGCATCGACATACTGTCGATAGGCGTCATAGACCGTTTGCCATTGCGGAGAAAGGGCCGGCCCCTCCAGATTGAGAATTTTCAACAGGCTGGCCTCGAATTCCAGGCGCGCGGTGCTGAAGAATTCGAGATAATCCTGCTTCTGCAGCAGGCGGTATTTTTTCTCGTTCTCCTCCATGCTGAGCAGATTTTCGAGCATTTTCTTGGAATGGTCCGAGATGGCGTAATTCTTGCCAACGATCTGTTCGGAGATATGCACCACTTCCTGGAAATTCAGGTAGAGCAACAGTATCGTTCCGTAAAAAATGGTCACGATAACGAAGAACCAGGTCAGCAGTTTGCCCGTAATTCCGTAGCTGGGATCCATTCAATCTACTTCCAAGCAGGGTTGCGCGTATCGCCATTGCCGTTCACAGTGCTGGAGCGGCTCTGCAGCGTCCTCGTCAGCGGGCAAGGTACCAAAAATATCGGATCAAGTAAACGAGACATCCGCCCGAAAGAGCCGGGCCGCCGAACCGCGCCTGCGCCCGGCAGGGCGATGGGCTGCACCCGCCGCCCACGCGGCCGCGCCGGACCCCGAGCAACTGGTAAAAACGGGTACGCGCCCCTGCAAAAATCGTAACCTCCACCGACCGCAAATACAGGATGGCCCTTAAAGTATCCTGAAATGCTGCGTATTTGGATCCTGAGATCTCAGGCATGCTGCTTGCACTACGGGTGACCGAAGCTTCAATCTTCGTCGGCCCGTGGCATTGATCTGAAAACCGCTCCTTTTCACGTTCTGAAAAGGCGCTCAAACGCGAACAGGTGAAAATTGCCCCAGAAACGATCCAAATCCCGACTTGTACAGACGATCTCGAACACGCTTCTCATCTTTCTTCTCACTCTGGGTGGATTGATTTCAATCCCCCTTTCCGAAGCCCTGGCCACATGCGAAGTGCGCCTGGCCTGGGACGGCAGCAGCGGTGCGTCCGGCTATCGCCTATACATGCGTGCGGAAGGCGAGTCCTATTCTTACGCCATCCCGGCGTGGGAAGGCGGCGGAGTCCAATGCACGCTGGCCACGTTGAATGAAAACACTGCGTACTACTTCGTTGTCCGGGCGTTCGACGCAACCGGCCGCGAAAGCAGCGACTCCAACGAGGTCCGGTTTTACCTGGATACCAATCCCCCCGGGCTGCCGGAACTCATCAATCCTGCGAATGGTGCGCAAAATGTATCCTTGACCCCCGACCTGACGACCGGCACGTTTTATGACGCGGACCGCTCCGAGCAGCACGCGGCCACGCAGTGGCAGGTCTTCCGCTCGGCGGACGATTTGGCGGTCTTTGATCTGAGCAGCGACTTCTTTTTGACCCGCCTCGTGCTGCCGCCGCTGATCCTGGACGAAAGCACCAGCTATAGCTGGCAGGTCCGGCACCGCAACCAGAACGGAGGCACTTCCGAACCGGCAATCGGCACCTTCGAGACCGGCCTGTGGGCGGCCGACGGCGATGCCGACGGCATTCCGGATGCACAGGAGATCGCGGAACCGCTGGATCTGGACGGCAACGGCCAGGACGATCTGTCGCAGGCCAAGATGAAATGCCTGCGCTCGGTGCGCGGCGATGTACGCGTGGCGGTCGATGCGGCCCGCAGCGGCAGTGTGGTGTCCTTGAACGCCGTTCAAGCCGTCGACAATGGAACGCTCGAAACACCCTACGCAGATCATCCGGAACTCCCCGCGGGGCTGATCGCCTTCAAAATCATCACCGCGAACGCAGGCGACACGGCGGAGGTCGCGCTCTATCTTTCAAGTGCGATTGCCCCGAATGACCAGTGGGTGGCATTTTCAATGTCCGCCGGTTATGAGGACTTCGGTCACGCGAGTTCCATCTCATCCGACCGGCGCTCCATCGTCGTGCAGGTTACGGACGGTGGAAGCGGCGATCTCGACGGCGTCGCCAACGGCAGCATCGTCGCAATGGGCGGCTTCGGCTCACTGCCAAGCAGTTCCAATCTCGGCGACGGTTCCGGCGGCGGCGGTGGCGGCGGTGGCGGCGGCGGTTGCTTTATCAATTCCCTGACCCTTTTTTGATCGAGGAATCCGAATCGGGGAGCATGGAGAAGATGGATCCGCTCTCTCCTCCATGCTTCCCTGCGGCAACCAGAAAATCAGCGGGCGCTCGCTTTTGCACGCCCCGCCTGTCAAATAAAACCAGAAGTCGGAATCGTCCAGGGAGGACTGCTTCATTTCTTTTTTCCGCACGGCTTATTGACTTACCCTGCCTTACACGCTAAAAGCATATCGCTCTAACTCTGCCGCTTCAATCCATGCAAGCTGACAAATTTTAGGAAAACCATTATGCTGCGTTTTGGCTCCCCTGCGCCTGAAGCCCGCGAGATGGATATCGACGATATTTTCAACGCGCGCCTGCGCCTGCTGATCATCATGACCAAAGCGTATTTGGACGGATGTCCCGTAGGAGACTTCCGGCGCCAGGCGATGCTGGAGAACGCGCGGCATGTCGAATCCGAATGCGTCGATATCGGAGGGTTGTCATCCGGGTTCACGCCCGAAGGCGGACCGCAGGAAACGAGCGAAGTCGACCCTGTTTTTTACCAGCGCGCCAAACTCCTTGCCGTGATGATCAAGGCGGTGGCAAAGGGATTCCCCATGGGAGAACATCGTAGAGCCGCGATGCGCGAAAACCTGGAGATCCTTTGCCGGGACCTGGGGTACGAGGCCACCGACCCCATTCCTGTTTTCAAGGTGGCCTGAAGCGCGGGCTCCCTGCATGCTCCTGAAACCAGTCAAGATCATGGTGGTGGATGACGATCCGCTGGTCCGCGATTTCGCTGTTCATACGATCGAATACAGCATGGACCGCAAGATCGAAATCTGCGAAAGCGGATTCACCGCCTGGCAAAAATTGGAACTGGAGCCGCGTCATGCGGACATCATCATCGCGGATGCGAGCCTGCCCGAGATGAACGGGTTCGAGCTGCTCGAACGCGTGAAAGCCCGAATGCCGCAAAAAAAAGTGATCATCACCGTAGGCGATCCTTCCCTGGAACAACGCGCCAGCGAACTCGGCGCCGATGCGTTCATCATCAAACCGTTCCAGGCGGACGACCTGCTGAGGATCATCGAAGCATTCGCCCTGGACGACCCCGAAAGATCGCAGCCCCAATCGCTTCCCGATCACGGATGATGTCCCGCAAGCGCCGATCCGGCCTTCATTCTCCGAAATCATGAACGGCGGGCCGGCTGACCCGCGGCCGTGACATCGCTCCCCAGAATTCTTATTTTGAATGATCATCAACCCAAACGAGGGATTCAAGCATGGTCATCCATCGTTTCACCCGAATCCTGATCGCAAGTTTCGCGGGCTGGCTGCTGGCGGCGCCGCTTCCGGCGGATACGATTTTCACGTGGACCGACGCTCAGGGAATCAAACATTTCAGCAATCTTCCGCCTCCCAAGAGCGTCGACCGCTTCGGCAGGATCGAAACCCGGGTGACGACCCTGCCGTGCGAAGGGCCGGAGCCACAGCGCCGCGCGTATGACGAGATGATCGAACAGTACCGCAACGAAGCCGCACAATCGGAAGCTGAACGCGGCCGGATCATTGAAAACCAGTCTACGCAGGAACAACTGAACCGCCGGGGGCAACTGAATGAGAAAATCCGCTACGAACGCCAGCGTTTGAAGTACCAGATCGAACAGCTGCGGCGGCGCGCGGTCAGCCCCACCTATTCGCAGGGCATGCGGGCCGGGCACATCCAGGCGCTCGAAGACCGCCTGCAAAGACTGGAAGACGATCCGCAAGCCTATTTCCGTACCGCCGACTGAGCCTGCCCGCACCGAGCTTCAACGCCGCTTCAGGGCTTCCGCCCCGCTCACGCCCATCCCCCGCGCTCCGAACCACTCCGACATCCCCGCAGTATGCATTGCCCGATGAGGTGGTCTGCCCGGATACCCGGCACACAGGTGCGCCAAGTCAGATGCTCATGAGTATCGTAGCAATTCATTTCGGGGTCAGGGTCGGTATCGGCATCGGTAGCGCAATCGAATCGGCTATCGATACCGATCCCGATAGCGATTTCGGCCCCGAGACCGGTCGATCATCAAACCCAGACCGATCCAGGCCGACCTCGCAGGCAGTACGTTATGGATGATAAAAACCTCTTCAGGTTCCCGGCGCCGCGAAAAATGATATGCCGGCCGGGTGGGGGTACGCTTTCGAATCTATGAAAACGTGTACTAAGGAAACCGTACTCGAGCATTCCAGAATCCACATTTTCTATCGCGGTTATCTGGAAAGTTCCAGTTCGGTTCGATGGGCACGGATCAGGTGTGCCGGGGTATCCGGGTGCAAGGACGTCAGCCATCGGTTTTAGTGCC
>JAEYRZ010000180.1 GCA_023435265.1 Pseudomonadota bacterium
GTGTAGCATTCGGGTCAGGGCCTTCCCGAGGATGTGGGCGCATACTGACCCGGGGGTATGGAGACTGCCGGCCAGCCTGGCCGCGAATGCTGGGGGTGAAACGCGGAGGAATGCCCGGCAGGTGGAACACTGTTCGATTCGGGAAGTACTTAAGCAATGGCTGTACCATATAGACAAGCTTCCGAAATAACTATCAATGATAAGTTCGAGAACCTGTTCAGGTCCCCGCGGGGATACGCAAAACTCGCTTCGATTACGAATTTTGCACCCGCCCGGGCATCGTCAACCATCTTGCACGAAGGAGAACCGCATGTCCCAGTCCGAATTGCTCGTTACCGTCCACGATGACCATGTCGCCGAGATCACGTTGAACCGTCCCGACCACATGAACACCTTCAACACCGCCATGGCGCAGGCCCTGGATCAGGCGTTGCTGCGCCTCGAGGCGGAGCCCAGGGTGCGGGTCGTGATCATCGGCGGAGCGGGGAAAGCATTTTGTGCGGGTATCGACATTAACGAATACCACGGCAAGGATGCGCAGCAATATCGTGCCTGGATCGAGTGTATGGAACGCCCCCTGATCACGCTGAGCCGCATGCATAAACCGGTTATCGCCAGGGTGCAGGGCGTGGCCGTCGCCAATGGGATGGGTCTGGCGACCGCCGCCGACCTGACCATCGCCGCTGAAAATGCAAAATTCGGTTTGACGGCCATTAAAGTGGGGCTTAACTGTGTCGGCCCGGTGGTTCCCGTGGCGCGCTGCGTCGGCCGCAAAAAAGCTTTGGAGCTGCTGCTTTTCGGCGAATTGATCAAAGCGCCCGAGGCCATGGCCATGGGACTGGTCAACCGCGTCGTAGCGCAGGATCAACTGGTGGACGAGGCGCATCGCTGGGCGAAGCTGCTGGTCGAGAAAAGCCCGATCGCCGTTCAGATCGCCAAAAGCGCGTTCTACAATGCCGAAGACCTGCCTTATGAAAAGGCCTTCAGCTACATGAACGAAGCTTTTGCACGGCTTTGCACCACGGCCGACGCCCGCGAAGGCATCAGCGCGTTTTTCGAGCGGCGCAATCCGGTGTGGCAGGAAAAGTAGGCTGATGAAGCCGAAATGGTGACATCGGGGTCGTCGCTTTCATCGCAGCGGACGCCCCGAACGGCCACGCAGGCGAACGGCCTGAGTTCCTGATCAGCTTGCGGCCGCTTTGTTCGGCATGTAGTCGGCCCGTGGCGGCGAGAAGACCTCGATGGCCACGCAGGGCAGGAGCGCCAGCGCGGCGTGCGGCGTATCGGCAGGTACGCACCAGCTGTCGCCCGCCTCGGCGGTGCGGGTCTCCGTCCCGATGGTCAGCTGCAGGCGCCCGCTGACCAGGTAGCCGATCTGTTCGTAAGGGTGGTGGTGTTCCGGGATGCGGCTGTTCATCTCGATTTCGAACTGCGCCAGGAGGGTGCGTTCGCCCCACGTCAGGGTTTTCATGTCGATCCCGGGCAACAGGGTTCTGGAAGCCGTTTCGGAATTGTTTGTGAACACCGCTCTTTCCTTTCATGGCCGCGCCCGCACGAGCGCCTTGGGGACGGTTTAAGACATCAATACACGCGCCATTTCGGCAAAGCCGTGGCCGCCTTCCGCGCATGTCACCCAGCGCGGCGGCGTCTCGATACGATCGATGAAATGGCGCACGTTGGCGACGCCGACCGAGTGTTCGAAGTAGGCGAACATGGGGGCGTCGTTGGGGGAATCGCCGATGAACAGGGCCGAGCGATTGACCGCGTCCAGGTCGGTTTGAAAATGGTCGCGGAACAACAGGCGCGTCATCGATAATTTATCATATCGCCCAAACCAGCCGTTGACGTGAATCGAACTGATCTTGGCCTGGGCGCCGGCATCCTGGAAACAGTGGACGATCTGCTCGACCTGTCCATCGGTCAGCGCAGGTACGTCTTCGCAAAAATCGATCGCCAGGTCGGCCAGCCGGGAGAACTGATCGGAGGCCACCGCCGCGCCCGGGACCTTTTGCAGGATAACCTGTTTGATACGATCCAGGGCCGTCCGGTCTTTTTCCAGCTCCGCGGCATCTTTTATATAGCGCCGCACCATCTTTTTGCGCGCACGGTCGTAATGGAAATAAAAGGCGCCGTTTTCACCGACCACGGCCGCCACGGGCCACATCCTGGCGATATGATCGCACCAGCCGGCAGGGCGGCCGGTGATGGGGACGATCGAAAATCCGGCGCGTTCGAGCTGCTCCATCGCCAGAAAGGCTTCTCCCACCAGACGCCCCTGATTCGTCAACGTATCGTCGATGTCGGTCAAAACGAACCGGATGGCATGCCTGGCCTCGGCGGGTAATTGCGTGATGATCTGCATGCGGGTTGCCTATCGCACTCTCATTTTTTTGTAAATACGTCGACGCCGGACCGTTATCTTTAATTTCCCCGCCCGGGTACCGGCGACCTCGATTCAGGGCGGGTATATCGCTGTTGTCTTTTCGTATGATTCATGTATAAAAAACGGCCCATCGACCTGGGTACGGGTTTTTGAAAAAATCTCTATGGATAACGCGATGGAAGTCAATATGCCGAAACGGGGCGCCCTTTTCGTTTTGGTTCAGTTTTTCACGGTGGTGCGCATTCCCATTGCGATCAGCATGGTGATCCTGCTGCTCTATTCGCCCCGTTTGAGCTTCGGGGTTCTTTTTGCAGCCGCCTGCCTGATCGGCATCATCGAATTGTCGGATCTGCTGGATGGATTGATCGCCCGGCGCTATGGTTTTGTGACCGAATGGGGGGCCATGCTCGATCCATTTTCCGACAGCGTCTCGCGGCTTTTGATTTACTGGGGGCTTTTCATGGCCGGCCTGGCCCTGCCGCTGGTGCCCCTCACCATGGCCCTGCGCGATATCACCGTGGCCTACTGCCGCATTACATTGTCAAAATTCGGCAAAACCGTATCGGCCAAGCGCAGTGGCAAAATCAAGGCGATTGTCCAGGGTGTCGGCGCCGTCATCATCGTCTTCGGCCCCGTCTATTGGCCGTACACCGGCAAGTGGATCATGGGCGTGCTGTCCTGGCTGATCATCGCGGTGACCAGCATTTCCGTGATCGAATACGCCGCAGGAGCCGTTTCCGCCGCACGCGAGCGCAAGCGCTGATCGCGCGCCTCTGAAAGAAGCGGCCTATCGGCGCTCCATTGCTGAGCTGCCTTACGTATGTCCGCCCTGAATCAGATTCGACCGAGCAGTCCCCGATAATCGTCCAGCCGGCGATCGACCGAACGGGCGCCGGCCACGCATCGATCCAACTCCCTCCAGAACGCCGCGCCATGGTTTTTGATGCGCGTGTGCACAAGTTCGTGCAGCAGGACGTAGTCCATCAGTTCGGACGGCAGGCGTGCCAGATTGATGTTGAGACTGATGTCGTTGCGCGTCGAACAGCTTCCCCAGCGGGTCCTCTGGTTTCGGATGCTCACGCGTCGATAGGCAAACCCGTGATGGGCCGCCAACGCCGCCAGGCGCTGGCGAAGCCGGCGTCCGGACTCGGGTATATCGATCGGCACCCTGCACAGGGCTTCGGCGCGGTCGGCGATTTCCATCAGTGCCTGCCGCCGGCCGCGGATCCACTCGGATTTTGAATGGGCGAACCGCGCGGCCAGTTCAAACGGAATGCCGCGGGGGACCGCCACCCGGACCCGGCCGGGAAGTCTGACCGTGAGCTGAATGCGGCGGGCCCGGGTGCTGCGCTCCAGCAGGACCTCGCCCACCGTGTCGACCTGAATGATTTTTCGATCCATGCCGATTGATGGCCTCGTAAAAAGGAAATGCGGGTTATCTGAAATGCTCAATTGCGTTTGCCTTGGTGCACCGGTGTGCCGGGGTATCCGGGCACAAGGACACGCCATAGCGGTTTGAAGTGCCGCTAAGGCTTGCTGCATCCCGCTACGCGGGATTATAAGGCGTCCTTTCCGCAAACTCGCTGGCGCTCAAACAGTACGGGACGCTTTTGCTCTTATTATCCCCTGCGGCGACGCTGCGCCAAGCGGCAGTAAAACCGATGGCTGACGTCCTTGCACCCGGATACCCCAGCACACCTGAACCGTGCCCGCGAACCAAACTGGAACGTTCCAGATAACCGCGAAAGGAAATGAACCACAGAGACCACAGAGGTAAGTCGTTAAATATCTTATTTTCTCTGTGTCCTCTGTGGTCTAAATATTTTTGTCCATTTCTTGGGTTCGTCGTTCGTCATCAATAAAAAAGACAAGCGCCAGCGCGCGGCGCGCGGCGATGGGGAGGAAGGCAGCGCTGCTTGCGCGGACAGGGATCGGTATACAAAAAAGAACCCCGGAACGAAAGGGTTGTTCCGGGGTTCGGATGCGCGTTCTACAAAAGTGCGGCTTAGAGGAATCGGTATTGAACGCCGAGCGCGAAGCCCCAGACGTCCTTTTCCAATTCGGTGCCGACGGGTGCGCGGCTCGAAGGTTCATTCGTTTCTTCCGAATGGTACCATACGCGCAGTCCGCCAAGCGAAATCTGCCAGCGCTCGGTGGGGCTGAAGACCACCCCGGCGGCAATGGTGTCGGCGTCGAGCTCGGGCGCTTCGACCAGCAGATTTTCGGGCGCCATGCCCCGGATATCGGTGTAGAGGTAGCCCAGGCTGGCTTTCCACTGTGGATTGAAGGTGTATTCGAAGGCGATGCCCATATCGTAGCTGTCGCCCGGACTCTCGAAGCGCGACTCGTTCAGGGCCGCGTCGTCTTCCAAATACAGGGTGTAGTTGACTTCCGCGCGCAGCTTGGGGGTGATCATGTAGGAGGCGCCCAGGCCGAGCAGGCCCGGCAGGTCCTCACGCTGGTCTTCGCCGTCGCCCCAGCCCAGGGAGTTGGTGATCGCCTGTCCCGGAGAGTTGTCCTCATCCACCTCGGATTCGAAGTCCAATTCGGTCCGCGAGAAGTAGGTGATGCCCAGGTTCAGCTTATCCGTGGGCGAGATGTTGGCGCCCAGGAAGTAGCCCCACCCGGTGGCGGTGCGTTCGAGATCGACCTCCAAATCGCTTGCGAAGCCGCCGGCCGCCAGGTTCTGGAGAATGAAGGCGCGGGTCGCCGCGGGAAGGGCCGAGTTGGGCGTGAGACTCGCCTGGCCCTGGAACTCCTGGCTGGCATCGATGTAGCGCACGCCGGCAGCCAGGGAGAGCATTTCGTTGACCTTGAAGGCGCCGCCAAGGGAGTACCCGATCGCCAGGCTGTTGGCTTCCATTTTCATGTTGTCCACGCCGGTGAAGAAATTCGGAATGGCGCCGCCGGTCTGGAGCGCCACCGCCGCGTTATAATTCTGCGCGAACAGGCGTCCCAACTGCACCGTGCGGGCGTTCCCGTCGGGATACTCGACCTCTCCGCCGCCGGCCGGGACCGTCACGGCAAAAAACAAGGACCAGCGGTCCTGCTTGTACGCGGCAAAAAGACCGGGCACGATCGAGGGCTCGTCCGTTTCGAATTCGTCGAAGCCCGGGACGGTATTGCTGTAATCCTTCTGGAGATAGATGAGATCGACTTTCGTGTAGAAGCCGTTTTCAAGCTTCATCACACCGGCCGGGTTGTACACCACGACGTCGGCTGCATCCGTTGCGGCGTTGCGGTTCAGCGTGCGGATGTATTCCGCGCTCTGGTTCTGCTTGTTGATAATCCCGCCGGCCTGCACCGACGCCGCCCCCATGCACAACAGACCCACCACACAGATCACCACCCAGATCTTCTTCATGCCCTTCCTCCTCCTCGATAGATGAAGCGTATTCGAATAAAGAACCGCCTGACAGCCGTCGCCAATCGCCCTTTGGTTGCCAAACCATTTAAGATACAGTGGAAATCGTCGCCGGTAAATTTCAGTCTATTTATTGTGGAATGATTCATTATGTCAAGATGTCTTCAAATGTCAATTGCTTCCTGCGGCCGCTTCCATATTTTTAAGCGTTCGGGGGATGGGAGCGCCCGGTCGGCAGACGGCGGCCCCTCGGTTTCGTGCCGCCGGCACGCGTCCCGTTTGCGGGATGATGACAGGATCGGCGCGGTGCCATTTTCACCGGGGAAGAGATGAGAACCCGGCGGCGCGCGTTGCATCGTGTTGGTATTTCGACTATACAGGGCGAAACGTCGTGGAGAAAGCCATGAAACTGGATGAGATACGCCGCAGGATCGATCAGATCGATCGTGAACTGCTCGTCCTGCTGCAGGAGCGCATGGGGCTGGCCATGCGTACCAAAAAGTTCAAGAAGGTGGTGGCCGACCCGCAGCGCGAAGAGCACGTCCTGGCGCGCGCCGAGCGCATGAGTCACGATCTGGTGGAGCGTTCCTTCGCCCGCCAGCTGGTCCAGACCATTATCGCCGAAAGCAAGCGCATCCAACGGGCCGACCGTCTTCTGGTCGCCTTCCAGGGTGAGCATGGCGCGTTCGGCGAAGTCGCCGCACGCCGTCTTGTCCCCGGTGGGGCCTATATTCCCTGCATGGAATTCGCCGATGTTTTCCAGGGGATCGCGTCGTCGGAACTCGACCTGGGCGTCGTGCCGGTCGAAAATTCATTGGAAGGGGCGGTCACCCAGGTCAACCACCTGCTGGCCGAAACCGAACTGAGCGTAATCGGCGAAATCAACATCCCGATCCGCCACTGCATGCTGGCGGCCCAGGAGAGTGACCTTTCCGAGATCCGCGCGGTCTATTCGCACCCCCAGACGCTGGCCCAATGCCAGCCGTTCCTGACGGCCCATAAAATGGAGCCGCTTCCTTATTATGACAGTGCGGGGGCCGCTAAAATGCTCGCCCGGCAGAATCCGCGTTCGGCCGCTGCCATCGCCAGTGCGTTGTGCGCGGAACTGTACGACCTGGACATCCTGGATGACCAAATCGACGCCGGTCCGGCCAATACCACGCGCTTCATCCTGCTGGGACGGGAACCGTATGCCGGCCCGTCCGACAAGACCATGCTCATCCTGACCGCCGCCCATCAGGCCGGGCAGCTGTACAAGCTGTTGCGCCTGTTCGCCGAAGCCGGCATCAATCTGACGCGCATCGCCAGTATGCCGGTCCGCTCCAACCCGGGACATTACAGCTTTTTCCTCGATTTCGAAGGAAGCCTGGACAACGGCGCCGTGGCGGTGGTTCTGGATGAACTGCGCAAAACCGCCATGGCGGTCAAGTGCCTGGGAAGTTTCCCCGCCGACCGACGGACACTGCCGGCCTGACGCCAAATGAAAGGGCGGCCGAAGCCGCCCGGGCGTGAAGTGAAGATACGGCTGCGGGATGACGCGGCCCCGTACCTCCTTTGGATAAACTGCTTCACGGGTGTGGAAGTGGGTTCAATCAGTAATGGGGGACCCAGACCTCTTTTTCGGCCCAGTATCCCGGGCTGCTTTCAAGACGCATCCAGTGTCCCTCCACCCATCGGCCGCGACGGTCATAATGACCGGGATTCCATACTTTTTCATAGCTGGGCGGCACCCATTCCCTGCGGGTTTCCCAGTGTCCAGCCGGAGGGGGCGGGCTTTGGTAGTAGTGATTCTCGACCACCGTCGGCCGCGGTGCCGGAGCGTACCCCGGGCTGTAATTTTGATGCGCGTCGAAAAGGACTTTGCCCAGTATGGCGGCGCCTACGCCGATCGCCACACCTTCCCAGCGATGCCGCTGAGGGGAGCCGGCCAAGGCCGACGACGGAACCGATATGGCAAACGCAAGCAGAATGACCAGTGTGGCCACAGACAATTTGCTTTTCATAACGAACCTCCTTTCACGCCCTTTTGCAACCCATAGACGCAGGCGTACTTCGAAGGTTTACATTCATGCGGTACAAAAACGCCCCGGCCGCTCCGGCGATAGAGCCCAACCGCGGGCCGGCCATCATTTTTCACGGCGCCCGCAAAGCCGCAGGAAACCCAAGTCCTGATTCGACAATTCGGAAAAGCTGTGTTACAGCTGGAGCAGCCCGTGTGAAGAAGAGCCCTGAGCCATCACCGGTGGTCGAGCGGCCGTTCGGGAACGATCGGCTCCGGCGCGGGAGTCCGGCCGGGGCTGAGGAAAGAGAACGCATATGCCGGGATCCGGCGAATTGATGATTTTACCCGTGCACATCTCCCCACGCATGACCGCGGTTCCCCGCCGTGCGCAGCGCGATGATCTGCAACGCCCCTGGACGCACCGCGTATATCGCCTTCCTCCGCCGTCTTTCAAAATGTTTGCCTACGATGCCCTGGGTCGTGGTGCGCCCGACACGCAGATCGGCAGTCAAATCGATCTTTATATTTGACGACACCGGACAAAGTCCAATTTCTGCGTTGCGCTTCATCCCGTTGTCCCTGCGGCGTATTGTAAGTACGCCTCGGGCCACGGGATTCGCGGCGCCTCGATCTTGAACTTTTTACGGCGCAGTCGGTTTCGGAGACTTTTTGCAAGCCGCCATGTTCGATCCTGCGCGCAGCTCTGGTGGGCAGCATATCCGGCATGCAGGTGCTCCGGAGGTCCGCTGAGAATCAGCTTGACCTCTGTTCGGCATTCATGCAATGCACCGGCAGTTTTTCGTGCCCGCAGTGGGAACAGAGGAGAACCGCATCCCGACGACCGTGAGCTCGGAGCGTACAACCGGGTGACCGAAACCCATCGAGGGGCGCGTCTGAGCGGGCGCAATAAAGCCATTTTCGACCATATCGAGGCTTTCCGAATCCGCATGATATGGTATCATTGCCGGACGCGGAACTGATGTCACCCGCCGCCGACGGCGGCGAAGCTGGAACTGCAACGGGAAAACCATCGATATGCCCTGTCTCCCGATCAAAACCGAACTGCCGCTTTCCCTGGCCGCGCTTTTCTCGCCGCTGCCGATCGCCGTGGACCGCGACGGCGACGGTGTGATCGACGGCATCAACCTGCGGGTGGCGGCAGCCGATTCCATCACCGCCCCCGTGCTGTGGGCGGCCATCCTCAACCTTACGGCGCGGCTCGCCTTCATTTCGGTGGCCACCGATTTCCCGCTGGTCCCGGCGGTGCGCCGCATACCGGCCGGCGCGCCGCTGTTGCGCATCGCGGCCCCGCGCCGCGCCGAAACCCGCCGGTCCGAAGTTCGCCGCATCGAGAACGGAAAGTGCATGGAACTGCGCCTGAGCGGCTCCGACCCGGCGTGCATGGCGCGCCTGCTGGACTGCCTGGAGACGCGGCTCCGCCCGGGCGCACCCGTTCCGGCCGGCTGGCGCACGATTCGCTTAGCGGCGCAAACCGGCACGATTCAGTTTTTGGATGAAAACGGCGGCACGCTTGCGCAGGCGCCGGTGCCGCCGGAAGAATGCGGCCGCCGGCCCGTGTTCAGCGCATCGGACGCGCCATTAGCGCCAGAGCAGGGCGGAGGACTCGAAGCCCTTCTCGACCTCGGCCGCCAACCCGGCTGGTTCACACCCGCGGAGGACGACCCGCGTCAGGTCCGTCTCGGCATGCGGCTGCATCTGGCCGGCGAGCGACTGTCGGCCGCCACCGGCGTGGCGCTGGGCCGTGCCGTGGTCCGGCTGTGCGCCCAGGTCACCCGCATGCCCCGCTACCCGGTGGTCATCGCTGCGCCCCCTTCCGGAACACCGGTCCTGCGGATCGTCGAAGCGCCGCCCGGCGTGCATGGCGATGAGGCCGTTTTCCTGCAGGATGACGCAGCCGCCGGTATTTTGACCCTTACGGGCGGTGCGCGGCCCCTGGCGCAGGCGCTGGAGGCCTGGTCGAGTCTGGGCCTGTGCCGATCCGGCACGCGGTTCGCCGCGGTCGAGGCGTTCCGCCGCAAGGCGGCCGACTTCAAGGCCATACTGGACGGCCAAGGGGTCTGGGGGCGCTGGGCATGGTTTCTGGCCGCAGGCCGCGGCACAGGGGCCGACCCGCCCGGCGTTCCGCCGGCCCTGGCGCGGCGCATCGCCAAGGCGTGCGAGCGGCTGGAGCTTGCTGCCCCCACAGTCCGGCGGGAACGCGGCCTGAAGCGCACCTTCGTCTGGCGCAACGAAACCGAGCGCCTCCTGGAAGCGGTGGACGGCATTCCGGCGGGCAGCGGTCCGCTGCAGGGCACGGTCTGGGCCAGCAAACCGCAATCCGTGCGCAGCCGGCTGGCCGCGCAGATCACCGCCCACCTGGAGGCCAAGGGTTATCGGCCCCGGTTGACGGTCTGCAATGCCTACAAACCCGGGTTGTGCTGGCTGCTGGAGGAAATTTTGCCGCAATTGGCGCAGCGTGCGCCGGTTGGACGGATTGAGCTCGGCTATCAGCCGTTCACGGCCGCCGAAAGGCAGCTCGAACTGCGCAGCCGCTGGCTCCAGGAGATCTTCCCCGGCCCGGATCTCGTGGCGCAGGCGCTGGATTTAGACCCCGCCGACATCCAACTGGTCCCTTCGGCGGCGCAGGCGGACATCTATCGGCTGCGCGCCTGGAGTCCGGCCGGCGACCCGCTGATCGACGAATCCTTTTCGCCCTTGTGGCAGCCGCTGCAGTACCGGGCGCACGATCCGGAGCAGGGGTGGATTCATCCGACCACGGCCGGCTTCCGCCTGCGGACGCCATCGGGCGCGTGTTACGAAACCCGGCTGCCCACCGACCGGCAGGTTTTCTGGAACCATTTCCAGGAGCAGTGGCTGCCGCAGCTTGAAGCGCGCATGCAGGCGCGCCTGGCCGGCGAAGTCGAGCCCTCCGATGCCGCGTTCTGGGAAACCCTGCGCATCGCGGTGGAGATCGACGAGACCGATGAACGCCTGGGCCCGGAGCGCGATCGCATCTGTCCCATGGAGGCGCTGCACGAAGACCTGTATTTCTTCCTGCTCGACGCCTTCCAGCATTTTTCCGCCGCGCATCGGTTGCCGGATACCCTGGGCCTGGGAGCCGTGCTGCCGGTGGTCGCCGCCCGCACGGCCGACGCGACTCCCCGCGCCGTGCTGACCGCCAGGCCGCTGGAGTGGCCCCGGGCGCCCCGCAGTGCATCCGAGGCGGGCGCGGCGGCGCTTGCCGCGATGGTGAAAAAGCCGCACGGGGGCTGGGAATTCCGCTTCAGGCTGTCGCAGCCCGCCGCGCAGGTGCGGAACCTGGCCGCCGTCGCCCAAACCTGGGGCTATGACTGCCGTACGGCGCCCGACGGCGTCGTCCTGAAGGCGGCGTCGCCCGGAGCAAGGAGGGCTGCCGCGCCAATGCCCGGTCCCCTGCCGGAGGTGCCGACCACCACCTGCCTTTCACGGGCCGAAGCCGAGCGTGTGCTGGACCATCTCGCTGCGCACAAGCATATCGAAGTCTGGACCGCGGGCCGGTCGCTGCGCGGCCGGCCGATCCGGGTCATCGAAGCGTTTTGCGTCCCAGCGGCGGATGTAATTTCCGTGGCCCGCCTGCGCTTGGTCAAACCCACCCTGCTGGTCAATGCCCGTCACCATGCGAACGAGATCTCCGGCACCCCGGCCGCCCTGCGCTTCATGGCCGACCTGGCCGGCGGGCGGCTTTCGGGTTTGCTGCAGCGCGCCAATGCGGTCTGCATTCCCATGGAGAATATCGACGGCCTGGCCTGCTTCGAAGCGATCGCGCACCAGGGCCGCGACCACAAACTGCATGCCGCCCGTTACAATGCGGTGGGCGCCGAATTCTACGCCGATTACTTCAGATCGCCGCCGCGCTTCGGCGAAGCGGCCGTCAAACCGCTGTTGTGGCGACGCTGGCTGCCCGAGTTGATGGTCGATCTGCACGGCGTGCCCGGGCACGAGTGGGAGCAGCCCTTTGCGGGATATACGCCGGCGCGCTTCGAACAGTTCTGGATTCCCAATACCTTCGTCTATGCGATCATGCCGTTTCTGGAAGAACCGGAGCATCCGCTGCACGCGGTCACGCAGCGCCTGATTGCGGCGATGCGGCGCGCGCTCGGCGGCGAAGCAGAGATCATCGAGGCCAACCGGAAGCTCGCAGACCGCTATCAACGGTATGCCCGCGGACCCGAACCGGAGGTCTTTCCGGCCGCGGCGCACGAAATCCTGTCCGCGGTGCCGCCCCTGGGGAGAACGCGCGACATCAATTTCGCCCGGCGCTATCCCCGGGTGACCCGATCGGAAATAGTCGTCGAAGTGCCCGACGAAGGCAGCGACGGTCAACTCCTGCACCTGTGCGTGCAGGCCCATTTCCGGATACAGGAGGCGCTGATCGAGGCCCTGGCGGTCGGCCGCGACGGCGCCGTACGGATAACGGTAGAGAATTCGGGGGACATGGCCTGGCAGGCGGGACGGATGCGTGAGCACGCGCCCGATGCACCGACTGCGCAGGCGAACACGATGCAAGGAGGAAACGATGCGTAAAGTCGGGTGTTTCATTGCAGTTTGGGTACTATTGTGGCCGATGCTGGCCGGAGCGGCCACCGACGCGGACACGCTGATCTGGGGCCGCGGGGGCGATTCGGTCAGTCTGGATCTGGCGCAGGCTACGGACGGCGAATCGATCAAAGCCGGAATCCAGATCCTGGAGAATCTGGTCAAATTCGGCGACAATTCCATGGACGTGGAGCCGCAGCTGGCCACTTCGTGGGAAATTTCCAAGGATGGCCTGACCTGGACCTTTCACCTGCGCAAAGGGGTCCTGTTTCATGACGGCACGCCCTTCAACGCCCAGGCGGTCGCGGATTCGTTCCGTCGGGTGATCGACCCCCAGCATCCCCTGCACGCCCTGGGACAATGGAAGTATGTCGGGTTGTCGCTCAAGCCGGTCACCGCCGTCAAGGTGATCGACGACTATACGGTCGCCCTGACCACCGAAAAACCCTATGCGCCGCTGCTCAACAACCTGGCCCTGTGGCTCTGCCCGATCCTGTCGCCCAAGGCCATGGCCGAACAAAAGGATCAGATCGGCCAGCATCCGGTCGGCACCGGGCCCTACACCTTCGTCCGATGGGTCAAGGACGACCAGATCGTCCTCGAGCGCAACGAGAAGTATTGGGGCGGCCAGCCCAAGCTCAAGCGCATCATCCTCAAATCCATTCCCGAGCCCTCGGCCCGCCTGATGGCCCTGCAGTCCGGCACCGTGGACATCGCCGACGACCTGGACCCCGACTCGATCGCAGTGGTCAAGAAGGATTCCAATCTTGCGGTCAAGGAATGCCCCAGCATCAATGTCGGCTACCTGGCCATCAACACCTCCAAACCCTATCTGAGCGACGCCCGCGTGCGGCGGGCCATCAGCCACGCCATTGACAAAAAGGTGCTGATCGATGCCCTGTTCCAGGGGCTGGCCGTTCCGGCCAAAAACCCGTTCGCGCCCAGCATCTGGAGCCACAACGATGCCATTCAGGACTACGGCTACGATCCGAAGAAGGCCGAGGCCCTGCTCAAGGAGGCCGGCTTCGACAAGAACCGCGAAATCGAGCTGTGGGCCATGCCGGTCTCGCGGGCCTACATGCCCGACCCGGTCAAGACCTCGGAACTGATTCAGGCCTATCTGGCGGCTGTGGGCCTCAAGTGCAAGATCGTGCGCTACGATTGGGGCACCTATCTGGAGAAAACCAGCAACGGCGAACACGACCTGTGCATGCTGGGTTGGCTGGGCGGCAACGCCGATCCGGACAACTTCCTCTACGGGCTGCTTTCCGCCGATAACGCCAAGACACCGGGGGCGGCCAACATCGCCATCTGGAAGAACGAAGAATTCACGGAGCTGGTCAAGTCCGCCCAGAAGAACTTCGACAAGGCGCAACGGACCGAAATTTATCTCAAGGCGCAGCAGATCTTCCATGACGAAGCGCCCTGGGTGCCCATCGCCCACACCAAGATGGTGCGCTGCTTCAACAAGCGCGTGCAGGATGTGCCCCTGCGGCCCAACGGCCTGAACTCGTTCCAGATGGTCTGGAAGCAATAAGACGCATGCTCCTGTACGTCGGCAAACGGCTGTTCCAGCTGATCTGGATCCTGGCGGGAGTCTCGCTGGTGGTGTTCCTGATGCTCAGGCTCATCCCCGGAGATCCGGCCCAGCTTCTGCTCGGCGAGGCCGCCGGCGCACAGGAGCTCGAAGCACTGCGCCACCGGCTGGGGCTGGACCAGCCTCAGCCGGTGCAATTTCTCCTGTTCATCAAGAACATGCTGCAGGGCGACTTCGGCAAGTCGCTGCGCACGGGGCTGCCGGTTCTGAACGAAATCATGCTGCGCCTGCCGGCCACGCTGGAGCTGAGCCTGGCCGCCATGCTGATCGCCACCATTTTCGGCATCCTCGCCGGGGTGGTCTCGGCCGTGTACAAGCAGTCGGCGCTCGACTACGGCGCCATGCTGATGGCGCTGGTCGGGGTCTCCATGCCGATCTTCTGGCTGGGCCTGATGCTGATCTACCTTTTCGCCGTGCACTGGCAGGTGCTGCCCATGATGGGCCGCATCAGCATGGGCACCGAGTTTCCGGCGATCACGCGCCTGGTGGTGGTCGACGCCCTGCTGAACGGCCGCCCGGCCGCCGCCCTGGACGGGCTGCGCCACCTGCTGCTGCCGGCCGTGACGCTGTCCACCATCCCCATGGCCATCGTGGCGCGCATCACGCGTTCGAGCATGCTGGAAGTACTTCGCCAGGACTATGTGCGCACCGCGCGGGCCAAGGGGATGCCCGAAAGCGTGGTGGTCGTGCGCCACGCCCTGCGCAACGCGTTTTTGCCGATCGTAACGGTTCTGGGAATCAACCTGGGCCTGCTGCTGGGCGGGGCGGTGCTCACGGAGACGATATTCTCCTGGCCCGGCCTGGGGCGCTACGTGGTCGACTCCCTGATGGGCCGCGACTACAATGCCGTGCAGGCCTGCATCCTTGTATTCGCCGTGATGATGACCCTGATCAACCTGGGCGTGGACTTGATTTATGCCGTGCTCGACCCGCGGATCCGCATCCATGAATGAGGAGGGTGAACGGGATGCTTTCTGCAACGCGGGAGAAATCACGAAAACGGATATCTGAAATGCTCAAGTACGTTAGACTGCCTTAGCGCAGCGGTTGCCGGGGTATCCCGGCACACCTGATCTGTGCCATCGAACCAAACTGGAACTTTCCAGATAACCGTATAACTTAATGCTTAATATGGTACCCCTATGACCAAATGGGAGCGCATCGCGGAACTGCTGCGCAACAAAAACGCCTGCCTGGGACTGGCGGTCATCGGCGTGATCGTGCTGGCCGCGATCCTGGGCGGCCTGGTTGCGCCCTACGATCCGCTGGTGCCTTCGCCGCTGTACCGCCTCAAGGGACCCGAGAGCGCGCACTGGTTCGGTACCGACAGCCTGGGCCGCGATATTTTCAGCCGCGTGATCCACGGCAGCCGCTTCTCGCTCCTGATCGGACTGACCGCGGTGGTCATCTCGCTCGTGCCCGGCACGGTGCTGGGCCTCATCGCCGGCTACGCCGGCAAGCGCCTGGACAGCCTGATCATGCGCCTGATGGATGTCCTCTTGGCTTTTCCGGCCATTCTGCTGGCCATATTCATCGCCGCCGTGCTCGGACCCAGTCTGATCAACACCATGCTGGCCGTGGGCATCGTCTATATTCCGCATTACGCGCGCATCGTCCGGGCAACCGTGCTGCAGTTGAAGAACCAGCTGTTCGTGCAGGCCGTCGGTCATCTGGGCGGCGGGCACCTGCGGATCGTATTGCTGCATATCCTGCCCAACGCCCTGCCGCCGATCATCGTCTATGCCACCCTCGGAATGGGCACGGCCGTGCTGCAGGCGGCGGCGCTGGGATTCCTGGGCCTGGGCGCTCAGCCGCCGCAGCCCGAATGGGGCGCCATGCTTTCCGAAGGGCGCCAGTATATTCAGATCGCCCCGCACGTGGCCGCCTTCCCGGGCATCGCCATTCTTCTGCTGGTGCTGGGCTTCAACCTTTTCGGCGACGGGCTGCGCGACGTGCTCGATCCCGCTTTGCGGAACCTGTGATGGGACCGGTCCTCGACATCCGCGGCCTGACCACCTTTTTTCATACCCGCAAGGGCACGCTGCGCGCGGTGGACGGGGTCGATCTCGCGGTCGACGCCGGCGAGACTCTGGGCGTGGTGGGCGAAAGCGGCTGCGGCAAGAGCGTCATGGCCCTTTCGGTGCTGCGCCTGATCCCGGAACCGCCGGGCGAAATCCGCGCAGGCGCCGTCCTGCTGCACGGCCGCAATCTTCTGGCGCTGAGCCGGCGGGAGATGTCCGGGATCCGCGGCAATCGCATTTCCATGATTTTCCAGGAACCGATGACCTCGCTCAATCCGGTGTATACCATCGGCGCTCAGCTGCAGGAGGTTTTGCGCCGGCACCGCGGCATGCGCCGGGCCGCCGCGCGCGCCGAGGCGGCGGACATGCTGAACCTGGTGGGCATTCCCGATCCGGCGGCGCGCCTCGACGACTATCCCCATCAGATCTCGGGCGGCATGCGCCAGCGCGTGATGATCGCCATGGCCCTGTGCTGCAGGCCCGACGTGATGATCGCCGACGAGCCCACCACCGCCCTGGACGTGACCATACAGGCGCAGATCCTGGCCCTGATCCGGCGTCTCAAGGAAGAGATCGGCATGGCGGTGATCCTGATCACCCACGATCTGGGCGTGATCGCGGAAACGGCCCGGCGCGTGGCGGTGATGTATGCCGGCAAGGTGGTGGAACAGGCCGCGGTCGGCGATCTCTTCGGCCGCCCCATGCACCCCTACACCGTGGGACTGCTCATGTCGCTGCCGCGCATCGGCGGCAAAAGCGGCCGCCTGACGCCAATCCCGGGCGTGGTGCCCAGCCTGTCGGACCTGCCGCCGGGCTGCGCCTTCCAGGCGCGCTGCTCCCGGGCCCGGGAGCGGTGCCGGACGACAGTGCCGCCCCTGGAGGAAAAACGCGCCGCCCACCTGTGCCGCTGCCATTATCCGATCATGGAGCCAGCCGCCGGGAGGACGCCATGACCCCGACCCCGGCAGCGCCCATCCTGGCGGCGGAAGCGCTGGCCAAGCACTACCCGCTCAAGGTGCGGCTGGGCCGCAAGCGCGCGCTCAAGGCGGTCGAAGATGTCTCCCTGGAAGTGTTCTCCGGAGAAGTGTTCGGCCTGGTGGGCGAGAGCGGCTGCGGCAAATCGACCCTGGGCCGCATCCTGCTGCACTACGAAGCGCCCACGGCCGGCCGGGTGATGTTCAAAGGCCGGTCCGTCGGGGGATTCTCACCGGCCCAGCGCAAAGCGTTCCGGCGCAGCGTCCAGATGATCTACCAGGATCCCTACTCGGCGCTCAACCCGCGCAAGTCGATCGGCGCGCTGATCGAAGAGCCGCTGACGATCCATGCCGTAGGGGACCGCGCCGGCCGCCGCGCACGGGTGGCCTGGCTGCTGGAAAAGGTCGGCCTGCTGCCCGAGCACGCCGTGCGCTACCCGCACCAGTTTTCGGGCGGGCAGCGCCAGCGCATCGTCATCGCCCGCGCCCTGGCGCTCAATCCCGAACTGATCCTGGCGGACGAGCCGGTCTCGGCCCTGGATGTCTCCATCCAGGCCCAGATCATCAACCTGCTCATGGACCTGCGCGCCGAGCTGGGTTTGACCTACCTCTTCATCTCCCATGACCTGAGCGTGGTGCAGTACATATGCGACCGCCTGGCCGTGATGTACCTGGGCCGCTTCGTCGAACTGGCGCCCAAGGCCGAATTCTACCGCCAGCCCCTGCATCCGTACGCCAGAGCCCTGCTGGAGGCCGCACCGGTGCCCGATCCGGCATTGACGCGGGCGCGCACCATTTTGCAGGGCGACGTGCCCAGCCCGATCGACCCGCCGCCGGGCTGCGCCTTCCACCCGCGTTGCCCCCACGTGCAACAGCGCTGCCGCGGCGAACGGCCCGAATTGCGTTCCATCACCGCCGCCCGCAGCGTGGCCTGCCATTTCCCGCTTCTTTGATTTGAACTTTTTCCGCAGCGCCTGATCGCGGCTTACCCGATCGGTCAGCCTCGGGGGCCGGCAGGAGCCCGCATCGGTGCCGACTAATCGATGTGACGGGCTTTCTCCAGGGTGGCTTTAAGATCGAAGGGCGGGTGTTGGTTGCAGCGGGCAGCGTTTGCGGCGCCGCAGCGACATTCCTGCTTGTGGTCACCGCAGGAGTGCAGCCGCGCCGCCCCGCCTTCCCGGCGGTTTTTGAATATCAGGACCGCGCAGCAAAGGCCGAAAACCATCAGGGCCAACAGCAGGATTGTCAGGAATTGCATTGGTAAGTCTCCCTCGATGCCCGTACAGTAATAAGCCGCCCCTTCGAGGTCAATCCGGTTGTGCGAGATCCAGCAATTCTTGCCGACCGGCGTTCCGTTAACAATGAGGGGTTCACCACAGAGAATACAGAGGACACAGAGAAAAACAAAAAAGACTCTCTGTGAACTCTGTGCGCTCTGTGGTGATCAAGGTTCGCGAGGCGCCCGTGGGGTCATTCGAAAAGGCGTCCCTGCGCGAAGCGGATGACCCGGTCGGCGATGCGCTCCACCTGGTCCGTGTAGTGCGACACCACCAGGATGGTCAGGCGCCCCTTGAGTTCTGCGATCAGCGTTTCGATCGCCCGGCCGGAGGTTTCGTCGAGCGCCGAGGTCGGCTCGTCCAGCAGCAGCACTTCCGGTTCCAGCATCAGGGCGCGGGCGATGCACAGGCGTTGCTGCTGGCCGACGGAAAGGGTCAGGGCATCCGCGCCGAGACGGTCTTTGACTTCAGTCCAGAGGTGGGCGCGGGACAGCACTTCTTCGGCCCTCGCGGCGATCACTTCCTGATTTCGCTCTCCGGCCAGCATGAGCGGAAAGGACAGATTGCGGTAAATGCTCATCGGCAGCGGATTGGGGGTTTGAAAGACCATGCCCACCTTGCGCCGCAGCCAGGTCAGGGGAACATGGGGGGCGGTGATATTCTGCAATTGCCCTGCCAGACGGATGCGAATGTGTCCGGTCATGCGGGCGCCGGGTACTTCCTGCCAGAGCCGGTTGAGCGTCGTCAGAAACGTTGATTTGCCAGCACCCGAAGGTCCCACCAGGGCGGTGACGGCCGATTCGGCGAAATCGGCGCTGACATCGTGCAACACAGGCCGCTCGTCGTAGAAGAGCGACATGCCGGCGACATGGATCTTGATTGGATTGTCCTGGGAAGCAATCATGCACGGTACAGTAAATTATGGCTCAAACGCCGTTTGATAAAAGAAGCCAGGGCGAACAGCCCCACGCACATCGACAGCAGAACCAGCGCCGCGCCGTATCCGGTGTCCAGCTCCGCGGGGCTCGTGTACTGCGCGGAGATGTAATAGATGTAGAACGGCAGCGCCTCGTAAGGCTCCAGCAGCGAACGGGGGATTCCCGCTGAAGCCACTACGCCGGTCAACAGGATCACGGCCGTATCTTCGGCGCAGCGTCCGACGGAAAGAATGACGCCGGTCAGGATTCCGTTGAGCGCGCGCGGCAGCAGCACCAGGCGGATATTTTGAAACCGGCTGGCGCCGAGTGCCAGCGCCGTCAGGCGGGTCTGGGCGGGCAATCCTTCCAGGGCGCCCTGGGTCGTACGGATCACATAGGGCAGCACGAGCAGGGCCAGGGCCAGGCTGGAAACGAGCAGGCAGGGCCCGATATCACGCGACACGTACCGGTGCAGCAAAACCGCCACGGCAAATCCGAAGAGCCCGATGACGACCGAGGGTACCCCGGCCAGGATATCGAAGAAGAGGTCGAAGAGCTTCTTGAGCCATCCGCCGGCATATTCGGCCATGTATATTCCGGCGGCGATGCCGGGTGGAAGCGCTAAGGCCACTGAGCAGCAGACCAGGACGAGGGTCCCCGCAACGGCCGGAAAGAGTCCGTCGAAAACCGGCTGCCTCAGAAGCAGCGCATCGATCGCCGGCGTGCCGCCGAAGAAAAGCGTCCGGCCGAGCATGCCGGCCCCCCTTGCGGCGATATGGCCGAGGATCGCGGCCAGCCCTGAAACCAGCAGCAGGGCGCTGCCCCATGAAAAGAGGGTCACCAGGCGGTCCAGGGACTTCATTGCCGCACGCTTCCCTTCCGGTTGGATCCGATCAACCGCAGGGCGAAAACCAGGAACGCGCTGATGAGATACAACAGCACGCCGCAGGCGAAGATCGATTTGAATTCGATGCTCTCGACATCCGCGGCGATCACCAGGGCGATGTGCGCCGTGAGCGTGCGCACGGCGGCGAAAAGGGAGTCCGGCAGTTGGGCGGCGTTTCCGGCGATCATCAAGGCGATCATGGTGTCGCCCAGGGCCCGGCCGAAGGCCAGGATCAGCCCGCTGAGGATGCCCGTGCGGGCCTGCGGCAGCATGACGAACAAAAGCTTTTGAGCCGGGCTCGCGCCCAGGGCGTCGGCCGCCTGCAGGTAGCATTGCGGGACCTGGTCCAGCGCGTTTCCGAAGAACAGAATCATGGTCGGGGAGATCAGTAAAGCCAGCATCAGCGCGGCGCCGAGCAGGCTCAGCCCCGAGCCGCCTCCGGCCAGGCCGCGCACAGCCGGAACCAGCAGGAAAATACCCACAAAGCCGTAGATGACGGTGGGGATTCCGGTCATCAGCTGCACCATGCGCCGGAAAAACCGCCGGATGCGCTGCGGTGCGATCGCGGCCGCAAAGGCGGCGCATCCCAGGCTGATGGGAAAGGCGAAAATCAGGCTCGCGAGGGCGATGCCCAGGGTGCCGGCCAGCATGGGCAGAATGCCATAGGCCTGCGCTCCCGGATTCCAGGCTCCGGCAAGCAGGCGCGGCAGGAAACCTCCGCCGAAAAGCGGCAGCCCCATGACGAGCATGAACCCGAAGATCAGCAGGCTGACGGCTCCGCCGGCCAGGGCGGCCGCCAGCAGCCCGCGTTCGAAGAGTCTTTCGGGCAGGGCACTCATTTTTTTACGGGGATGAAGCCGCCCGCGGAGACAAGCGTCTGCCCTTCGGGAGTAAACAGAAAGTCGATGAATTTGCGGGTGAGCCCCGTGGGATCGCCTTTGGTGTTGCTGAAGAGTCCGCGCGCGATAGTATATCGTCCGTCTTTAACGGTTTCCACGGATGGCGTCACGCCCTCGACGGCCACCGCGGCAACGCCGGAGTCGATATGGCCGACCGAGACGTAGCCGATGGCGGCAGGATCCTGGGCCACCGCCGTCTTCATGGCGCCGTTGGAAACCACCACATTGGCGCCGGCGGCAATCGCGCCTTTGTTAAGGCCTTTCTCCCAGAACACTTCTCGGGTGCCGCTGGCCTCGTCTCGGGTATACAGCGAAATCCGGGCATCTTCTCCGCCGACCGCCTTCCAGTTGTCGATCGTGCCGGCGAAGATGGCGCTCAACTGTTCGCCGTTCAGGGAACGAACAGGATTCTTGGGATTCACCACAACGGCCACGCCGTCGACGGCCCACTGGTGCAGCTTGAGGCCGTAGCGCGCGATCTCCGCTTCGGTCGGCCGGCGGCCCGAATTGCCGATCTCCACCAGTCCTTCACCCGCCTGCTTGATGCCCACGCCGGAGCCGCCGCCGGCGATGGTGATTTGAATCTCCTGACAGGCGCTCATGATCTGCTGGGCGGCCGCCTTCATCACCGGGATGTGCGCGGTTCCGCCGGAAATCCGAATGGTCCCCTTTTCGCCTTTGAACGGTGCCAGCGCATCGCAAAAGGCCGGCCAGCACATGCCAAACAGCAGGAGACCGGCACCGAGCGTCCACAGAATCAGTTTTCGCTTCATCTCTGCACTCCTTCTCAGCGGTTGTGGCTGCTTTTTAGCCAATCCGCCGAGGCGTGTCTAATCGAATAACCTGATGAAACAAGCGGAGTGCATTGAGTGAATCGATTCGAATTCCCGGCATCCGGACGATACACCGTCCAGAAAACCATTTCCGGTGAGAGCCCGGAGTTTTGACGTGCAAAACCATGCGTACCAGCTCACGAATGCCGTCGATACGCGTTCAATATGCTACCTGGTCGAGACCTTTGAGCCCCAGGATCTGTCTCGCTTCGGCTGGTGTGGCGGTGTCTACCCCAAGTTCGGCCGCGATACGCCTGAGCTTGGACACCTGCTCGCCGCTGCTTTTGGCCAGAACGCCTTTTTCAAGGTATAAGTTATCTTCCAGGCCGACCCGCACATGTCCGCCCATGAGCAGGGCGTGGGTCGTCATGGCAAACTGGGCGCGCCCGGCGGCACACACCGACCACTCGAAATCGCCGATCTGCTTTCGGGCGGTCTGTACCAGATAGACCAGGTTTTCGATGGTCGCGGGTATGCCACCCAGAATTCCGAGAACAAACTGGAGGTAGACCGGTGTTTTAATTTTTCCGGCCTCGATGAGGTGTGCCAGATTGTTGATCATGCCCACATCGTAAATCTCGAATTCCGGTTTGGTTCCGTTCCGGTACATCAGATCGGCGAATTTATGCATGGTAGAAAAGGTGTTGGGAAAGATGAAGTCCTCGGTGCCTGCCAAGTAGGGTTCTTCCCAATCGTATTTCCACCTGCCGGCGAATTTCGGCACTGTGTGAAAAAGGGCGAAGTTGAGGGAGCCCGCATTGAGTGACGCCATTTCCGGTTTCAGGGTCGAGACGACTCGGGCGCGGTTCTCTACGGTGTCGCCGAGCCTGCCACCGGTGGTCACGCAGATGACGATATCGCAGCGGCGCTTGACTTCGGTGACGACTTCCTTGAAGACGCTCTGGTCCGCATTCGGTCGCCCCGTCTGCGGGTCGCGGGCATGCAGGTGGGCAACGGCCCCACCGGCATCGTAAACACTCATGATGTCGGCGATCATCTGCAGAGGGGTGATCGGCAGGTGGGGCGACATCGCCGGGGTGTGGATGGCTCCTGTAATTGCGGCAGTGATGATGGTTTTGCGGGTGGTTGTACGATCCATAGTATCGCGGCTCTCCAATTGCTTTGCTTGCGGTTTTCTGCCTTGACGCACGCTTCAACGGTTCTGGTTCTGGTTGAGCGATCATTTTTGCATGTCGTGTCTGCCTTTGAACGTTTGCGAAAAATCCGCAATCATCGCATCCAGATCGAAAGTGGGCGCCCATCCCCATTCCCTCCGGGCATTTGCGTCATCCAGATCGATTTTCGAAAGATCGCCAAGCAAGGCGCTGATGCGGGTATCGACTTCAAAATCAAGGTCCGCATCCGGCAGGTGCTTTCGAATCCGATCGCATAAATCCTGCGCCGTGTAATAAGGACGGCGGCCGTTTATATTGTAAACACGGGTTCGGATATTCTCGGGCGCTGCAAGATTCAGCATCCAGAGCGCACGAACCACGTCCTTGTAATATATCGTGGGGCATCGAGTGGAAGGATCGACCGGAATTCGGTATGGATTGCCCTTGAGTGGTTCTTCAATGGCCCAGCAGTTGTAAATCGACATATGCGCCACCCGGCATCCCGGCGCTACCACTGACGGGATGCGCAATCCTCTGAAATCGATGCCATATCGACGGTTGTAGTAAAACCCCAACTGCTCGCTGAACGATTTGCAGATGCCGTAGATGCCGGTAGGGCGTTGGAGGCAGCGGTCGTCCACCGGCGCATTGAGGAGGTCCAGGCCGTATACGGCGATGCTGCTGCTATACATGACCCGTTTCACTTTTTCAGTCCGGACGGCTTCTAAAACATTGATCGTGCCGAGGGCGTTCAAATGAATGGCATGTTCGGGATTTTCTTCCGAAGGCACGGAAAGTATGGCCCCCAGGTGAAATACGGTATCGATGCCGTGGTTCCGGATGGTTTCGACAAGGCATTTCCGTTCGGTAAAGCTTCCACAGACAAAATCGAAGGCACCCTCCAAACCCTGCAAGCGCAATTCTGGTGAAGCGATGTCCAGCAACACGGGGCGCTGGCCCTGGGATATGAGCCAGCGAGCCAGCTCGGAACCTAAAAGCCCGCTGCCTCCTGTAATCAGAATTGTCATAGTCTCCTTCTTCCGGGTCTAGCAGGGCGAAGCCGGTCTTCCCCTGCTAGACCGTCTGGCATGATGTCGCTATCCTTAACTTCCGATTATTTCGCAAACCCCGGACAACCCGTCTTGTCACACGGCACGTCGACTTCTGCAGCCGGTACCATGGTTGCCGGACCGACGAAAGCATGTTTGAAGAATGGGTTCTTGGACACCATCTCCGCCGTCCATATCGGCTGCGAAACCTGGTGATCGCACGCCCGCATGGTCCAGGTGCCGGCGGGACCCTCATACGTCAGACCTTCCCAGGCCTTCCGGACGGCATCGACGTCGCTGGAACCGGCCTTCTTCACCGCTTCCGCCCACATGAAGGTGGCCATGGCGGCCTTGCCCCGCAGCCAGGTCGGGTAGTGCCCCTTGGCCTTCTTGTAGCCTTCGACAAATTCCTGGTTGGCCGCGCCGGGGATGCTCACCATGTATACTTCGGCAGCCAGGCTGCCCAGAACGACTGAATCGTCATTGCCCAACTCGGTCATGGCATTCTCGTCGTTCAGAAAATAGCAGGCGAACTTGGTTTTAAGTCCAAGCGGTTTGGCTTGTTTTAACAGCAGGGTCAGGTCGCTGCCCCAGTTGGAAGTAAAGACCACGTCGGCGCCGGAATTGATGATCTGGCTGATATAAGGCGCGAAATCCTTGCTCCCCAGGGGATGCATGATCTGGGTGACGATTTGTGCGTCGGGGTTGAATTCCTTGAGCTTTTTGATGAACGCGTCCGTGGCCTCCTTACCAAAGGAGTAATCCTGGGCGATGCAGGCGACCTTTTTGAACCCTTTTTCGGCCACCCATTTGGCGATTGCGGCTGAATGGGTGTCCGTGCTGGAGCACACCCTGAAAAAATTCGGGCTGCATTTTTCACCGGTCAGACTGGCGGCCTCCATACCATAGGTGTAAAAGAGGAGTGAATGCTTCTGGGACAATGCTTCCAAGGCGCCCGCCACCGAGCTTCCAGTCCCGCCGCAGAAGTGTTTCACGTTTTCCGTCAAAATCAATTTGGTGGCTTTGGCAGTGGCGACTGCGGGTTTGAGTTCGCTGTCCACGGCAATGACTTCCAATTTTTGGCCGTTGATTCCGCCTTTGGCGTTTATCACCTCGGCAGCGTACTGGACCCCTTCCAGGTACCGGTCGCCGATATCTTTGAAAGTCCCCGACAAGGGCTCCATGACCGCCAGTTTAATGCTCTCCTCGGCCTGCACGCCTGCCGCCAGCGAAGCGACGACCAATGCCATGAATATCAAACACATTATCAAGCGCTTCTTGTTCATTGTTCTTTTCTCCTTTGTGGATGGGTTCCCTGCTTGGTGCTTCCTGCCAATTGAACATCTCTTGGTGAAATCCCGAACAATTCGGGCGGGTGTCCGAAGTTATACTTCGAGGTATTTGCGACGCACCGCCTCTGCGGCGACCAATTCCCGGCCGTCGCCCCTGAAAACGATGCGCCCCTTGGACATGATGAAAAACGCCCGAGCCAGCTTCAGGGCGGCCTTGTAATTCTGCTCCACGAGGAGAATGGCAATTCCTGTGGCGCTGATGGTGGCCAGCATCTCCAAGACCGCCTCCGCCACCAGCGGGGCCAGCCCCTCGGTGGGTTCATCCACCAGAATCAGGTCCGGATTGCCCAAGAGAGTCCTGGCGATGGTCAGCATCTGCTGCTCGCCGCCGGAAAGGTATCCACCCTTGAGGTTGCGACGCTCTTCCAGGCGGGGGAAGGATTTGAAGATGCGGTCGACGGTCCAGATTGGGCCTCCGCGGTCGTGCGAAGGTTTCTTCATGCCGATCAACAGATTCTCATGGACCGTCAGGCTTTTGAAAACGCGCCGTTCTTCGGGCACATAGCCGAGGCCGAGGCGGGCGATTTGATAGGGCTGATACCCCTGGATTTCTTCACTCTTAAAGTGGATGCTTCCCTGGGAGGGTTTGATCAACCCCATGATGGATTTCAGGGTCGTCGACTTGCCCACGCCGTTGCGGCCCAGGAGGCACGCCATTTCGCCGGGGGCCAGGGCCAGGTCCACCCCTTGGAGAATATGGCTTTTGTTGTAATAGCTATGCATGTTGCTGATGTTCAGTATCATTCTGTCGCCTCTCCCAGGTAGGCGTCCTTCACCCGTTGGTCGTTGCGGATCATTTCGGGCGTATCACAGGCCAGGATCGTCCCGTAATGCAAAACCGCGATGCGATCGGCCAGGGAGAAAATGACGTTCATGTCGTGTTCGATGATCACGCAGGCGATCTGTTCGGTGACCCGCTGAATCATCGCGATGGCATCGTTGGTTTCCTGGCGGCTCATGCCGGCCGTGGGCTCATCCAGCAGAATCAGCCGGGGGGTCATGGAGAGGGTGACCCCCAGTTCCAGCGCCCGCTGCTGACCGTAGGCCAGATCCTGGGCCGGAATGTCGCGGTAGTCCAGCAAGCCGACCCGGTCGAGAATCGCTTCGCTGCGCTGAATCAATTCGCGGCTCTTGTGCGGGCATTTCAGAAGATGATGACGCAGTCCGGCATGGGAGCGCACACCGGCCAGCACATTGTCGATGGCCGATAGTCGGTGAAAGATGTTGGTGATCTGAAAACTGCGCGCCATGCCCAATCGGGAGCGGCGGCAGGCCGAATCGCGTGAAACGTCCCGGCCGTCGAAGACCACGTTGCCGGAGGTTGCTGGAAACCTGCCGCTGATGATGTTGAACAGGGTGGTCTTGCCGGCGCCATTGGGGCCGATGATGGCGAACTTCTCCGTCGGGCCCACCTCGAAGGTCACGCCGGTCAGAACCTTAAGGCCGTCAAAATGCTTTTTGACATCGTTTGCCTGTAAAATGACCATGATCTAACTTTCTTTTTGCGGCAGTGCGGCAGGAGAAATGCGGCCGGCGACCCAGGTCCAGCCGGATTGGATCATGCCTGCCAGGCCGCTTGGCGTCCAAAGCACCATGGCGATAAACAGCACGCCCATGATCAATGGCCAGCTATCGGTCAGGTCGCTGATGAAATTCTGGAAATAGGTGAAGAAAATGGCGCCGAGCACCGGACCGAAAAATTGGCCGATCCCGCCGATAAACGTCATCAGCAGGACCTTGGTGGTCATGGCGATGCTGATCGCATCGAGAGAAACGAAAGCGTGCAGGACCGCATAGAAGGCCCCGGCCAGCCCCGCCAGGGAACCGCTCAAAACGAACAGAATCAGGCGCGAGACATGGGTGTTGTACCCCAGAAAACTCATTCGTTCTTCGTTTTCGCGGATCAACAGCACCGACTGACCCATGGCCGTTCGCGTAAAGTACCAGCAGAAGGCGATGGCCGACCCCACGATCACCAGGGTGACGAAGTACATCGTCGGCCCGTCGCTCATATTCAGGCTGGCCCACCCGAGATCGATGTTCGGCACATTGACGATGGCGCCGTCGTCGCCCCCGGTGACGGAAGTCCATTTGATGCCGATAGAGTAAAACAGGGCGTTGAAGGCCAGCGTCAACAGCGCAAACGGAGTGCCCTTGACCCGGAGCAGCAGGATGCCCAGGCCCAGGCCTACAATGGCCGTAAGCACCGTGGCCATCAGGACGGCGAGGAGCAGTGGCAGTCCGGCGATGTGCTCCAGTGCCACCGCCACAGCGAAAGCGCCGACGCCGAAGAACATGGCGTGTCCGAAAGAGAGCAGGCCGGCATACCCGAGCAGCATATTGTAGCTCACTGCGAAGAGGGATAAAATGAGGGCCTCGGTCAACAGGCGCAGACTGTACCCGCCGAGCACCCAGGGCATGGCGATGAACACCCCCATAGCGAAGATCAGGAACAACCGACAGCGTGCGATTTGCCTGGCGACCATTATTGTTTTTCTCCCAATAGTCCTTCCGGTTTGATGACCAGGACGAGCGCCATCAGCAGATAGATCAACGCCAGCGAAAATTCGGGGAACCAGAGCACACCGAAGGACTGGAGCTCGCCGATCACGAGCGAAGCCAATACTGCTCCGCCCAGGCTGCCCATGCCGCCCACCACGATAACCACGAAGGCATCGATCAGGATGGACTCCGCCATCCCCGGAAAAACGCTCAGCAGAGGCCCGGCAACCACCCCGGCGAAGGCTGACAGGGCTGCGCCCACCCCATAAACGGCCATGAAGAAAAAGGGGACGTTGATACCCAGTGCGCCCACCATCTGACTATCGTCCACAGCGGCACGAACGATGATGCCGACCCGTGTCTTATACAGGATCAGCGCCATGGCGAGACCCACGCAGACCGCCGCTCCGAAAACAAACAGCCGGTAAACCGGGTAGGTAAAGCCGAACAGGGTGACGGTATCTGTCAGAACGCCCGAGACCGTGATCGCCCGCGGCGCCGTTCCCCATATGAATTTCACGGCTTCCTGGATCAAGTAGGCCAGGCCGAACGTCAGCAGAAGTTCGTATACATGTCCGCCGGAATGGACTTTGCGCAGCAGGAACTTCTCGACGACCGATCCCAGCACGAGAAGCACCAGCGGGCTGATCACGAGGGCCAGCACGAAGCTGCCGCTGTACTGCATGATGGAGTATGCCGTATAGGCACCCAGCATATAAAAGGCGGCATGCGCGAAATTGAGTACGTTCATCATGCCGAAGACAATCGTAAGCCCTGATGAGACCAGAAACAACAAGCCGGCATAGGCCAGGCCGTGCAGAAAAAAGACGAAGACTTCACTCATATCGGTTTTCCCCAGTATCCTGAAAGGTGCCGGCGGTGGCGCACCAATGCGTATTATAAGGGGTGTTTCGGATTCACTTGCGAGAGGATGCTCAGCAGCACGCTGTTCCGCTGCTCTACGACGCGCTTGCGCTTGTCCGGGGGCCAATCGTGGAAACCGCGTCCGTTTTTGGCACCGGTTGCGCCTTGTTTAAGCTTTTCGGCTAAGAGGTGCGACGGTGTTGTCGAGCGATCGAGATGCTGGAGCAGGTTTGCCTGAACTTGGTAGGTGAGGTCCAAACCGGCCAGATCTGCGGTTTCCAGCGGTCCGAGAAACGCCAGGCGCAGGCCAAAGGCGCTTTTCACGACCGTGTCCACATCCTCGGCGCTGGCGATGCCATTTTCGACCAGTTTAATTGCTTCATGCCATAGAGCGTGCTGCATGCGGTTGCCTAAAAAGCCGGGGACATCTTTTAGCACGCGCACAGGTGTTTTTCCTACCTGCCGCATAAAATGATAGACATTCTCGAAAACATCTTCGGCTGTCTGATCTGCCTTGATCACCTCGACACAGGGTATAATGTGAGGCGGGTTCCAGAAGTGGGTGCCCAAAACCCGTTCCGGGTGAAGCAATCCTTCGGCGATCCTGGATATTTGAATCGCCGAGGTATTGCTGGCGAGAATCGTTCCGCAAGGCACCAATTGCTCCATTTCCGAAAAAACCAGACGCTTGAGCGCCAGGTTTTCGCTGACCGCTTCGATAATCAAAGCCCTGTCCCGGCACATATCTTCCATGCTGGCGGCTAAACGTATCCGCTTCAGGCACGGTTCAATCTCGTCGTCTTTCAGGAGCCCCGATCGTACAAAGACGTCCAAATTGTTCCGAACGCGATCCAGGCAGGCGGACAGGGTTTTTTCATCATGGTCGAAAATTGCCACCTCGCAGCCCTTTACTGCGAATACCTGGGCGAGACCATGCCCCATCAGTCCTGCGCCTAAAATACCAATCCGCGTTCTTTCACCTGAAAGCATTATGTCTTCCTCAACATGTCACCGGGCGATCCTGCTCAAGGCACGAAAATCACCATCACGCATTTTACATCCCGGTCGTCGGCCGGCCGCCCCAGATGAGGCACGCCGGAGTCGAAATACACACAGTCTCCGGTTTCCACGATGTATTCATCTTCTCCATGCAAAAACCGCATTGTGCCCTCGATAACCAGCAGCATTTCTTCGCCTTCATGCTGGAATAACGATTTATGCACGGATTTCGATGGAATGGTGAGGATATAGGGTTCCATCCGCTTGCCGGGAAAATGGTGGGCAAGGCTTTCGTAGAAATAACCAAAAGCGGAACCACTTCGCGCAATAAGCCTGCGCTCGCCCTTTCTGGTAACAGAACAGCGCACCGGAGCGCTCTCTTCTCCAAGAAGTTTGGACACCGTAACGCCCAAAGCCCTGGCAATAACGATTAAAGTCGAAATCGGTGGTGCTTTGTCGGAATTTTCGACCTTGGACAGATAACCTTTCGTTATGCCGGCCTTGCGGGATAAGTCCAGCAAGGTAAGCTTCTGTGAGAGGCGAAGCGCTTTTATATTCGCTCCAATTTCATGCTCCGGTAACATGGATACCTCTTGAGTAGATGCAGTTGGTACAACCCGACTGCGCGGATTGAAATGGGCAACGAGTTTGGTTTCCTTTACAGAAACCTTATATCCAGGACCATTGTCGCGCCGGGCCATTTCCAATTTGCTGTTCGGTTCTATATAATACCGCTGTTATTGTCGGTCCGCATTTCTGCTCGGGGCAAGCGACTCACGTTTTTCACAGCTGTTTCAATGCTCTTTGGAATTGCCTTCCGAGCGATTCTCCGAATCTTTGATAAATAAATTGGAATGCGGATATCTGAAATGCTCAAGTGTGTTTGCCTTAGCGCACCGGTGTGCCGGGCTATCCGGGCACAAGGACACGCCATAGCGGTTTGAAGTGCCGCTAAGGCTTGCTACGGGCGTCCCGCAAACTCGCTGGCGCTCAAACAGTGCGGGACGCTATCCTCCGCTGCGCCAAGCGGCACTAAAACCGATGGCTGACGTCCTTGCACCCGGATACCCCGGCACACCTTATCCGTGCCATCGAACCAAACTGGAACTTGCCAGATAAGCGAAAATTGGATTTATTAAATTTCGGGCAATCGAAAGTTTCTTGAAAGGAAACCTATTCTCTTGAAAATCGCCTGTCAAGTTATTTTTTAATCGGGTTCGTATTAAAATGCCTTCTTATTCAATGAAGCATATTCAGAATTGCTGGTGGGATTGGAGGTGGCTGGGTGCGCAACGTCACGGACATTGACGACGAGGCCATCTGCCAAGCCCCGCCGGTTCAATCACTGCAATTGAGGCCGTGAAGCGTTACTAAGTCGGCCGCTGCCAGGATCGATCAAACCAGCTTCTCGGTATTTCCTTCAAGGCAGGGAAAATCCACTGTGAGCCGCCCGGTGCGGACCGTACGCCGAGGGGTAGGGACTATGGTGCTAATCCTCCCGGCCTGCCGATTGGGTGGCGATTAATCTGTCGGTGATGTCTGTGACCCTTGGATCATCGAGCACGCTTCGCCGAAAATGAAAGATCTGCCCATTACTGTGGCTGGAGAAGCGGCCCAACTCACTGACGACCTCAATGGGAATGAGACCGGCATACGAAACGGAGAATGTGTGCGAATAAATAACCGCCGCAAGTACATCAAAGGGGCGCGCCGAGAGATTGCGCATGATGCCGAGCTGAACAGACTTGTTGTGTTCAGTTCGCCGGCGGCCTTTGATTTGGTAACGAACCCCAGCCGTGTCCGTAGCGTCATGTCCTGCAGCGGATTTGCTCTCCAGCGTGAGGCCGAGAGCGCGGGCCACGAGATACTCGCTGAAGTCTGCAACCGGGTTGTTTGCGCTTCGGATGACGCCGCGTGACCGAAGCTCCTCCATCAGGCTTGCGTAAGTCAACAAAAGCTCGCGATCTTTAAAAGTGCTCCAGTCGTTCATTCATCCAGCCAATGACACGGCTCAGTAGCCGCGGCGATCGATCAGCGACCTTATCGTTTAAGTTCTTCCTAACAACGATATTGTTTCATTTTACTACTACCAGTGGAATTCGTCAGATATCGAATCGGTTGGCTGCAACGGCATCCTCATTCCACTCCAATCCAACGCCGGGCACGTCGGGGATATGTAGAAGGCTGTCGCTAATCTCATACGGCTTTTGGAGAATGGGATCTGCCCAATTTTGCCATTCCAACCAATGTGCGGTTTCGGTAACCCGCATTACATGAGCTGCCACTTCCGGGTAAAGATGAGTAGACACGGGAATACCTGCGGCCCCGGCAATGGCTGCAGCCCGGAGCCAACCGGTGACGCCGCCGATGCGCATGAAATCAGGCATCACCAAATCACAGGCTTTCTTCGTCAAAGCTTTGTGAAGTTCCCTTGGACCATAGAAGTTCTCGCCGATCTGGATTGGCGTTTTCAACTCTGCAGCCAGTTGAGCGTAGCCGTCGAGATTATCGTAGACGATGGGTTCCTCAATCCAGTCGAGTCCAAGGTCATCGATCATGTGGCATCGTTTCAAGGCTTCGCTCATGTCAAGGCCCTGATTGAAATCAACCATCAAGTGCATGTCATCGCCGACGGACTTGCGTACAGCTTCAACGGTTCTGATGTCTTCCTCCGGGCGGTCGCGCCCCATGCGTAGTTTCAAACCCAGGAACCCACCTTCTTCCCGCAATTCCACCGCCTCCGCCGCTACTTTTTCAGGTTGGCGCAGCCATAAGCCATTACTGTTGTATGCTTTGACCGGGCCGACAGAACCGCCCAACAGACGACAGAGCGGCATCTCAGCTGCCTTTGCAAGGGCATCCCAGGCAGCCATGTCGAGGCCGGCAGCGGCGATCATCGAAAGACCTTCATAACCGACGAAATGGAGGGACTTACGCGCGGTTTCGAAGAACTCAACCGGTGTGACCTGCTTCCCCCGAAGCAGGCCACCAAGGTCGGTAATGGCAGGCACCAGATACCTCATGGATTTTACGATATAGGGTTCAAGGTAACTTCGCCCTGTGACACCCTCCTCGGTATGAAGATCGATCAGTATAAGCGGCCAATCCTCAATGGTGGCAATTTTCGCGACGACAGGGCGCTCCAGTTTGAGCACTACCGGCCGCGCAGTGATTTCTCGGAGCGTGAGCGTTTCAAAATGCATCGTCACAGGATCTCCTTTCTCTAAAAAAGCATGCTTTGCGTTACCTGACGCAAACGGTCACCTTTTCGTAAAGTATCTTCCCTCTACAAGTGGAAAGCAGTTCTCGTCTCTTATGTCTGTCACAGAACAGTTGCTATTCAGGCGTACGGGTTTTTTTACGTCGGCTGAAGTAGTCTTGTTATATGCATCATCTTCTTCGGTCGAAACATAATAATAGTTCATAGCCATCGGGATATTCAAAGAAGCTATTTTCTGTAGTTCATTAGTTGAAAGTTCCATATTTCCCTGAGCACCTCTCCATACGATCCAAAAGACAATATCTTCCGCACCACATTTTTTGAAATTATCGATGTTATGTGCAACGTACTCAGCTAACCATTCAATTTTAGATTCGAGAGATATCTCGGGAGGGGTTACGATATTACAAGCTCCATAAGGATAAGGCCGCCCTCTATGCCTGCCTTTATCCGAGATTTGCCCACGTATTGTTTTCGCAGCTAAAGGGGCAGTTGATTGCTTCTCAAGTTCGAGAACATTTAGAAATTCACCCCCGTAGAGCGCAATATGGTTCAATAGGTTCATACATCTTCATTTCCTTATTCAGTCATATAACGGTTGGGCTTTGCCGCGAGGGAACCGAGTCGGCAACAGCCCCTGGTTAAGTTCTTCTGCTTTTAGCTTTATCAATTAATTCGACTATTCTATCGCTCTTCAAGATACAGAAAATTGACATTATTAGGACCATGGTTTGAGGTAAAAAGGGGTCGTGCGTAAAAAACCATACTTCTCTAACTTTCGTATGAAGAGAAGGCAGACCTGAAAGAACAGTAGCCGTTGCCGAAATGAAATAGTAAATGCCAATAATGATGATCCAAAATGACAAGCCTTCGTAGGAGAACTTTGCGTTCTTAGACTCAGCATTCATTTCATCTTCATTGTCAGATTTGGCATAAAAAAAGTCGACGATTGATTCTGAATTTTTGATGAAGATGAATGCTAAGGCTATAAAAACGATCGGATACAGGGACATTAAGAGGATATATAAAGGTCTGTTTGTTACAAACTCGGGTTGGTCAATTACTATTGCGCCGATAACGGCCGGTGTTGATCGGATGAATTGCACAATACAATAGAGTGCGAATGCTTTGACCACTATCCCAAAGACATCACGTTTTATCATGCGTTCCTCATTCATTGTGTTTTCTGAACTTAACTAGTGTTTATACAGTCTGCATAACTCCTTCATCAAAGCGTTATCAAGCTATATAAACCGCTTCTGCATTTCGAGAAATTGAGCTGATTTCCCGTAAAGGCGGTTGCTTACATTCGGTACGGTTATCAAGGCTGACGGTTTATACAGTCTGGATAACACCGGTGATGGACCTGCCCATGATTCAAGCTGAAGTGAGTTTTCAGCTTAGTTCCGAGTGCTCGTTTGAGTCAAGAATTCTGTGATGCCTTCACCACATCCGCTGCGATGTGCGTCAGATGACCACATTCAATAGCAGCTTCCGAGTTCTGCGGAGATTCGGGTGATGTTCTCTTGATTCAACCGTACGGCCTCCAGCACGCGGCCGTTGACGGCGTTGGCCTCTTTGATGCGTTGGTAGCTCAGGTACCAGTCCAGTGCGTTGTAGGATTGATTGATCGCCAGTTCGACGCCGCCGATGATCGGCATTTTTTTGGCGACCCATTTGCCGAATACTGCGGCCGAGGCGGCGATTCTGGAGATGTCGAGCAGCGCCTTGAGTTGCGGGGCGTCCGTTGCGAAGTATTTCTGCATGCGGGGCTCTTCGAGCATTGCCTGAATTTCCTGGTTGGAGGCGTTCAGTTCCAGCATCAGGGCGGATACGCCGTTCTGGATGAAGCTCTGCCAGTCTTTGACGTTGCCGGTCAGCTCTGAGATGCGGCCTGCGGACGACAATTCTTTCAAACGTTTGATTTTTGCCGCGATGGCAGCCGTGTCCAGGCCGTCCTGCGCCATCTGTCCGGCATTCCGCTCGTAAATCTGCTGCAGGCGTTCCGCGGCTTTGCCGCGTCGGGTCAAGTCCTCCAGCAGCTGTCCTGAAAAATACTCCACCCCGTCCTTGGCCGCATTCAGCAGGGCATTGCGGTTGGCATTCTGCCAGGTGGTCAACTGCTCCTGGGCCAGGTCGATGGTCTTCTGGAACTTGCCGCGCTGGGCGAGGAACCCGTCGAGTTTTTTGGAGAGCGTGGCGCAAGCCGCCTCGGTCGGTCGTTCCTGGGCAGCGGGCCGTGCGGGCGTTGCAGCCGCTTTGATCATCCGTTCATCCTTTTTGAGGTTCTCGACCACATGGTTTCGCGCATTTCCGAGGTCCACCGCATCGGGATCGTTTTCAGGATAGACGAGAAGCCGGATTTGCTCAATCGGCATCCGATCCCCAAAAAAAGGGGTTCCGCCGCTTGCGCCTTCAATGCCGGGATCTGAATCGAACGGCCTGCGGGCTTCGGCGGCGAGTCGTTCCATCTCACCGTCCAGCGTTTTGAACTCCAGATCGGAGGCGGAGAGGGTTTTGTAACCCACCGCCGGTGCGTCCTCCAGGAGTTTGTAGGACTGCATCATCTTTTCGAACGCGGCCTGATCTTCAGCCTCCTTGGCCCTTTTCAGTTCTTCCTGCCGGCGGGCGATTTCGGCCGCTTTCTGTTTGGCGGCAAGCGCCTCCTTTTCGCCGGCGGCATTGTCGGCAAACATTGCAGTGAGCAGCGTTTCGAACAGGGTGCCCGCCACCATTGCATCGGTATCGCCCGACCCATACCTGTGCTTGTGTTTCGGCCCGCCCGTCTTGGGCCCGGGTGCAGAATAGGGGCAGCTCGTGGAATGGCTTCCATTCGGCAGTAATGCGCCGCAGAAGGCGCAGACGGGTTTGGATGCCTCTGGAACGGATTGGGCGCAAACAGGTGACGGATCGAAGCCGGTGGTTGCCAGCCAGATCCCCAGCAGGAACAGTTCAGGCCATCGGTTCACGGTTCGATCCTGTTATTTGAGCATTAATTCCCACTCATAGATTTTATCCTGAGCGCTGCGGGCATCCTTGGCTTCGGGTGTGAGCAGCAGGTAGTGCTTCATAAAGAAAATAGCGTCCAGCGGTTTGTTCTCCTGCGCCGAAAGCAGGGCCAGATTGAAGTACGCGGCGGGGTACGATGTGGGATCGAGGGCGATGGCCTTTCGATACTGCTCGATGGCATTGGCATAATCCTTCTGCTGGCTCAAGGCGTTGGCCTGGACGATAAGCCTTCTTTGCTCCTCGGACATCCCGGGCTTGATTTTGGACTCGCGATAGCGTGCGGCGATGGGTTCGAAAAGGGCGAGTTGCCGCTCCTGTTCCCGTTGCGGCGCTTGCCGCACGAACAGAAGGGCGTCGGCAAATCGTTTTGCGGCGGGGAGGTCATCGTTGCCAAAAAAGAACGAGACGCGATTTTCGAAATAGATATTGTAGCGCGTGGCGGGCGCACTTTCCTGGATCATGGCGATCAACAGCGGATATTGAACCAGATCTTCGAATGGCAGGCTGACTGTACCCGTCGAGAGCTGCAGTTCGAGCGCCTTTGCGGAGATCGAGTGGCCGGCAAGGTGCCGCACCACGTGGACCGGAAGGGAATTATCCACAACGCTCGGTTTCGATTCCGAGTTCAGGATTTCCGCCAGTGCCTGCCTGGCTGAATCGAAAGTCGTTCCCGGCTGCACCGCCGGTCGATAGACAACATAAACGCCGGGGCGCAGCACCTCATATTCGGATAGTCTGCTGTCCACAGCGGCCGACGGTGGGGCGCACCCAGAATAAAGGCCCAGGGTGAAGATGCAGATACCGCATCCAAAAATTCTTTTGATCCAATCCATCGATGTCATTCCCTTCGCAGCGCAGTAACTTTTTTTGCGGATATCCTGGCACACCGGTTCGCTAAGGCAATAACGGTCTTGAGCATTTCAGAATATCCGCATCATCTTCTTTTACCATGAATTCCGACCCGTAGTAATCTAAACTTCGTTACCCTGCTGCGGCAGGGATCGGGATTGTGTGGCGGCGATACACCCATCATCGGCCCTGCGCGCCCTGAAGGGCGGCGGCCGCAATCGGCGCACCCAGACCATCCTGGGCCATCTTACGGGCATTCCGCTCGTAAATTTGCTGCAGGCGCACCGCGGACTTGCCGCCCCGGGTCAAGTCCTCCAACAACCGGGAAGCAGCGGGGCGTGAGGTCGATTGGAATGGATCGACGGCGCAGCGGCTTGCGCGGCGTTCACGCGCAGCCCGTTCCCTGGGCGGGCAGCATGCCTCCGGATCGCGGGGCGCCCCTTTAAAATACCCTGAAATTCATTATTCAAAGGCATTGATGTCGGGGATAGGCTGTCGACTGGACCATGCCTTGATGTGCGTGGTCGAGCGCCCCGGAGACCATGGGGGACAAAATGCGGACGTGGAAGAGGGGGTGTCATGAATACACGAAATGAACACTGGCCGCGACTATCCTTTGATCGTGACCGGGAAACGTACCATACACTTCACTTGTGGCTTCAGATTGTCGGAAAAATCCGGCTGGCCCGGATGCCCTGGATCAATCACGCCTGGCATGCGCCCCTGTATGTCAGCGCGCGCGGTTTGACGACCGCCCTGATGCCGTACGACCGGAAGGCATTTGAAATCGAGCTCGATCTCGATGCCCATCGGCTCGAAATCGCCACCTCCGGGGGTGGCCGCCGTTCCTTTTCTTTCAAGTCGGGGGTGTCTGTGGCGGCTTTTTACCGCCACCTCATGGAGGCCCTCGGCGAGCTGGGTATTCACTCCCGGATCTGGCCCATGCCCGTGGAAATCCCGGATCCTATTCAACCGTTTTACGAAAATGAAGCGCAGGCTGCGTATGATCCCGATGCGGTCGAGCGTTTTTGGCAGGCCCTGGTCCAGGTGCACCGGGTATTCACGTACTTCCGCGCCGGATTTATCGGCAAGGCCAGCCCTGTGCATTTGTTCTGGGGCGCCTTCGATCTGGCGGTCACCCGCTTCTCGGGAAGGACTGCGCCCAAACATCCGGGCGGCGCTCCCAATTGTGCCGACTGGGTGATGCAGGAGGCATATTCGCACGAGGTCTCGAGCGCCGGGTTTTGGCCGGGCGCGGGATTGGGTGAGGCGGCATTTTATGCATACGCCTATCCGGAGCCGGAGGGCTTCCGGGATCATCCGGTAAGTCCGGACAAGGCCTACTACCATGAAGGGCTCGGCGAATTTATACTGCCCTACGAAGCTGTACGCACGGCTGATGATCCCGAGCACGATCTTTTGGAGTTCCTGCAGAGTTCCTACCTGGCGGCCGCCACCCTTGCCGACTGGGATCGTGGCGCTCTGGAGCGCAGCGCACATCATCCGCTTCCCGAATGAAGGAGAAAGTCTTCCGTACCCGGGACGTTGTCTGTAAATCGTCGCGCCCGTTCCTGATCGACTCGAAAAAAGGCGGAATAACCACAGAGCACACAGAGAACACAGAGGTAAGCTATTAAGATGTATTATTTTTCCTCTGTGTCCTCTGTGCTCTCTGTGGTCTAAAATACTTTTTGCGATTCTGTCTTCTTCCGCTTTCGAATAAAAGAGACCTATCGGATTGAAGAGATGATCGGCTTCGGCAGACATGACATCCGAAGTGGGGCGGATCTCTGCGGCGGCGCCGCCGAATCATGGGCGGCCACAATCGAGCTTGGCATATCAAACTCGTTGCCACAGTCCGCGCTGCTGGTTATATATGCGCTTTGAGTTCGCTATCCCTTCGATTGGAGGTGGACCATGATCCGCCCGATTTATCTCGATTACAACGGCACCACGCCGCACGATCCGGAAGTGATCGCCGCCATGCGGCCGTTCCTGGAAACCGAATTCGGCAATCCGTCGAGCAGCCACTGGTACGGCATCGCCCCCAAGCAGGCGGTGGAAGCAGCCCGGCGGCAGGTGGCCGGTCTTCTGGGATGTTCGCCCGGGGAGATCGTTTTCACCTCGGGCGGTACCGAGTCCAACAACCACGCCATTGCTGGCACGGCGCGGGCATTGAAACACAAGGGCCGCCATATCATCACCAGCGCCTTCGAGCACCCGGCCGTGTTGGAGGTGTGCCGCAGTCTGGCCGATGAAGGCTTCGAGACCACCTTCCTGCCGGTGGACGGCCGGGGCATGCTCGACCCGGCCGCCGTGGAGCGGGCCATCCGCCCGGACACCGTCCTGATCACCCTGATGCACGCCAACAACGAAGTCGGGACGATCCTGCCCATCGTCGAAGTTTCCACCCTGGCCCGACGGCATGGTATCGTGCTGCACAGCGACGCCGCCCAGTCCCTGGGCAAGATCCCGGTGCGCGTCGACGACCTTGGCGTCGATCTGCTTTCGATCGCCGGGCACAAGCTGTATGCACCCAAAGGCATCGGTGCGCTGTATGTGCGCAACGGCGTCCGGCTTGAAAAATTCTGCCACGGCGCCGGCCAGGAGCGCGGCTGGCGCGCGGGTACGGAAAACGTCCTGGAGATCGTGGGCCTGGGCAAGGCCTGCGAGGTGGCGGGCCGCGATCTGGACCGCAACATGGAGCACATGCACGCCATGCGCGACCGCCTGCACGAGGCGCTGGCGGGCCGGATCGACGGTCTGCGGCTCAACGGCCACCCCGAACAGCGGCTGCCCAACACGCTCAGCGTGGGCTTTGCGGGCCTCGCCGCGGACCGCTTGCTCGAAGAGATCGGCCTTGAGGTGGCCGCCTCCGCCGGCGCGGCCTGCCATTCCGATACCATCCAGATTTCGCACGTGCTGGCCGCGATGGGCGTTCCCGAAGAACTGGCCCGCGGGACGCTGCGTTTTTCAGTCGGCCGCATGACTACAGCCGAGGAGATCGACCGTGCCGCCGGGATCGTGGCCGAGGCGGCAGGGCGTTTGAGACGCTGAGCTGCAGGAAGGCCGAGCGCTGATCGTGGCGCCGGGCGCAACGCGCGGCTGCCTCAAAAAAAAACCGGCGGCCGAAGCCGCCGGTTGGTGTATCGAACGCTTTCAACAGCCTGTGAGAGCGCTATTCCTGTTCCGGATGGAAAACGTCCACGTCCGCGAGGTCTTCGCCCAGATAGGCGCGCTCTTTGGGGCCCAGGATGCCCAGCGAGAGACACAGCAGCGTCCACAGATGGACGGTGTGCCAGGCATGGTCGCGGATGTCGGACAGATCGTGCACCTGGGCGTGGCAGTTGTGGCAGGGGGTGATGCAGTATTGCGCACCCGTAGCCAGGATCTGTTCGGCCTTGAGTCTGCCGTATTCGCGCCGCTGGTCTGTATAGCCCGACTGCAGGTAACCGCCGCCGCCGCCGCAGCAGAAATTGTTCGAGCGGTTGGGGTGCATGTCGATGAAATTTTCCTCGCCCACCACCGCCTTCACTACGTAGCGCAGATCTTCGGCCACCGGATCGCCGAAGCTTTTGCGTACCAGCTGGCAGGGATCCTGCACCGTGAACTTGATCTTGCGTTCGCGGTTCCATTCCGAGCTGGGCTTGAGTTTGCCCTCGCGGATCCACTGGGCGTAGTATTGAATGATGCTCTTGATCTCGAAGTTGTATTTCAGGTTGAACTTTTGCAGTCCGAACCGGACCGCGAAGAGTTCGTGCCCTCACTCCGTGTTGAGCCAGACCTTACAGCCAAGGTCCTCCACCGCCTTGACCTTGGTTTCGACGATATGTTTCCAGTTCTCGTCGTCGGCCAGGAACAGGCAATAGTTCTCCGCGGCCCAGCCCTTGGTGCCGTAGGTCCAGTCGGCGCCGGCCAGGTGCAAAATCTTCCACAGGGGCACCATCTCGTCCGGCTCGGTGACCGGTTCGCGCGAGTTCTGATTCAGGAAAAACTGAGCGCCCTTTTTGTTGATCGGCGCCTGCATCTCGGCGAATTCCGGCTGGGCTTCCTGGTATTCGGCCAGTACATCCTCGACCACGAACTGGAAATCCTCTTCGGTGGCGCCCATGGCGCTGCAGGTGTCGCTGCGCAGGGCCATGTCGCAGGAGCCCAGGATGCCTTTGGGCCGTTGATCCCGGGGCCAGGTCTGGCGTGCGTAGAAGACCAGCTGCGGAATGTTGATTTTCATCGGGCAAACGTAGACGCAGCGGGTACACATGCTGCACATCCAGACCCAGGGCGTTTTCTTGATCTCTTCGTCCATTCCCAAAGCGGCCATGCGCAGGAATTTGCGTGGATCCATCCCCTCCAGACCGGTTGCCGGGCAGCCCGAAGAGCAGGCACCGCATGTCAGACACAGGTTAAGATTGCCCCCCTCGGGCAGCAGTTTCTTAACATGGTCGATGAAGGTGCTCTGCTTTTTACCGCCAAGTTTGATTGCCTGTTCAGCCATGTAAAAAGCCCTCCAATGTTTTTTGACCTTTCCTTATCCGTCGAATCCTTGAGGATCTTTGACCGTACGTTCAGGATAACTCCGCTGCCGGCCGAAGCGGCGGCTCGGGGTGCATCATGTATCCGCAGGCTTTTTCAAAGGCTTCCAAATAAACGGATTATTAAGGAGATGTCAATTAAAAAGGATGACCGGCGCAGGGCGATCGCATGGAGATCCGCCTGATAGAAAAAGGGGTCGGGGTCGCAATCGCAATCACAACGCATCGCCAAAAAACCGCTTTCCGGAACCGGCATTACCGGCGGCCTTATTTTCGATACCGATATCGACCCCCGGATAAAGCCGGCGAATGCCCTGATGACCGGCGAAAAGGATTTATGAATATCAATTCATTTTTCGCCAAACCGCCTCCATGCCCTTCACGTATATGGTACTTGAGCAAAAAAAAATTCCGAGGATTCGTATTATTAATGACTTGGACGCGATCCAATCACTTCCGGAATCTTTTATTTTGGCTTGACAGCGTGTGTCGGGGTTGCTAACTGAATGAATACTCATTCAGTAACCCCATCGTCATTGAGAAAGGCTCCGATGCGCTCCAATGAAACGTAATTCCGAGAAATACCAACGTATTATGGAAGCCGCCAGCAAGGTGTTCGCCGAACAGGGGTTTTATCAGTCCACCGTGGCCCAGATCGCCAAGGAGGCGGGCGTGGCCGACGGGACCATTTATCTCTATTTCAAGAACAAGGACGACATCCTGGTCCAGTTCTATGAATTCAAGACGCGTCAGGTATTCGAGCAGTTCCGCGAGGCGGTCGATCTGGCCCCCACCGCCGACCAGAAGCTGCGCAACCTGATCCGGGCCCATCTGGAGGCGTTCCAGAAAGACCCCCACATGGCAATTGTATATCAAACCGAAACACATCAGCGGGGGCAGCTGGGCCGCGAGCAGATCAAGGAAATGTCCAAAATGTACCGGGACATCATCTCCGAGGTGGTGGAACTGGGTCAGCAGGAAGGCACGATCCGGCGCAACCTGTACATGGGGCTGGTCAAGCGACTGATCAACGGCGCGGTGGATGAAGTGATCAACGCCTGGATTCACACCGGTCAGGATTACGATCTGGTTTCGATGGCCGACCCGTTGGTGGATTTGTTCATCAAAGGGATCGGCGTCGAGGAAAAATAAGAAACGAACGATTATCGCCGTTGCGGCGTTAATCCAAGCAAAGGAGCAAAAAAATGGCACAATACATTGCAGACCGCCGGGATGTCGATTTCGTGCTTTTCGAGCAACTCGGCGTGGACACGCTGAGCCAGCACGACCGGTTCGCCGATATCAACCGCAAGACAATAGAAATGGTGGTTTCCGAAGCCCGCAATCTGGCGATCAAGGAAATTCTGCCGACCCAGCAGGAAGGCGACCATCAGGGCTGCCGGTTCGAAAACGGGTCGGTACATGTCCCCCCGGGATTCCACCGCGCCTGGAAGCTGTTCCTTGAAGGCGAGTGGCTGGCGCTTCCCGAAGATCCGGAATACGGCGGGCAAGGCCTGCCGCGGACCGTGGCTCTGGCGGCCAACGACTTCTTCAACGGCGCCAATTATTCGTTCATGATGTATTCGGGGCTGACGCACGGGGCGGCCCTTCTGGTCGAAACCTTCGGTTCGGAGAAGCTGCGCAAGCTGTTCCTCAAAAAAATGCTCACCGGCCAGTGGACCGGCACCATGCTGCTGACCGAACCCGAGGCCGGATCGGACGTCGGCCGCTTGAACACCTCGGCCGTGAAAAATCCGGACGGCACATACACCATTACCGGCAACAAAATTTTCATCTCCGCCGGCGAGCACGATCTGGCCGAGAACATCATCCACCCGGTCCTGGCGCGCATCGAAGGCGCTCCAGAGGGCACCAAGGGGATTTCCCTGTTCCTGGTGCCCAAATATTGGGTCAACGATGACGGCAGCCTGGGGGGATTCAATGATGTCGTCTGCACCGGCATCGAGGAGAAGATGGGCATTCACGGCAATGCCACCTGCTCTCTGACTCTGGGCGCCAAAGGCGGATGCCGGGGCTACCTGCTGGGCGAGGAAAACAAGGGCATGCGGGCGATGTTCCTGATGATGAACGAGGCGCGCCTGCTGGTCGGCCTGCAGGGCATGGCCTGCGCGAGCGCATCTTATCTGAACGCCCTCAATTACGCGCGGACGCGCGTTCAGGGGCGTAATTTACTCCAGATGATGGCCCCCGATGCGCCCGCGGTACCCATCATTCAGCATCCGGATGTGCGGCGCATGCTGCTGACCATGAAGGCTTACGTGGAAGGCATGCGCAGCCTGCTGTACTATGTGTGCATGCTCACCGACAGGATCAGCGTCGCCGATGATGAAAAGCAGAAGCAGAAGCTGCAGGGCATGATCGACCTCCTCATTCCCATCTGCAAGGGCTATGTCACCGACCACGCTTTCGATGTGTGCAATCTGGGCGTGCAGGTTTACGGCGGATACGGATACATCCGGGAGTATCCGCAGGAGCAGTTGGTGCGCGATTGCCGCATCACCATGATTTACGAGGGCACCAACGGAATCCAGGCCATGGACTTGCTGGGCCGTAAACTGGGCTTGAACAAGGGGCGCCCGATCATGGATCTGATGAGCGAAGTGCAGACCGTGATCGCCCGCGCCAAGGGCATCGAGCGTTTGAAGGAGGCCGCAGCGGCGGTGGAGGGTGCGCTCAACCGGCTGGCCGAGATCACCATGCACATCGGCGCGACCGCCATGTCGCCCCAGGTGCTTACGGCCTTTGCCAACGCCCATCCGTTCATGCATGCCGCCGGCGATGTCGTCATGGGCTGGATGCTGCTGTGGCGGGCGGCCATCGCCGCCGAGCGCCTGGACGGCAAGGCGGGCAAAAAGGACCAGGCGTTTTACGAAGGGCAGATCAAGAGCGCTGAATTCTTCATCCGCACGTTGCTGCCCGTCACCTTGGGGAAAATGGATGCCATCAAAGCAAATTGCGCTGCGGCGGTAGAGATCGAGGACGACAGCTTCGGAGGGAAATAATCCGGAAAGGATACATCGGTTGATGCGCTGCCGAGGGGCATGCCTCCTCGGCAGCGTGGGCGATGCCGGCTGCTACTGAATCTTTTCCTCACGCAATATTTTCTTGAGGACCTTGCCCACATTGCTTTTGGGCAGTTCCGAGCGGAATTCGATTTCAGTCGGCCACTTGTACTTGGCCAGTTTTCCTTCGCAGTAGGAGATCATCTCCTCGGCGGTGGCGGTAACGTTCGGTTTGAGGACGATGAATACTTTCACCGCCTCTCCGCGGGTGGGATGGGAAATGCCGATCGCGGTCGCTTCCAGGACCTTGGGGTGTTCGAAATAAATCTCTTCGATATCCCGGGGGTAAATGTTGTACCCGCCGGAGATGATCATATCCTTCTTGCGGTCGACGATGAAGAAGTAGCCGTCATCGTCCATGGTGGCGATGTCGCCGGTATGCAGCCAGCCGTCGGTAAGGGTTTGGGCCGTTTCCTGGGGGCGGTTGTAATAGCCTTTCATCACCTGCGGCCCCTTGATGAGCAGCTCGCCCGGCTGGCCGACCGGCACATCGTTCTTCCCGGTTTCGAGATCGACGATGCGGCAGACGGTATCGCTGATCGGCACGCCGATGCTGCCCACTTTGCGCTTGCCTTCGACGAAGGGGTTGACATGCGTCACGGGCGACGTTTCGGTAAGGCCGTAGCCCTCAACGATCACGGCCCCGGTGCGGCGTTCGAACTCCTTGATCACCTCCACAGGCAGCGGTGCACTGCCTGAGAAGCATCCGTTGATGGAGGTCATGTCCACCTTGTCGATGTCCGGATGCTGCAGGATTCCGATATACATGGTGGGCACCAGCGGGGCGAAAGTGGGTTTGTATTTGGTGATGGCCTCGAGCAGCTGGGGCGCCTGAGGCTTGGGCACCAGGACATCTCCCCAGCAGAAGTATATGGCCAGGTTCATGGCCGTGGTCAGTCCGAATACGTGAAAAAAGGGGAGGGCGCCGAGCATGATCTGGTTTTCGCCCATGCCGGGGAACCAGGCGGCCACCTGCTGCACCTGGCGGCTCAAGTTGCCGTGGGTCAGGATGACCCCCTTGCTGGTGCCGGTGGTTCCGCCCGTATACTGATACTGGGCCACGTCCGCATGATCCAGGGAAACCCGTGGAGGGGCGGGCAGCGTGCGGGTCAGGACTTTTTTCCAGCGGAAAACATCGGCGGCCGGCCGCACGTCGGCGGCCAGCTTCTTCTTCTTGGCGACCAGCGGGAACAGCAGGTTCTTGGGGAAGGGCAGGTAATCGCCGATACTCGTGATCACGATCTGCTGAATGCGGGTCTTGGGGCGCAGGTCGATCATGCGGTTACCCAAAAGATCCAGTGTGATCAGAGCCTTGGCACCCGAATCGTTGAACTGGTGCAGCAGTTCACGATCGGAATAAAGCGGGTTGTTCATCACGACCACGGCGCCCAGGCGTAAAATGGCGTAGTAAGCGGCCACGCAGGGAATGACGTTGGGCAGCAGCAGCGCCACCGCATCGCCGCGCCGAATGCCGAAGTCATGCAGAACGGCGGCGAAACGATCGCTCATTTCACGCAACCCCCGATAGCTGAGCTGGTACCCCTGGAAATTGAGGGCCATCTTGTCGGGGAAAAGCGTTGCGGCGCGGTCCAGGAAGTCCGGAAGAGTTTTGGAATCGTACTCGATATGCTCCGGTACGCCCTGCTGATAGTGCCGCAGCCAAGGTTTTGCCTCGTAAGCAACTGTTGCTGCCACATGAACCTCCTCGGATGAATGTGAATGAAAGCGAATTTCGGCGGGACTATGACTACTATACTTGGCTGTAGAAATTGGTTCTGTCAAGAGACATCATTCGGCGAATCACGCATCCGGCGGAAGAAATGCCGGCGCTTCGTACAAGCGCGTGCAAGCCGGGGGGCAAGTATGCTATAGGAATGGACCGCGATGGCGAAAGCGCCCGCGGATCGCGCGGTTTTTTCTTGACGCGGAAATATGGATTGGATAACCAAAATGAATTTACATTCATTTTCTTTAGGAATAATCGGCGGTTCCGCCGGAAGCCCGCCGAGCGACACTGACAAAGGAAAACGGCGGCGCCCCGGGGGCGCCGACCACCGGCATACGCTGTCGAACGCTTACGGTACCGCACACAAGGACATCTAACCTATGCAGAATGCGCTGTTCTCACCGGCTGAAACCTATTTCCTGGCCATTCCCGCCAGCGTGGTCTACACCCTTATCCCGATCGTCGGCATCGGCATTTTCGCCTGGATGATCTACGTCCGGCTCAAACCGCTGCTCCGGGCGGCGCCGGACGTGCGCTGGGACCGCATTGGCGAACGGGTGGCGCAGCTGGTCAAGATGTGGCTGCTGCAGTACCGGCATCCGCGTTACATGCTCGCCGGCGTGCTGCACATCCTGCTGTTCGCCGGCTTTCTGATCCTGGGGCTGAGGTCGCTCGAACTGGTTTTCGTGGGCATTATCCCGGATTTCACGCTGCCCGGGCTCGGCGGCCGCCTCGGCCACGCCTACCATGTGCTGCGGGCCTATGCCGCCACGTGGGTGTTCGTGGTGGCCGCGATCGCCATGGTGCGCCGCGGCATCGTCCGGCCGGCGCGCTATGAAGTGCCCGCCAAATACGGAAAGGCGCATACCGGTGAAGCGGTGTTCGTACTGGCCATGATCTGCACCCTGGTGATCAGTGAAAGCGTGTTCGAGGCCACACAGGCCGTCGCGCAGGGGCGGGCCGGGTTGAGCGCCCAGACCCTGCCGCCGCTGACCCTGGCCTGGTTATCCGCGCAGCTTCTCTTCGATGCATCGGGGTATATGCTGCAGTGGCTCAATTCGACCGTCTATTTCATCCACGAAGTGACGTTTTTCACCTTCTTATGCTTCCTGCCGCTGGGCAAACACTTCCACGTGGTCACGTCGCTGTTCAACGTCTTCTTCATGCGCCTGCGGCGCGGCAATGTCAAACCGGTGCGCCACGGCATCGGCGACGAACAACTGGACGGGCTCGAATCGTTCGGTGTGAAAAAGCTGCAGGACTTCACTTGGAAGCACATCCTCGATTTCTACTCCTGCGCCGACTGCGGGCGCTGTTCGGACAACTGCCCGGCCAACGCGGCCGGTCGTCCGCTTTCGCCGCGTTTTATCTCGATCAAGGGGCGCGATCTGACCTACCGCCGGTACCCGGTGCTGCCGAACCGCAAAGAAGCCGGTGAAGAGCAGGCGCTGATCGGCAGCATCTATTCGGAAGATGAAATCTGGTCCTGTACGACCTGCGGCGCCTGCGAACAGGAGTGCCCGCTGGGCATCGAGTATATCGATAAAATCGTGGACCTGCGGCGCGGCATGGTCGACGACGGTCTGGTGCCGCAATCTTTGCAGAAACCGCTGAGCGCTCTCGAAAAGCGCGGCAATCCCTGGGGAAAACTCGAAAAGAAGCGCGCCGACTGGATCAAGACCGTGGAAGACGGTATCGAAGTCAAGGTGCTGGACGGTAAAGCGAGCGCCCAGGTGCTTTATTTCGTCGACAGCATTACGTCTTTCGACGAGCGCATGCAGAAAATCGCCGCCGCCACCGCCAAAATTCTGCAGCGCAGCGGGATCGATTTCGGCATCCTGGGCAAAGAGGAAAAAGACAGCGGCCATGAAGCACGCCGCTTCGGCGAGGAGATGCTGTTTCAGAACCTGAAGACGCACAACCGCGAATTGATCCAGGAGTCCGGGGCCGCCGGCATCGTGACCGCCGACCCGCACGCCCTGAACGCGTTGAAGAACGACTACGCGGACATGCCCCCGGCGGAACATGTCAGCGAGTTGATTGCGCGGCGGATCCGGGCCGGGGCGTTGAAGTTCAAACCCTCGCAGAATGGCGATAAAGTCTATACTTATCACGATCCTTGTTATCTCGGGCGCCACAACGCGATTTACGACGCTCCGCGCCAGGTGATCGACGCCCTGCCCGGCGTCCGGCGCGTGGAGATGCTGCGCAGCCGCGACCGCTCCTTCTGCTGCGGCGGCGGCGGACTGATGCTCTTCTACGAACCCGAAGAAGAACAACGCATGGGCGTGCTGCGCGTTAAAATGGCGGCCGAGGCGGGGGCCCAAGTGATCGTCACGGCGTGCCCGTTCTGCCTGGTCAATATCGAAGATGCCATCAAGGTCGCCGGGCTGGAAGGCAAGATGCAGGCAATCGACCTTGCCGAACTGGTCGCGGCGCATTTGGAGTAAGCACTTTTTTTTCAACGAGAGCGAACCACAGCCATCAGGAGGGAAGAATGGAAATTTTGGTCTGTATCAAAAGGGTTCCGGATACCGCCGAGAACGAGATCGAGATCAAAGGCGACGGAACCGATATCAAGCGCGACGATTTGGTCTATTCGGTCAATGAATGGGACAATTACGCAGTTGAGGAAGCCATCCAGATCCGCGATCGAGTTGGCGGAACCGTCACCGTGGTCACGGTCGGCGATGAAGAATCGGAAGAGGTGCTGCGGCGCGAAATGGCCATGGGCGCGGACAGCGGCATCCGGCTGACCGACGCGGCCTTCAGCGGTTCCGACGGGCGCGGCACTGCCGCGGTCTTGAAGGCGGCCGTCCAGAAAGGAAAGTACGACCTGGTGCTGACCGGCGCCCAGGCCGATGACGGTGCGGCCCAGGTGGGCGGAATGCTGGCGGCCATGCTCGACTGGCCGTACGCCTCGCTGGTCAACCGCATCGAGGTGGAAGAAGGCAAGCTCAAGGTGGGGCGCGAAATCGAGGGCGGCAACCAGGAATTGAACGCGATCGCGCTGCCCTGCGTGTTGTCGATACAGACCGGCATCAACGAACCGCGCTACGTGGGCATCCGCGGCATCCGCAAAGTGGCCTCGGTGGAGATCCCCGTGCACGGCGCCGGCGATCTGGGCGTGGATCCCGCCGCCGTGGGGGCAGCGGCCGCCAAAGTCAAACGGTTGGATTACTTCGTGCCCCAGCTGGGTGCGGGCGCCGAAATTCTGGAAGGCAGCATGGAAGAAAAAATCGACAAGCTGATCGAACTCTTGAAGGCCAAAGGAGGGCTGAAATAATGGCTCAGATGTTTGCCTACATTACCCATAAAGGTGGAACGATCGACGATTCGGCGGCCGAGCTGGCCGTGGCCGCGAACAAACTGGGCGCAGCGCAGCCGACCGCGATTATCGCCGGTTCCGGCGCGGAGCTTTCGGCCGTGTGCCAGGCAGCCGCCAAGATCTATCCGCAGGTCTGGAAATTCGATAACGCCGCCCTCGCCTATCCCAATGCCGAAGCCATCCGCAAACTGCTGGCCAAAGTACTTCCGGCTGGTGCGATGGTGCTGCTTCCGCATGATCATTTCGGCATGGACCTGGGCCCCGGCCTTTCGATCAAACTGGATGTCGCCTATGTGCCCGATGTCGTCGCCGTCGAAAGCGTCGAGGGAAGCAAGCTGAAGCTGGTGCGCCAGGAGTTTGCGGGCATGGCCCACACCCATGTGACCTGCGATGCGGCCGCCGGGATGGTGATCACGCTGCGGCCGGGGGCTTTCCAATCCCCCGAAGGCGCCGCATCCGGCGCCGGGCAGGTCCAGGACAAATCGGGTGAGGTCGGCGACCTGAGCGTCCAGCGCACGTTCCTGGAGGTCCTGCAGGCCGAAGCGGGCGACGTGGATATCACCAAGGCCGATGTGCTGGTTTCCGTCGGCCGCGGCATCGAAGAACAGGAGAATATCGCTCTGGCCGAAGAGCTGGCCGAGGCCATGGGTGCAACCGTTTCGTGCTCGCGGCCGATCGTGGACGCCAAATGGCTGGAAAAGGCGCGGCAGGTCGGAACCTCCGGCAAGACGGTCAAGCCCAAGGTCTATCTGGCCCTTGGCATCAGCGGCTCATTTCAGCACCTGGGGGGGATCAAAGGATCGCCCTTCATCGTGGCGGTGAACAAAAATCCCAAGGCGCCCATCTTCCAGGTGGCCGACGTGGGCATCGTCGAGGACATTCTCGAATTGATGCCGGAGTTGACTGAGAAGATCAAGGAAGCCTGATTTCAGAAATTTGTGGTGGCTCGACAGCCGGGCGCGCCTTGTGCGCGGCCCGGCTGTTTTGTTTTGCGCGCCGGTCCGGCGCAGTGTACGATCCGGCCGCGGTCACTGCGGGGGAAGTGCTTGAAACACAGCGGCGCAAATACAGTGACATGAGGTTTTCACCACAGAGGACACAGAGAAGAACAAAAAAACTTTCTGTGGTCTCTGTGGTTATCAATAAGCTGAGGACCAACAAGCTGAGGACCAACGCATCGCTTTATTTATGCCACAGAGCACTTAGTTTGAAGGGAACGATCCCAAACCGAGGTTGAAACAGTTCATTGGCGTCTTCACTTAAACGCATCATTCTGCTTGCGCTTGCGGCGATCACGCTGCTTGGTCTGGGGGCCTTGACCCTTGCCGGGTTTTATCTCAACAGCGCCTTCTTCCGGGACAGAATGCTCGCCTATGCCAACGAACGACTCGATGGCAGCATCACGGCCGCGGCGCACCGTTTCGCTCCGTTCGGCGGGCGGTTGCGCCTGAGCGCGCTCGAGCTGCGCGGCCCGGACGGGAGGCTGTTGTTGCGCGCGGACCGCGCCAGCGCCGAAATATCCTACGCTGCGCTTCTGCGCAAAACCGTGTACTTCGAGCACATCGCTTTGGAGCGGGGCTTCGTGGATCTGGCCTTCGATGAACGCGACCGCCTGCGGCTGGCCCAACTGGTCAAAGACGCGCAGCCGTCCGCCCCGCGGGCTGAAAAGGGTGACGGCTGGCAGGTCGTGGTCGCGGATTTGAACGTGCGCGATTCGACCGTTGCGTACCACCGCCCGGCCCGGCAATGGGCCGGGCAGGCCGCAGGCATCGATCTGCGGGGCCGGTTCGATCCCGGCCGCACGTCCGGCCGCCTGCGCCTGACCGCCGATCATATCGCCTGGCAGGGGCCCGACCGCGCGGGGCGTTACGACCGACCGGAGATCGAGGCGGATTTCCAGCCGGAGGCGGAGAACCCGCTGCGCCTTGCCGCGGCGGTAGCCGGGAGCCGAGTGGCGTTTGCGGGAGAATTCCAGCCGGATGCGCGGCAGCCCCGTCTGCGGGGCGCGCTCGATTTCGATGTCGACCTCCCCCGCGTGCGCGCCTGGCTGCCCGCATCGATCGAACTCGGCGGGCGCGCCGCCGGCCGGCTGACCGTGAACGGTCTTCTATTCGACCCCGATGCCGACCTTTCGATCACCCTCCTGGACGGCCGGGTGGCCGCAGTGCCGTTCGAACGGCTGGAAGTCAAGGCAGGGTTGCGCCAAAGACGCGTCGCCATCGAACGGTTGTACAGCCGGGCGCCCTGGGGCGAATCTACGGCGAGCGGGGAGATCGATCTGCGCCCCGTCTTCAAAGTCGACTTGAGAGGCTTCGAAGAAGCGCCTGCGCCCTACCGGCTGAACCTGACGGCCGAAGGGATTCAGCCGGCTTTGATTCCCGTTTTCGGCTGGACGCGGGAGGGGGTCTACAACGCCGATGTGCGGGCCGAGGGGCGGGGCTGGGCCGCTCGCGACCGCTCCGGCCGGGCGCAGCTCGCGCTGAACATGCAGAAGGCGAAGGCGGTTGAAGGCGGAGCGCCGCTGGACGGCGCCTTGACGGCCGAATTGGAGTGGGCGGGGCAGACACTGTCGGTCGTCCGAAGCCGGCTGGCCCTCGGGCCCAACCGCGCCGACCTCGTGGGACGCTTCGATTTCCAGCAGGGCCGGTTGGATGCCCGGGCCGACCTTTCCCTTGAGCGCCTCGGCGACCTTGGGCCGGGCCTGGGCATCGAGCTGCCCGCCGGGCGCGGCACGCTTCACCTGACGGCCTCCGGCGCCCTCGCGCGGCCCTCGGTCCAGGCCAGGATCGAGGCGCACGATATTACCTATTCCGAATGGCAGGCACAGCATCTGGCCGCTGAAATGCGCCTGGCGCCCGACGGCGTGCTGAGCATCGATCGGCTCGATCTTCAGAAGGACAAGGCCGGCGTGACCGGTTCGGGCCATATCGGTCTGCTGGATTCCGAAGGCGCCTTGCGCGATTCACCGCCAATTTCGGCTGCATTGAAGCTGCGCAACCTTTCACCCGCCGATTTGGGGTTGTCCCAGGTGCAGGGCGCCCTGAACGGTTTCCTCGAAGTCGGCCGAACCCTGTTCGATCCGAGCGCACACCTGCGGCTGTCCGAAAGCACCCTGATCTGGGGGCCGATGACGCTCGATGCGCGGGGAGCGGCCGAATGGCAGTCGGGGCGGCTGACCGTTCACGAACTCATCCTGGAGCGGGCCCGATCGAACCTGCGCCTCGCGGGCAGCGTGGCGTGGCTGGATTCCGACGGCGCCTGGCACGCCGATCCGGTGATCGATGCCCGGCTGCAGACGCGCCAGGTGCGCCTGCAGGACATTGCGCAAGGTTATTCCGGAAAACTGGCGGTCGATGCCGAAGTGCGCGGCCGACCGGGCGATCTGAGCGGCCGTTTCAACATCTCGGGCGGTGCGCTGGACCTCAAACTCGAGAAAATCGACACCTTTTCGGCCGAGGGTCGGTTATCCGGTGCGCGCATCGAAGTGCAGAAGGTGGTCGCGGTCCTGGCTCCCGGCGAGGTCCTGCGCGGACACGGTGCGTATGGATGGGACCAGGGGTTTGAACTGGCGCTGGACGGCGACGACATCGATCTGAGCAACCTGCGGTTTCTAAAGGCCGCCGGACCGGTGCAGGGCCGCCTGCGCCTGCATGTCGCGGGCAACGGAACGCTTCAGGCGCCGCAGATCGAGGCGGTTGCCGCGGTTTCCGGACCGAAATACCGCGAGCAGGCGTTCGATGATTTTCATGCCGAGGCCCGTTTGACCGGTCGGCGCCTGGAGCTCTCCGCAGACCTGAATTTTCATCTGGCATCGCGGGTCGATCTGGAAGGCGGCGATTTCGAAATCGAAGCAGATTTCGCGCGCACCGATCTGACGCCCTACTTGACCCTGGCCGCAGGCAAGCTGTTGAGCGGCCGCATGACCGGCAGCCTGGACCTCGCGGGCAATATGCGCGCCCCCCTTTCGCTGAACGGCCGCCTCGACCTGGCCGAAATCCGCGTCACCTATCAGGAGACCCCGCTGGTGAGCGCCCAGGCGGTGCACATCGGTATGCGCGACGGCGTCGTCGATGTGCCGGCCGTGCAGCTCGATTTAGCCCAGCGCGGGTATCTGGAGCTGAAGGCCGGCGGCGATTTGCGGCGCGATTTCGCGGCGCGGGTACAAGGACGCCTGCCCCTTGCGGCGCTCTCGCTTTTCAGCGAATCGCTCGGCGAAGCCGAAGGCGCCGTGGTGCTGCGGGCCCAGGCCGGCGGCCCGCTCGAGCGTCTGGAATGGCAGGCCGAAATTCAGTTCGATCAGGCCGGTTTTGTGATTCCGGAGCTGCTGCAGTCGGTCCAGGACCTCAACGGCAGCATCCGCCTGGGAGCGGACGCGCTGTCCGTGGAGAACCTCGCGGGCCGCATCGAGACCGGAAGCTTCACCTTAAACGGCAGGGTCGAACTTCGGGATTGGCAACCGGTCGGCGGGCGCCTCGCGCTGCGTGCCCAGGCGCTGCCGCTGTACTGGCCCGATACCGCCGATTTCCTGGTCAGCGGGGAGCTGGATCTGACCGGCACTGCGCAGCAAGCCCGGCTGGCGGGCGACGTGGTGCTCCTGGAAGGCGTCTACTACAAAGACTTCCGCCTCAATCTGCTGGCCGCGATCGCCGACCGCCGGCGTGCCGAGCTTCCCTCGATGCCGGCCGAAAAACCGGAATGGATGCGACGCATCGCCCTGAGCATCGATCTTTCACACCGCTACCCGTTCATGGTGGACAACAATATCGCCCAACTGACCATCGCGCCGGATTTCAAAATCGGCGGTACGCTGGCCGCACCCCTGATTTCCGGCCGCGCCGCAGTGGTGGAAGGCGAGATCGTGTACCGGCGCAAATCCTTTGACGTGACCCGCGGAGTGGTCGATTTCGTCAATCCATACCGGAACGAGCCCAATCTCGACATCGCCGCCGAAACCACCATCGGAAAGTACGATGTCGGCCTTTCGGTCAGCGGGACGCCGGCCCAGCTGGCGTTCACCCTCAATTCCGACCCGCCGCTTTCCGACAATGACATCCTGTCGCTGATACTGGTCGGACGCACCTCCGAAGAACTTTCGGCGGGCGGGGGCGGGCCGTCCACCGGCCAGATGCTGAGTTCGCTGCTCGCCACGGCCTGGGGCGAAGACATCCGGCAGCGCACCGGAGTGGACATCCTGGAAGTCGAGACCGGTGCTCAGAGCGGCGAACCGCGGCAATCCGAGGACCGCATCCAGGTCACCGTGGGCAAACGGCTCAGTCCCAGGCTGACCATAAAATACGAGGTCGAAACCGCCGCCGGTGAAAGGGTTCAGAGAGCCGTTTCCGAGTATCGCTTCATGGAGAACATCTTTGCCAAAGGCTTTCAGGACACGGAAGGCAAGTACGGCGGCGAGATGCTGTTCCGGCTGGAATTCCGCTAAGCGGCTCCCGTGATCTCTTGATGCCGGAGCGCGCTTTCACTATGCTGGGCTACCACTCCGACAGCGTCCCGGCGAATCCCGCGAGCGAAGCCGGGTCGTCTGCGATCGGACCAGGGGGCATATTCGAAGATGCAGACAAGGGTTGCATTCCTGAAATGGCTGCCTGTGATCCTGCTTACGCTGATCTGGCTGCCGGGCCGACCCGAAGCCCGTCAATCCGACCGGCTGCTGCCGGCGGTGGTGGCGCAGATCGATATCCGTACGGAGACCGATCCCGAGGGACTTGATCCCGAGGGCCATTGGCCGGCTCTGGCCCGCGCATTGCTCGGATTTCAGGAAGGGGAACGCCTCTCGGCCGAGCGGCTGGACGAGGCGCTGAACGACCTGGCCAAGCTGGCCCGGGTGGAAAGCGAAATTTCGCAAATCGAGGGCGGCGTTCGGCTGACCCTGAGGCTGGCGCCGTACCGAAGAATCAAAAGCATCGCCATAGAGGACAATTACCCGCTCTTCGACCGCGACGTGGCCAATGCCATGACCGTCGCGCCCGGCGATCTTTTCATTCCGGAAGCCGTCGCCCGGCAGGCCGAATTGATCGAAGCGCGGTATCGGTCCGAAGGGTATATCGATCCGCGGGCGAAAATCGCCTGGGCCGAGGACCCCGAGGACGGACACTACCATCTCACCGTCACGATCGAAAAAGGTGTCTACTACCGGCATGGCGCGATGCGCTTCGCGGGCAATCGGGCGTTCAGCGACGAGCGGCTGCGCCTGCGTATTCTGGGATGGCGCACCTTGACGGGACTTTTCGCCGGGGACCGGTTTATAGCCAAGGATTTCGACGAGGAGGTCAAGGAACTGACCGCCTTTTACCGCGCCGAGGGCTATGCCGACGTATCCATCGTTTCCGATATCGCCCGCGACCCCGCGGCACAGCAGGTCGACACGCGGATCGAAATCCGTGAGGGCCCGCTTTATACCATCTCCTTCGCCGGGAATGCATTTTTCCCGGACCGCCGTCTGCGCGAGGACCTGGCGCTGTTCGAGATCGGCAACCGGGGCAATATCGGCCTGCGGCGCAGCCTGCACAACATCCGCAGGCGCTACACGCGGAGCGGTTTCGCCGACATCGCCGTGCGCTGGGAAGAGGCTTCCGCCCAAGAGGATTCCCGGCACAGGCGGATTACCATCCGCATCGACGAAGGCCCGCGCTATATCGTGGAGGCGGTGCACATCCGGGGCAACACCGAACTGGACGAGGCAGCCATCCGCGGCCAGATGCTGACCCGACCCCCGCGTACGCTGGACGACGGCGCCTTTGCGGCGGCGGCGCTGGAAGAGGATCTGCAGGCCATTCGGTCGCTCTATCTCAGCAATGGTTTCCTGGATGCGCGGATCGGGAACGAGATCCAGATCGATCCCCTGACGCAGCGGGTCAGCCTGCGGGTCGACATTCAGGAAGGCGTGCGCACCGTAGTCGAGCGGATCGATATCGAGGAGGATACGCCGCTTTCGATCGAGCAGTTGCAGGCCGTGGTGCCGTTTTCGGCCGGCGACCCGTATCGGCCGTACCTGATGCAGAGCGCTGTCAATGCCTTGGCCGCGCAGATTTCACCACTCGGCTATCCGCATGTCCAGGTGTCCGATGCGGTGACGATTTCCGAAGACGGCCGGAAGGCGCGGATCCAGTTCAAGATCGAAAAAGGGCCTTTGGTTCGCGTCGGTCCCTTGTTTTTCGCCGGCAATTTCAAGACGCGCACGGCGGTCCTGCAGCGCGAACTGGGTTTCGAATCCGGACAGCGTTTTTCCCTGGCCGACGTGCTTGCCGCACAGCGCAACCTGCGCAACCTGGGGCTTTTCGATTCGGTTCAGGTGCGCACCATGGGCCTCAAGGAGAAGGCCCCGAATGTGCCCATGTTGATCGAGGTCAAGGAAAAAGACCCTTATTATTTCGAGATCGGCGCCGGGTATCAAACCGACAAAGGACCCTACCTGCGGTCGCGGGTGGGCGATCGCAATTTCCGGGGCAAGGACCAGGAGGTGTGGAGCGCAGGGGAGGCGAGCGGCATCGGATACCGCTGGGACGTCGGCATTTCCAATCCCCGCCTGCTGGGCACGCGCATCAAGGCCGACCTCGGAACGTTCTCCGAACAGCAGGAACTGCTGAATCAGGAGTTCGGCACCCGCATCAGCGGCGGGAGCGTGCTCTTATCACGGGCTCTGGGTGCGCGCATTTCGAGTTCGCTCGGCTGGCGGTACGAATACCGCGAACAGTACCTGCGCAACGGCGACACGGACGAATCGGACGAAGCCCTGGATCCGCGCAGCATCCTGGTGACCACGCCGTCCATCCGCTACGACAGCCGCGACTCGTTTGTCCAACCGCGCCGAGGTTTATACACCAGCCTTTCGGTGGACATTTCCACGGGTCTGCAGAATTCGCTCGACAACTTCCTGCGCTATCGATTCGACGTGCGCCATTTCTATTCGCCGTTCGCGCGCCTGACGCTGGCCTCACTGGCTCGGGCCGGATATCTGTCTACCTACGGGGGGGATTCAATCGTTCCTCAGGACCAGCTTTTCTATCTGGGGGGCTTCGCCGATGTGCGCGGATTCGAGGAGAACATGCTGCGTTTCGATGCCGACGGCGACCCGGTCGGCGGCCGGCTGGCGCTCAACGGCAGCCTGGAGGCGCGTTACGATCTCGGCCGCGGCTTCGAAATGGGCACGTTCGTGGATGCGGGCAGCCTGCGCGAGACACAGACCGGCGCCCTGGGCAACGACGAATTCCGCTGGACGGCCGGGCTGGCGCTGCGTTACATCACGCCGATCGGACCCATCGGCCTGATTTACGGCCACAAGTTGAACCCCCAGTCGGACGAGAGCCCCGGACGCTTCCACTTTACAATCGGGTACACCTTTTAAACAACGCCGTTGTCAAGCGCCGGTCTTGTCTATTGACACCTGGCACACCTGAACCGCGCCTCGAACCAGACTGGAACTTTCCAGATAAGCTAAAGCTCATTACTGTCGCAAAAAGGTGCGACAGCGAATTTTGACAGATCGTAAGCAGTATTCTTAGATCACAGAGGTCACAGGGAATTATGTGTATTTCTAACATGCTGTCTCTGTGCTCTCTGTGTCCTCTGTGGTCATTCGGCCCTTTTTAGAGTCCATCGATTTTTACGAGTAAATCAAATCACGATCGTTTGTATGAGCCCCCACCGCCCCCTATTGGAACTCCCGGCACCCGCTAAAAATGTATTGACAAGTGACATGAAGGTCCATAAAACTGACTGAGCACTCAGTTAAAGGATCGATCATGTCCAAGAAGGCCGAAATCCTGCGTGCCGCTACTCAATTGCTGGCCGTCAAGGGATACAGCGAAGCCTCGATGGCCGAGCTGGCCAAAATGACCCATGTGGCCCAGGGCACCATCTTTTATCACTACAACAACAAGGAAGAACTCTTCCTGGCCATCCTGGCCGCATTCAAGGAAGAGATCGTCGCCCGCTTCGCCAATTATCAACAGGATCACGAGTTTGCGAGCGGCTTGGCCATGATGGACAACGTGATCGCCTTCTATCTGCACCTCACGGCTGAAATGGAAGACCGTTTCATGCTGCTGCACCGGCACGATGCCTACGAACTGGCCCGCATCAACCCGACCTGTCATCAGTACCTGGAATCGATATACAACTGCCTTTTCGATATTTTCGAACAGGCGATCCGACGGGGCCAAACCGATGGTTCCATTCGGCCCGGACCGGCGCGCCGCCTTGCGATGATCGTCTTCAGCATGGTGGACGGGCTGGTGCGGTTCGACACCTATAACCTCTACGATGCAGGCGTTTTGTATGAAGACGTGGTGCAGGCCTGCCGCACCATTCTTCAAAACAATTCCCATCCACCGTCCAGGAGCGTTTGATGCTGACCAAAATCTTTCCGTTTTTAAGGTGGTTCAAAGGCTACAGCGCCGGACAATTCAAAGCCGACGCGGTAGCGGGTTTGACGGTAGCGCTGGTCCTGATCCCCCAGTCGATGGCCTACGCCCAGCTGGCCGGTCTGCCGGTTTATTATGGTCTGTATGCCTCTTTTCTGCCGCCCATGATCGCCGCGCTGTTCGGCTCGAGCCGCCAGCTGGCCACCGGCCCGGTCGCCGTGGTCTCGCTGATGACTGCGGCCTCCCTCGAACCGCTGGCCACCGCCGGCAGCTCCGGGTATGTCGCCTACGCCATTCTCCTGGCCCTGATGGTCGGCGGGTTCCAGCTGCTGCTGGGCATTCTGCGGCTCGGGCTGGTCGTCAACTTCCTCTCCCATCCGGTGGTCAACGGGTTTACCAACGCCGCGGCCATCATCATCGCCACTTCCCAGCTTTCCAAGATGTTCGGCGTATACGTCGATTCGGCGACCCACCACTACGAAACCATCTGGCGGGTGGTGCAGGCGGCGATCCAGTTCACCCATTGGCCCTCCCTGATCATGGGCGTTTTCGCTTTTGCCCTGATGTACGCACTGAAGACCTTCGCCCCGCGCATTCCGAACGTGCTGGTGGCGGTCGTGCTGACCACGACCGTGGCCTGGATGATCGGTTTCGAACACAACCGGAAGCTTCCGGCGGAGACAATCGCTTCGCCGCACGTCCGCGACTTGATCGCCCGCTTCAATCAGGCCACCGAGAGCATCAACGCGACCGCCGAAGCGCGGACCCAGGTGAATCAAAAAGTGAGCCAGGCGGCCGAACATCATGACGCCATGGGCGTGCTCGACGCGCAGCACGATGCGGAGGTGATCGGCTTGAACCTGCAGCGCGCCAAGGAGGAACAGCAGCATTACCGGCAGGAGTTGCGCCAGGTGGTGCTCAAAGGCGTTCCCCAGCCCGGCGGGGGGCTGCTGTTCTATCCTGAAGCCGAGCTGCCCGGTGGAACCGAAACCGACGGCCGGCGCTGGCGTGTGCGGGTCGGCAATTCCAGGCTGGATGAAAATGCCCTGACCATGATGGGCGGCGGCGCGGTGGTGGGCAGCATCCCCAAGGGGATTCCGACGCTTTCGATTCCGGAATTCAACATGGCCGTCATGCTGCGTCTGTTTCCGTTTGCGGCCATCATCTCGCTGCTCGGCTTCATGGAGGCGATCTCCATCGCCAAGGCCATGGCCGCCAAAACCGGCCAGCGCCTGGATCCGAACCAGGAACTGATCGGACAGGGGCTCTCCAACATCCTGGGCGCGGTCGGAAAAGGATATCCGGTTTCCGGTTCGTTCTCCCGTTCGGCGGTCAACCTGCAGGCCGGCGCCGTCACCGGCTTGTCGAGCGTGTTCACCAGCCTGATGGTGGTCATCGCCCTGCTCTTTTTCACGCCGCTGCTCTACCATCTGCCCCAGGCCGTGCTGGCCGCGGTCATCATGATGGCGGTCATCGGCCTGATCAACGTTTCCGGTTTCGTGCACGCCTGGCGCGCAAAATGGTATGACGGCGCCATTTCGATCATCTCTTTTCTGGCCACTCTGGCCTTCGCGCCGCACCTCGACAAAGGCATCATGATCGGCGTCGCGCTCTCGCTGTGCGTCTTTCTGTACAAAAGCATGCGGCCCAAGGTGGCGTCGCTGGCCCGCGCCGATGACGACGCCCTGCGCTGCGTGACGACGCACGGTCTCAAGGAGTGCGCGCATATCGCCATGGTCCGGTTCGACGGTCCGCTCTTCTTTGCCAATTCGAGTTATCTCGAGGACAAGATTATGGAGCTCATGCGCGCCAAACCGAAACTCAGGCACATCATCCTGGTGAGCAACGGCATCAACGATATCGACGCCTCGGGGGAAGAGACGTTGTCGCTGCTCATCGATCGCGTGCGCAGCGCGGGGGTGAACATTTCGCTGAGCGGCGTGAACGAAGCCGTCATGCAGGTGCTGGAGCGGACGCATCTGACGGAGAAAGTCGGCCCTGACAACCTCTTTCCGACCATGGAGCGGGCAATTCAGAAGATGCATCCGGTGGCGCATGCGGACAGCCTGGAACCGGAGTGCCCGTTGCTGACCGTCTGTCGATTGGTTGAAAATTAATGCGATGGGAGTCTGCCATGTCTATTATCTCGATTTTTAACGGAACCTTCTGTAATGTCGAAGCCGTGGTGAAGGCGCTGCAGCAGCGGACCGGCGCAAGGCTGCTCACCGATACCGATCTCGTGGCGATGGCCGGGTCCCTCTCGGGCCTTCCCGAACCCAAGATCGAACGCGCCTTTTCAGCGCAGCCTTCCTTGTTCAACAAGTTCACACATGAGCGCGAACGGGCCGTGGCCCATCTGCGTCAGGCGCTGGCACGCGAGCTGGAACAGGACGCGTTGATCATCGAGGGGTTTGCCGGGCAGTTGATTCCGCGTTCGATCAGCCATGTGCTCAAGGTGTGCCTGATCGCCGACCTCAAGGCCCGGACGCAAACCGCGAGCAGCGCCATGGGGGTAACCGCCCCGGAGGCGGTGAAGCTGATCCGCAAGCAGGACGAAGACCGCGCCGCATGGATGCACTATGTCTGGAATGCGAACGATCCGTGGGATGCCGGGATTTACGATATGGTTCTGCCTACGGATAAAATGGAGCCGGCGGCGGTCGTGAACGCGATTGTCGAAAACGCCGGCGCGGCGGTGTTGCGCAGGACGCCGCGTTCGCGCAAGGCGATCGACGATTTCAAGCTTGCGGCCGAGGTCGAGATCGCGCTGGTCCGTGAAGGCCACCAGGTCTCGGTTGCAGTGCAGGACGGCGCGGTGAGCCTGACAATCGACAAACACGTGCTCATGCTGGGGCGTCTGGAAAATGAACTCAAAGCGGCGGCCTCCAAGGTGCCGGGCGTGCGCAGCGTCCAGACCAAGGTCGGCCCCGGTTTCTACCAGGCGGACATCTATCGCCGACAGGATTTCAATATGCCTTCGAAAATTTTGCTGGTGGATGACGAACGCGAATTCGTGCAAACGCTCAGCGAACGCTTGCTGATGCGCGACCTGGGTTCCGCGGTGGCGTACGACGGCGAGTCGGCCCTCGAAGTGGCCCGCGAGGAGGAGCCGGACGTGATGATCCTCGACCTGAAAATGCCGGGCATCGACGGCATCGAAGTGTTGCGCAGGGTCAAAACCACCCAGCCGGACATCGAGGTGATCATACTCACCGGCCACGGCACAGACAAAGACCGCCAGATCTGCATGCAGCTGGGGGCTTTTGCCTATTTGCAAAAGCCGGTGGATGTGGAAGAATTGAGTGCGACCATCCAGCGCGCCAACGAGAAGATCAGGGCCCGGCGCAATCTGCCTCAGTAATGCCGGGCGGGGTTTACAGGCGGAATCGGGAATGCCATTTCTGGATAAAATCATCCCCGCGTTCAGAAACGCGCAGACGGCGTCCACCGGGCAGGGCGAACCGCTGTTGAACTACCGACGGATCTGGAAACTCTCGGTCCTGCTGACCGGCGTGGTGGCGCTGGTGCCGCTGATCTTCATCACCCTGGTCGATTACCATGTCACCGAGCAGGCCCTGGTTTCCGAATTCAAGCTGCGCACCGCGCGCAATGTTTCCAACATGCGCCGCACCATCGAATTCTTTCTTACCGAGCGGCGGTCTGCCCTGGCCTTCATCGTGCGCGACAACCCGCCGGCCGCGCTCTACGATCCGCAACGCCTGCGCACGATTCTGGACGGCCTGCAGAAAAGCTTCGGCGGCGGTTTCATGGACCTGGGCGTGATCGACGCCGCCGGCCGGCAGCACACGTACGTGGGCCCCTACAATCTGCAGAACAAGAATTACGCCGACCAACCCTGGTTCCAGCAGGTGGTCGATCGCGGCGTCTACATCAGCGATGTGTTCCTCGGCTATCGCAATGTGCCGCACCTGGTGATCGCGATCCGCCAGGATCTGCCGGCGAGCGCTTTTCACATCCTGCGGGCTTCGATCGGGATCGCCGCGTTCCAGGAGCTTTTGGCCGATATGGAGCTGGCGGGTTCGGGAGACGCCTTCATCGTCAATCGTGACGGTATTCTGCAGACCAATTCACGCTCGCACGGCAAGGTGCTGGAAAAGATCGGCCTCTCCATTCCCGGATACCGCGGGACCACGATCGTCCACGAGGAAGTGACCGCGCGGGAGGAAGCGCTGCTGATCGGCTACCGCTTCATCGAGGAGACGCCGTTCATCCTGATGGTCGTCAAGAACAAGGCCCTCCTGATGCAGCCCTGGCGGAGCACCAGGCTGGGCCTGATCATCTTCCTGGCGGTCAGCGTCACCGTCATCCTGGCCGTGATTCTGGGTACGGCCACCTTCATGGTGCGCAGGATTCGCATTTCGGACGAAAAGCGCCTGATGACCCTGCATCAGGTCGAATACGCCAGCAAAATGGCCACCATCGGGCGCATGGCGGCCAGCGTGGCCCACGAAATCAATAATCCGCTGGCGATCATCAATGAAAAAGCAGGCCTGATCAAAGATCTCTTTACTATCAAAAAGCTCTACGCCGCCGATGCCAAGCTTTTCGGCCTGGTGGATTCCATTCTGGCTTCGGTCGCCCGCGCAGGGCGCATCACCAAGCGCCTTCTGACCTTCGCACGCAATCTGGAGGCCAGGCTGGAGACCATCCGGCTCGAGGAAATCATTCGCGAAGTGCTGAGCTTTCTGGAGAAAGAAGCCGAACTGCGCAACATCCAGATTCAGCTGACCGTTCAACCCGATACCCCCGATATCCACAGCGACCGGGGCAAACTGCAGCAGATCTTCCTGAACATCATCAACAATGCGTTTGCCGCGATGAGCGATAACGGCCGGCTCGAAATCCGGGCCGGCCTCGAAAACGCCGATCAGGTGCGGGTGCAGATCTGCGACAACGGCTGCGGGATCGCGGCGGAACACCTGCCGCATATTTTCGAACCCTTTTTCTCCACCCGCACCGGACAGGGCGGCACCGGCCTGGGCTTGTCGATCACCTACAACCTGACCAAAGAGATCGGGGGCCATATACAGGTCACCAGCGAGCCGGGCCTGGGGACCTGTTTCAACGTTTTTCTGCCCCTGGCCGCCGAGCCGCAGGAAAAAGAGGCCGAGAATGCGTGTACTGTTAGTCGATGACGAGATGGAACTGGTTTCCGCGCTGGCCGAACGGTTGCAGCTGCGCGGCGTCGAGGCCGAATGGACGACCAGCGCGGAGGCGGCGCTGCAGCTGGCCGACTCCCGATCGTACGACCTGGCCGTGCTCGACATGAAAATGCCCAAGATCGGCGGACTGGAGCTCAAAGCGCGCCTGAATTCCATCCAGCCGCGCATGCAGTTTATTTTCCTGACCGGCTACGGCTCGAAGGAAGATTATGAAAAAGTAGCCTGCCAGGCCGGCGAGACATGTTATCTGGTGAAGCCCGTCGACATCCAGGTGCTGGTCGATCGGATGCATGAACTGCTGCCGGAAGCGGGGAGGGGAATATGACGATGCCGTTCGATCCTGTCGCACTGGCCGGGCTGCAGTTCTTCGGGCTCACCACCGCCTCGGTGACCCACGAGTTGAAGAATGCGTTGGCGATCATCAAAGAAAATGCGGGACTGCTGGACGATTATATGCAAATCATGGCCAAGGGCCAGAAGGTCGACGGCGCCCGCGTGCGCACGGTCATTTCGCGCATCGAAGATCAGACCCGGCGCGCCGACGGCATCATCCGCAATCTGAACACATTTGCGCACAGCGTGGATGAACTCGAAAAAAGCGTCGACCTGAACGCCATTGTCGACCTTCTGGTGGCCCTGACGCATCGTCCCGCCGCAATGCAGCGGGTCAGCCTCGTCCGGCGTCCGGCGCCCGCTCCGGTCCCGCTGCGTACCGCGCCGTTCATCCTGCTCAGCGGCCTCGGCAGTGTGCTGCACAACGTTTTGCCGGCCGCGGGGCCGGGGCAGGAACTGACCGTCGGCGTCGCCAAGTCCCCCGCCGGCGGCGGTACCGTCACCTTGGCGCCGCTGCCGGGCTTGTCCCGGCTACCGGCGTGCTTCGGGCAGGCAGAGGCCGACCCGCTCCGGCACCTGGGGGCGGTCTATCACGTCGACCCGGCGATGGGGCAGATCACCATTACGCTCGGCGGCGCCTGAAAACAGCCGCATCGCGAGCATTGCTAAGGAGAATGCATATGGCTGAAAAAATCCTTTTGGTGGATGATGAAGAAGAGTTTTTGACGGTCATGGCCGAACGCATGAGCGCCCGGGGCATGGAGGTCACCACCGCCGATTCGGCCCTCGAGGCTTTGAAACGGGTGGAAACGGAAACCTTCGATGCCATTATCCTGGACCTGCAGATGCCGGCGATCGACGGATTGGAAACCCTCAAGGCAATCAAGCGCAAGCGTCCGGAACTGCAGGTCATCTTGTTGACCGGCCACGCCACCGTGGAAAAGGGCATTGCCGCCATGAAACTGGGGGCCATGGATTTTGTCGAAAAGCCCGCCGACCTGGCCGAACTGACCGCCAAGATCAAGAACGCCCAGGCGCGGCGCCTGGTGATCGCCGAGCAGCAGATCGAGGAGAAGCTCAAGAAGATCATGAACACCCGGGGCTGGTGAGCAAGCGGGACCGCCAACGGCCTGCTAAAGGTACATCAAGGTATCGGCGGCCACGGCCATGCTGAACAGTTGCAGCGCAAGGCGGCCGCGGCGGCTGATGCGCCAGGGCGGGAGGAAAAAAGCGACGATGAAGCCACTGCCCACGAAAAAAATGGTCATCAGACGAACGTTCTGGGGCCGCCAGGCCAGAATCAAGGCGATGGCCAGGAAATAGGCGGCCATGGCCGCAGCCGTGCTTTTCAAACGCCGCGGCGCCCTCCGGAGCGCATAGGCGAGTGCGGGCAGGATCAGGAAAAAGCCGGCCGGACCGAACCAGCCCCATGGATCCCGGGCCGCCCACGACAGCAGGAACGGCGCAGCCGCCCCCCGGCCGCCGAACAGGGCGCCCAGCGTATTCCGATAAACCGCTTCGATCGACCCGCGCGGGCTGAAACCCAGGACGTGATTCCAGATGCGATCGACGCCCTCGGGGAAATGAACGGCCTGGAACAGGTAGCGCCCCGCATTGGCCAGCGCCCCGCCGATGCCGTCCATGTTGAATGCGACTTCTTCCAGGGGAGGCGTCCCGATCCAGGATTTGCCGTTGGCCAGATTCAAGGTCACGTTGCCGACCTGGCTGAAAATCAATACTGCGCCCAGTGCTGCCAGCACCGCCCCCCGATGGGCAGTCAACGCCCTGGGCCAGTGCCGGGCCGGATGGCGCCGGCGCAGCACCGTCAGACTCAACCCGGCCAGCACCGCCGGCATCAGATAGCAGAGCCTGCCACCCGAGACCGAGAACGCCACGGCCGCCGGCAGCATGACAAGATCATGCGCTTGAGGTTGTTCGATCCCGCGGTACATGGCCAGCAGCGACAGCAATACGGCCGCCGCCGGCAGCAGCTCGCTGTTCGAGGCCGTACTCTGCTGAAGCACCCGTGGAATGCAGACCACCAGCAAGGCCACCGTGGCCGCCGTAGCCGGCCAGGTATAGCGCCGCGCCAGTGCGTAAGTACCCAGGGCGATGACCAGCCATGCGCTCAAATTGGCGATGATGACGGCCGCGGCCGGCTGGAACGGTGCCGCGATGACCAGGTGATTGAGCACCGCCAGGGCCGGAGCGCCTGCGCTGCACGCCTTGGCGAAAATACTCCCGCCTCCCGCCGCCAGCACGGAATGGCCCCCCGCTGCGCCCGCCGCCCGAAACAGGCCCATACGCGACACGTTCAGAGCCGCCAGGGTCACCCAGATGCCCGCCAGGGCACCGCACGGCAACCAGTTCCGGCCCGCAAAGCGCCGCACCGCATGCAGGAGTGATTTCAGGGCGCCCATATGGACGCCGATGATCCAGGCCGCTGGAATGCCGATCAGGGCCAGGCCGAAATGATGGAAACGCTGCCAGCCGACGATGAGCGCCGTCTGCGATGTCCAGGAATGCAGCATCAGCATGGCCATCAACCCATAGGCGCCGGCTTCGGCCACGGTGTTGCCCTTGTCGCGGAAATAGCCGTATCCGGCGGCAGCGGCAAGTGTGGCGTATACGATGTGGATGTATGCCGAGAGCTGCATTTACGTCCGGCTGCCGGGATCCGGCCGACCGGCGGAGTTCCGGGAAGCAGCCCTGGTCCGCGCCCTCCGATCCCGCTCATCCGTCAGGTGCTGCACGATGGCCTGCATATAATCGCGCATGGCGACTGCCAATTCGCGGCATTGAGGGCAGTATACTTTGCGGAACATGTAGCCGTGAGCCTCCATCTGGTGGTGGTACCAGGCGCCATAGGGGGTGCCTTTGCAGAATTTTTTGCCGCTGTACGCCGCAATCGGGCACCCCACGCAGACCAGCATGTAAAACAGGCGGCAGGGAGGGCAATCCAGGATGCCGCCGTCGCTGCCCTTTCCGGCGATGATGCGCTCCCATTTGCGCACGGAAGCCTGCATGATGCTGATCTTGTTCATAGGACCTCCAAAGGCCGGCGCTGGCGGCGTCCGTGATAATCGCCGGTTTCGCCGTGCGGCCGGCTTCTCACGAAACCGGCGTCAGCCGCCTCGGCCGGGCGTGCCGAGTCGGGCCAGGCACGGCCAGAACGGGCCGAAGACCTCGCGGCAGCGCCCGAGAAGCGGCATGATCCGCCTGAATTCGGCCCCTTCGATCGATTGACCCACATCGATGCGGGTTCTTTCACAAAGTTCATCGATGACGGCGTTTACCGATTCGGCCGTGCTCACCTGATGGTACCCGCCTTCCAGCACCAGCACCAGGCGTTCCCGGCAGCAGGCCGCGGCCATCTGCATGATTACGCGGGCCAAAGCGGCAAAGCCGGCCGCCGTGACCTTCATCTTGCCCACCGGATCTTTGAGGTGAATGTCGAAGCCGGCGGCAACCAGGACCAGGTCGGGTTCGAACGACTCGGCCACTGGCGAAATCACCTGCTCGTACAGAAAGGCGAAGTCGGCATCGCCCCAGCCACCCTTCAGGGGGATATTGATCGTGAATCCCTCGCCTCTGCCGCGGCCCACCTCCAGAAAATGTCCGGTGCCCGGATAGAGCGGGTACTGGTGGGTGGAAATGTACAGTACGCTCGGGTCTTCTTCGAAAATGTGCTGAATCCCGTTGCCGTGATGCAGGTCCCAGTCGATGATCAGTACCTTGCGATATCCCAGCACCCTGCGTGCGTAGCGGGCGCCCAGGGCCACATTGTTGAAAATGCAGAATCCGCCGGCGCGGGCCGCTTCGGCGTGGTGCCCGGGCGGACGCGCCAGCACGAAGGCGTTGCGCACCCGGCCGGCATCGACCGCATCGACCGCCGCAAGCACAGCCCCGGCCGACAGGCTCGCCACGGCGAACGTTTCGGCGCAGGCGTAGGTGTCGCCCGACAGCTGCGAGAACGGGTGCCTGGCCGTGGCCGCGACATATTCGACGTATTCCGCCGAATGAACCAGCCGAAGGTCCTCCGGGCGTGCCGGGCGCGCCGCAACCGGGACCAGCCCGGTCCAGTCTCGGTCCTGCAGCAGGGAATAGACGGCCGCCAGGCGCTCCGGGCTTTCCAGATGCTGTACCTCGCTGCGGTGCGCCAGGAAAAACGCGTCCTGAACCACGCCGCTGGGGCCGCCGCATTCCGCCGTCGGGCTCGTCGAACTCACCCTGCACGATCCTTTCTCCGCCGGCGTAGGTCCGGAGCAGGCTCAGGGCCTCCGTTCGAGGGTGCGGGTCGGGTGCGCGCCTGAAGCGGCACGGTCAGCACGTGGCAGCGCGCCCGGCGCAAGGCGGCATCGGTGCTGGAACCCACCACCAGCTTGTCGACCAGGCTGTGGCGCCGCACCCCGACCACCAGCAGATCGATCTGTAAATCGGCCGCGACATCCAACAATCCGAAGATCGAACCGGGCACGGCACGGGCGCCGACCGCAGCGGCCGGCGCCGGCATCGCCTTCTCACGATCCAGGAGTTTCTGCTCGATGCGTTTCTGCAGTAACTGCTGGACCTCCTGATAAGGCCCCTGGGTGGAATCGACGAGCGAATCGTCCACGGCCGCTTCCATTGCATGCAATAAGTGGATTCGGGACCGGAATGCACGGGCCAGTTCCTGACCGTAGCCGATCAGACGCGCGTCGCCTTCGGAAAAGTCGCAGCAGATCCCGATTTGCGCGATCGCCGCCGGGTGCAGCCGTTTCGGGCGCAGGAACAGGAGCGGACAGAGCGTCATGTGGGCCAGGCGTTCGACCACCGTGCCCATCAGCAGCCGCTTAAAACCCCTGATGCTCTGGCTGCCGGCCACGACCAGGTCCACCGGCCGGCTGCGGCACAATCTTTGAAGCGCTTCGGCCGGTTCTCCGGTTACGACCTCGGCGCAAAAGGGGTGTTCCGCCTCCTGCATCAGCTGATTCAGTTGCGCCAACCGGGCTTCCCTGCGGGTCTGCAAACCGCCGCCGTATTCGAATTCGGCGGTCGGATGCAGCGGATCGCCGCGCGGCGCGATGGCATGAAAAAGGCACAGATCGGCGCCCAGCAGGCGCGTGGCGGCGACCGACCATGCGGTTATCTCTCTTGACGCCGAAGAGGCCAGGTCGAGCGTGCAGACGATTGACTTTATTTTCGTCGGGGAGGGCATTGGCGTGGGCGGCACCCCCTGTTCTCCCTCGCGGGGACCGGCGCGGACCGGTCGAAGGTCGATTCTTGACTATAGCCGCCGGCCGGAAAGCGTGTCAATTGCCGAATTATGAAGAGGGAGTCGGTTTTGCACGAATCGGGAGGCCTGCAGAACAGGCGCGGCATGGGGCGGGATTTCAGTCGACAGTAGGGCGCGGCAGCGGGAACCCGGCGCAACCGAATCGACACGGCAGCCGCTATTGGATGCGTTTCAGCCGGACCTCGTTCGTGAACAGCGCTTTGACATTCGATTGGCGGATGAACTGCGTCAGGTTGGCCGAGTTGTCGGTGATCCGGACACATTCGACCTCGCGCCTCGTTTCGGCCGCGCCGCCGGGCGGGACGGCCGGATTCGGGTTGTAGGTCACTCGGCCGTCGAGCGTTTTGGCCGTCACGGCGGCCGCCAGCGTTTCGATGTTCATGTGCCGCAACACCAATGCATCCGGGTCGGGCAGGTCATACTGCAGGATGATGAACCCGGTGTTTCCAAGAGATATTTCCTTTTCGAGCCGGCTCAAGTCCAGATTGATGAAGGTGCGTTCGGCAATGCGGACCGCCGTGACCGCGAAAACGGCATGGTTGATCCGGCCGTCCGCGCGGTGTTCTACGGCCACGATATGGATCTGCCGGTTTTCGCCCCGGCCCAGGTGAAAGAAAAGTCGCTCGTCCGAGGGCGGCACCGCCTCCCAGTTCCCCAACAGGCGCTCGTCGAATTCGGCCGCATTGGGCCCGCCGAGCGGATGTCTGGAAGTCGGCGGACAGCAGGCGGCGAGCATGGCGCAGCAGCATACGACGAGCCGTATCGCGTTCATCAACCCTCCTTGTGACCGCGGAAGCCGGTCGGGCGGACCAGGTCCGCAACCGATCGTTCTGCAAACCGATTCTACGGGAATTGAGATTCCCCGGCAAGCGACTTGACAGCCTGTTAAACATTGCCTCTGCGCATTTGTTTCAGGTAAAGTCCTTTAAAACCTTCAAAGGAGGAGCGATGGATTTCACGGTCAAGGACATTCTGCAGATGGAAGTCGCCCCGGCCCTGGGCTGCACCGAACCGGTGGCCATCGCCCTGGCGGCGGCCGCCGCCCGCGCACTGATCCCGCAGGAAGCGGTCGAAGCCGTCAGCATATGGGTCGATCCCAATATCTATAAAAACGGCATGGCCGTGGCCATCCCCGGGACGGACGGCCTGTGCGGGCTGGACACCGCCGCCGCACTGGGGGCCATGGTCGGCGACGCGCAGCGCAGGCTGGAGGTGCTCGATCCTGTGGATGCCGAGGCCGCTGCGGCTGCCCGCCAATTCCTGCGTTCCGGCAAGGTGCGCGTGCACCTGCTCGCCGAGCGCAAAGGTCTCTTCGTGAAGGCCGCCGTGAGCGGCGGGGGGCACACGGCGGAAGCGGTCATCCGCAACCTGCACGACAACATTTGCGAGCTGACCCTGGACGGCCGGGTCCTGAGCGGGCATCCGCTGCTGGCCGGCGCAACGCTGCCCGGCAGTCCTCAGCGCAGCCTTGCCGATCTGGAGACCTGGCTCAAACGGCTATCGCTGGCGCAGCTGCTTTCGCTCCTCGATCAACTCGACCCATCCGATCTGGCGTTCATTCAGGAGGGGATCGACTGCAACCTGGCCCTGGCCGAGTACGGCCTGAAGCACGGCTGCGGCATGGGGGTGGGCAAGGCCCTGCAGCGCCTGGTGCGTCAGCGCCTGCTGCAGCGGGATATGATGAGCGCCGCGCGCATTCTCACCTCCGCGGGCGCCGACGCCCGCATGGCCGGCGTCAAGATGGCGGCCATGAGTTCGGCCGGCAGCGGCAATCACGGGCTGACCGCGATCCTGCCGATCGTGGCGGTCAAGGAGTTCGTCACCGCGGAGCACACCACTGTACTGCAGGCCATCGCCCTGAGTCACATCCTGACCGGATACATCAAAGCCTACACCGGGCGACTGTCGGCCGTTTGCGGATGCAGCGTGGCCGCGGGCGCGGGCGCCGCGGCCGGCATCGCCTACCTGATGGGCGGAGACATCCGGAACATCGCCGGCGCCATCACCAACCTGATCGTGGATCTGGCCGGCGTGATCTGCGACGGCGCCAAATCGAGCTGCGCCCTGAAACTGGCCACTGCGGGCGGCACGGCCGTGCAGGCCGCCCTCTTCGCCCTGTCGGGGGTCGCCGTCAAGGCTACCGACGGCATCGCCTGCGGTACGCCCGAGGGCACCATGCGCAACATCGGCACGCTCACCACCGAAGGCATGATCGCCACCGATCGCACCATCCTCAACATCATGCTGGAGAAGCAGTTCGCGAATATCGAGGCGCAAGACCCCTGAGAACGCGACTACGGCATTCGCAGGATCCATTCGCACAGCAGCCGCACGCCGAAGCCCGTGCCGCCCGGCGCCCCGTACTCGGCACTTTTCTTGAGATAGGCCGGCCCGGCGATGTCGATGTGCGCCCAGGGGCCCTCGCCCGCGAATTCGGATAGGAACAGGGCCGCCGTGATCGCCGCACCGTTGCGCGTGCTGGGCATGTTGCCGATGTCGGCCAGGTCGCTTTTTAGAAATTCCCGGTAGTCGTCGGGCAGCGGCATACGCCAGCAGCGTTCCTGGGTCGCCCGGCCGGCGGCCAGCAGGCCCTCGGCCAGGTCGTCGTCGGCGCAGAAAAGGCCGGCCACGCGGTCGCCCAGGGCCACCACGCAGGCGCCGGTCAGGGTGGCCACATCGACCATCACGTCCGGTTTGTACTTCTTGCGCGCATAGGCCATGGCATCGGCCAGAATGAGGCGGCCCTCGGCGTCGGTGTTGCCGATTTCAATGCTTTTGCCGTTGTAACCGACCACGATGTCGCTCGGCCGGGTAGCCCGCCCGGAGAGCATGTTTTCCACCAGCGGCAGAACGCCCACGATCCGGCGGTTCGCCTTGAGGCGCGCTAGGGCCGTGACGGCGGCGGCCACGGCGGCGGCGCCCGCCATGTCGCATTTCATGGCTTCGAGGCTGGCGCCCGGTTTCAGGTTGATGCCGCCGGTGTCAAAGGTCACCCCCTTGCCCACCAGCACGATCGTCCCCGCCGGTTTGGGCGGTGTATAAACGAGTTCCACCAGGCAGGGTGGATTGGCGCTGCCGGCGGCCACGGCGGCGAGCGCGCCGAACTTGCGCTGCCGCAGCTGGGCTTCGTTCAGCACCGTCACCTTGAGGCGCGCTCCGGCGGCGGCCGCCCTGACCATCCCGGCAAACTGCAGCGGCGGCTTTTCATTGGGCGGAATGTTGACCCACTCCCGGGCCTGCAGGGTCGCTGCGCAGACCGCGCGCACCTCCTCGATCAACCCCTTGTGCGCCCTGGCCTCGGCCGGCGGCAGCAGCAGGGCGATCTCGTCGAGCGTCTTCGCTTTCGGTTCGGCTTTGTATTTCTCGAAGGCGTGATTGCTCAGGAACGCGCCCTCCAGGAGCGCCTTGACGACGGCCCTGCCGTCCACGGAAACTTCTTCGCGGGCAGGCACCGCCAGCAGCAGCCGCTTGCGTTTCGCCTGCATGGCCGTCTTGACCGCCAGCGCGGCAAATACACGCAGGGCCTCCGCGTCGATCTTGGCCTTCGGTCCCAGCCCCGCCACCAGGCAGCGGCGCACCCGGGTTCCGGGCGGATCGTAGAGGAGGACCTTTTGATCCTTCTCGCCGGTGAATTCTTCCAATTCGCGGGCGGCGGCGACCACGGCCCGCAGCAGCGGGTCCGCATGCAGGTCGGCGTCCTGGCCGGTCGGCACGGCCAGCATTTCGGCGGGCGTTCGGTCCAGCGCCGGGGAACTGAAGGTCAGCATGGCAAATGACTCCTTTTTTAGGGACGATGGGGTGCGGTCCGGCACTGAATATGGACAATCGGCGCTCCAAGTCAATGAGAAAGCCGGTCAGGGGCAATCTCATGCAGCTTTACATCGGGTTCGGTATGTCACATCTGCACGCGGTCGCCCGTGCGCAAACCCGCAGGATACCATCTGCGGTGGAACCTGCCCGCAGCCTTCAATCCGCCAGGGCTTCGTTTTCAGGCTGATCTCAGCAGGGACGAAAATCCTCCTGCCCCAAATGCTCCAGGGCCTCATCGAACCGGCCGACCGCATTGGGCCAGGCGAAGCGGGCCATGGCCGCGGCCAGTTCCCGGCGCTGCGCCTCGAATGCGCGGACATCTTCGAGCAGGCGGGCCAGCTTGGCTTCGAGGTCGGCCTGGTCGGCATAGAGAAAATCGGTCCACATCTCCTGCGGCACGAGTTCGGGGTAGCTGAGGCGGGCCGGCAGCAGCGGCAGGCAGCCGTGGCGGACCGCCTCCACGATGGAAATCCCGAAATTCTCCTGCAGCGCGGTGCTGACCACCACGGCGCCCTGCCCAAGCAGCCGGTAATAGGCGTCACGGCCGGCGATGCGGCCGAACTGGACCAGGCGCTCGCCCAGGAGATCGGGCGCGGTGGTGAAAACCCGCGGTACATTCGTATAACGCTCACCCAGAAGGGCCACCCGGAAGCGTATGCCGCGCCGCTGCACGGCCGCCAGCGCCTGGAAGAAGGATTCCGGATTTTTGTCGTGCTCCCAGCGATGGTTCCAGACGACCAGGGGCGGATCGGCCGCGGGCGCGGGCAAATCGGCCGAGGCATCGAAGTGGCACCCCGGATAGGCCACCTGCGATTTGGCGGCGATGGCTGCGGCGACTCCGGACGGCCGGCAGTCGGGCATCATGCGGATGAAGCCGGGCAGGGCGGCAAGGAAAGCGGCGCGGTGGTAGTCCGAGTTGAACAGCACGCGTGCGGCCGCCAGCGCACTGGCGATGTTGGTGAAGCCATACTGGTAGTCCGTGGTTTCCCCGGGCGCAAGCGGGTAGCAGAGCTGGTTCTCATGGAAGTAGAGCAGTGCCGGAGGGCAGGGTCCTTTCCACAGGGCTTTGAGATCGGCGAGGTTCATCAGGCTGGAAACGATCAGGCCGTCATAGCGCGCCCGGAAATCGATGCGCCCGGCCAAATAGAGCGCCGCCCCGCGCATGCGCCATTTCCAGAAGCGCGCGGGCATTCCGCAAAGCTCGATGGTGTGGCGCGAATGCGCCCGCAACCCCTCGGCGAAGTCGCGATGCGAGCCGCCGCAGAATGGCTCCAGGAACAGAAAGCGCCGCGCGGTCTTCATGTGAAGCGTTCCCAGGCCACGAGGCCCCACACCAGTGCGGCCGCGATAAGCGCCACCAGAACGGCCGCCGAACCGATGTCCTTGGCCTGCCCGGACAGCGCATGTTCTTCCGGTCCGATGCGGTCCACGATTGCTTCGATGGCCGAGTTGACCAGTTCGGCCAGCGGAATCAGCAGGGCGCTGAAGATCAGCAGCGCGCGCCGGGCCGCATCGGTACCCAGCCAGAAGGCACAGGGAATCAGGATCAAAAGGGCTGCCACTTCCTGGCGGAACGAGGCCTGGCTGCCGAAGGCGGCCTTGAGCCCCTTCCAGGAGTAACGGGCGGCGTTGAGCAGGCGTTGCAATCCTGAGGCGCTTTGCATGATCACGTCCAGTGTTCGGTGAATGTCGGAGCAGTCAACTCCCGTTGTGATCGCCCTGCGGGCCGGCGAATACTTCGTACTCCGGAATCACCGGATCGCGCAGGATCCGATCGATGGCGCGCCGGGCATTGGCCGCCATGGCCGGGAAGACCGGCTGCAGCGCCGCCAGGTGGCGCAGGTTGTCGGCGGTGCGCAGCACCAGCATGGCCAGGTCGCCCTCGGCCATCATCGAATTGCGGACCACCTTGTCCCAGGGCTGGCCGTCGGCCCAGGCCCACACTGCGGCGATCGGCTTGAAGAACAGCGGCCGAACCGTGAAGGCGCGCGACTGCATGAACTTGGCGAAGCCGCGCAGTTCGTGGACCACCCGGCCCACGGTCTTGAGCAGCGCGGCGGGGAGCGCCTTCTTGTCCAGATGCTCGTCGGATTCGCGGTCGTTGACGAATCCGGCCATCAGACCGGCCAGAAGCGCCGGTTCCGTTTCCGGGAAGATGCCGCGGCGCAGCCCCTCGGCGACCAGCAGGGGCTGATCGATGCGCAATTGCGAGGCCCACAGTCCGTCCTCGGTCAGGCGGTCCTGCGCGTCCACGAAGCCGGTCAGCTGCAGGAATTTCAGATGGCGCTCGAAATCGTGCCACAGGTGGCTTTGCGCGGCGCCCGCGCCGCCCAGCCGCTCGCCCTGCTGCTGAAAGGCGGCCAGCGATCGGCCCAGTAGGGTTTCGATTTCATCGGGGGTGTGCGAGAGCAGCAGGTTGAGCACCATGGAGAAGTTGATGCGGATCTGGCTGTGCACCGGCGCGGGCGGGGCGCTGAAGAGTTTCGCCACGCCGCGCACATCCATGAATTTGCCCGGCACCACGAGGGCGAAGCCGATGTTGTCCTTGCCGCGGCGGCCGGCGCGGCCGGTCATCTGCAGCAGTTCGGTGGTGTCCAGCGGCACGAATTCGCGGCCGTTGAAGCGGTCCGAATTGAGGAAGGCCACGGTGCGGGCCGGGAAGTCGACGCCCGCGGCGACTGTCGAAGTGGCGAAAATGGCGTCCAGCAGCCCCTCGCTCATCAGAAATTCAAGCACCTGCTTCCAGGCCGGCAGCTGCCCGCTATGGTGCGAGCCCACGGCCATGTGCTCCAGGAGCCAGCGCTGCCGGTGACGCCGCACATGCGGGAAGCGTTCGGTGAGTTCGGTGATGCGGCGGCTCAGCGCTTCGGCCTGCGCCGGGTTCTGGATGCGGTTTTCCAGGCACAGCTGCAGGGCGTAATCGCAGTCGTTGCGCGACTTCAGGAAGAAAATCGCAGGAAGTAAATGGTATTTGCGCAGTACGGCCAGAATCTCGCCGAAGGGCGGCAGTTTACCCGGCGGCGCCAGTTCCGGCGCACGCCGCGCGGTGAGATAGTCGTTCACTTTCTGGTAGAGCCGCGCCTTGCCCCCGCCGCCGGAGACGAACAGGGGCAGCAGCGTGCCGCCGGGATGCAGGAAGATCGGATAAAGCGGCACCGGCCGCCGGGTTTCGCGCACCACCCGGCATGGCTTGCCGCGCACCGCGGTCAGCCAGGCGGCGATCTGGTCGTCGTTGCCGATCGTGGCCGAAAGCAGCAGCAGGGGGATGCGCTGCGGCAGGTAGATGATGGTCTCCTCCCACACCACCCCGCGGTCCTCGTCACCCAGGTAATGGGCCTCGTCCAACACCACGAAATCGGCGGACAGGGTTTCGCCGCGGTGCATGGCGTCGTAAAGCTGGTTGCGCAGAATTTCGGTGGTGCCGACGATGATCGGCGCCTCGGCGTTCTCCTTGCGGTCGCCGGTCAGGATGCCCACGTTGGCGGCGCCGAAATGGGCCGAGAATTCGATCAGCTTGGCATTGCTCAGCGCCTTGAGCGGCGAGGCATACCAGGCCCGCCCGCCCCCTTTAAAGATGCGTTCGATGGCCTGCACGGCGATCCAGGTCTTGCCCGCGCCGGTCGGCGCCGTCACCATACAGTCGCTGTGTTCCACCACCGCGAGGGCTTCCCGCTGAAAGCGGTCCGGAACGAAGGGCGCCGCTTCGGGGATGCCGATGCGTGTAAAGATCTTCTTCAGCTTGGCGTCCGCCCCCGGGCGGATGATCGGCCGGCGCGGCCCCCGCGCCGCGCTGCGCCCTTCGCGAAAGGGCGCGCGGGGTCTGAAGCGGCGGTGTTCGGACATCAGAACGTCGCGAGCATGTCGCGCACCCGCTCCCGGGCCGGCGAGTGGACATCGTACGGCGACTGCCCGGCCAGGTCGGCTTCGATCAGGGCGTCGGAGTAGGGCAGAAAACCGAGAATGTCGAAATCGGCCAGGTGCTTGCGCAGGAAGGCCTCGTCCTGGGGCGAGCGGATCTTGTTGCCCACCACGCTGATCCGGGTCAGCTTGATTTCGGAGGCCAGGCGCCGGATGTGTTCGGCCGTATCGATGCTGCGCCGCCCCGGCTCCACTACCACGATCAGCCGGTCCACGGCTTTGGCCGTGGCGCGCCCCAGGTGCTCGATGCCGGCCTCCATGTCCATCACCACCACCTCGTCGCGGCCCAGTACGATGTGCATCACCAGTGCCTTGAGCAGCGTGCTCTCCGGGCACAAGCAGCCGCCGCCGCCCTTCTTGACGCTGCCCAGGCGCATCAGCTTGATATTGTCCTTCCGCACCGACAGCGTGTCGGGCAGATCGTCCACCTTGGGATTGAGTTTGAAAAAACCGCCGATCGAACCGGGTTTCGCGCCGGTGCGTTCGAAGATCATTTCTTTCATTTCGGCGATCGGGGTGATGCGGTCGGCATGATCGATTCCCAGGGCAGCCGCCAGGTTGGCATCCGGGTCGGCGTCGATGGCCAGGACCTTTTTGCCGGAATCACTGAGATTGCGGATCAACAGGGCGGCGAAGGTGGTTTTGCCCACGCCTCCTTTGCCGCTGACGGCCAGTTTCATAGCGTTTCCTTTCGCAGGCGGGCGGCTCGGCGCGTGAGCTTCGCCGCAGGCTGGATGTTTTTAACAGGACCAATATAACAAACTGTTTAAATTCAGCAAGGGCGGGCCGGTCGGAGAGGTGTTCTAAAACCGCCGTCGACCCGTCGCGCGCCGTTGCGAATTCTGCCGATTCCCACTTTAGGCCGGCCCAAGGCGGCCGATATGTATGCAACCACACCCGAACGGGTCCGCATCGTAGTGCAGTGGTTGCACCAGCTCTCGGGAACAGGATTTCGGAACCAATTAAAAGGAGGCCTTCAGATGAAATACGTTCGCTTTGCGCCGGCAGCCGTCCTGCTCATGCTGCTCGGGATCGCGCTTTCGGCTACGCTGATCGGGTGCCTGACCAGCGGCGGAGCGGTCACTTCCCAGAACGCCGCGGCGCCGGAGCCGCCGCCGCAATCGACCGCCGAAGTCGACAAGAACATCGCCGACCTGAGGCGCAAAATCCTGGACCTGCAGAAATTCCAGACCGAGCAGCGCCATATCGCGGTGATCAACGAGGTGCAGCACCAGAAAAGCGCCGGCTGGGTGAAGCTGGACGGCCAGCCGACCAACGAGGAAGCGGCGGAAACCGCCAATCAGCAGGCGACGGCGGCCGAGAAGGAGATCCAGAAGCTCAGCCGGGAACTGTCCCGGGCCGAAGCGGAGCGGGACAAGATGCGTTCCATCTCTTCGGGCTGTTTCGCTCCGGAAACGCTCGTCAAAATGGAGGACGGTTCGTCCAGGCCCATCGCGCGCATCCGGGCCGGCGAAAAGATAATGGCCTACGACATCGGATACGGCAGGCAGGTCGGCAAAACAGTGGTCGCGGTGTACACGGCCGAAGCCAACCATCTTTACACCATCAACGGCGCCTTGATGACCACCGCGGGCGAACGCGTTCTGAGCGGAAACGGGTGGAAGGCCGTGCGCGACCTGCAGAAAGGCGACGTGATCCACGTCGACGGCCGCATGGTGGAAGTCGAGCGCATCGAGTTCCAGAGGGTCGACCTGCGTGTGCACAACATGCAGGTGGCGGACAGTCATAACTTTTACGTCGTCGCCGGCAACGGCAGCGGGTTTCTTGTGCATAACTCCGGAGGCGGGGGCGGCGGCGGAAAATGAATCCCGCGGCAGCGGGGCGAGCTTATTTGCGGAGAATCTTTCCACGGGAGTCGAACATGACCTATCGCTGTTTTTATACGTTCACCTTGATTTTCTTGTTGTCCGCAGCCGCCTGCACCAACACCGGACAGGCGGTCAAGTCGGGCCTGGCGGATACCATGGTCGCCATGAAGACCGGCAATGCCGAGCAAAAAGGCGACGCCGCGTACGCCGCCAAAAACTACGCCGAAGCCTTGAGCGCGTATCGCAAGGCCGCCGAGGCCGGGGGGAAGCACAGTCAGTTTATGCTGGCCAACATGTATCTTGCCGGCGAGGGGGTCAAACGCGACCCGGAACAATATCTCGCCTGGATGCGGCAGTCGGCGGGCAACGGTTATCCGCCGGCCAATTACTTGATGGGCATGGTCTCCTTGCGCAGCAACCCGGCGGCGGCTGCAAAACATTTCATGCGTGCGGCCGAGGGCGAGCACGGCGCCGCCATGCACATGCTCGGCCTGATGTACGCCGGCGGGACCGGGGTTCCGCAGAGCGAAGCCGAGGCCCTGCGCTGGTTCAGGATGGCCGCTGCCCAGGGGATCCCGGTCCAGAAAGGATTCATGACCGAAGCGGGCCTGCAGTCCTATCGGAACAGCCTCAAGGCGCCCGGACGGCAGGTCGCCGAAAAGGGCGGGAAGGGATTGATACGCGAAATTCAGCAACGCCTCAAGGATTTGGGGTATCAGCCCGGTGCGGCGGACGGCGTGCCCGGCAGCAAAACACGCGCCGCGATCGAAGCGTATCAGCGTGCAAACGGCCTGCAGCCCGACGGTCTGGCGAGCGCGGCGCTCCTGGAGTCCTTGCGGGGCCAGGCCAACTAGGCCGAACGCCCCAATCGGCGCCCGCATTGTCTTTATCCGCGGATGCGGTTCGGCGGCTGAAATCCGGCGGCGCGGCCGTTTCAGATCGGGTGAATTCGATTTTATTCCGACCCCACCCCGTGCCCGCCGCGACCTCGGTTCGAGATCGTTCGGCAGGCCTGAAGGTCCGGCGCCGGCGATGCATCGTTCAGGAAATGAAAACCCCTGCCGGACGGCAGGGGTTTCGTGAACAACCGCGATTCAGGCCCGGGCCTTCAGAAATCATCCGGTGATTTTTCTTTGTTTTCTTCGAACCGACGCTCCTCCTTCAAAGCGACCTCGCGGTCGCAGACATTGCAGCGGCTTTCCCTATTGATCGTCGGATGGTAAACGATCTCCTGCTTGCACAGGGGGCATATGTTGGTCGTCATGGTAGTGCTCCTGTCGCTTGGGATTAGAAACCCGGCTGAACGATACCTCTCTCGGCCTTGACCAAAAATGCGATGCCGCCTGTATTTGTCCATAGCTGCATAAGCATACCTGGATGCGGGTGCTTCCTGGGCACCCGACAATACGCCTCGGACAAATTCACCATCGCCTAAAATGCGTTCGTCGCTTTTCTGAAGGATGCCGCCTTCGCGCAGCATCTTCACCCTCGCCCACCGGCCGGCGCTGCAGATCAGGCCGGCGCCGACGAGTTCGGGCTTTCGCCCCCTGCGATTCCTTTGGCGACATATTGTTGATAATTGCCGCGTGCCGGTCTGAAGTCCTGCCGAAGAATGAAAGCACCCGATCGATGGTCGGCCGATCGTTCGGCATGCGCCCCATGAGCGCACTGTGCCCGTCAAACGGGTGGTGGTTCAAAGCATTAAGATCTTTGACAAGAACGGCATACGGAGGCCAGTGGAGCAGTATAAATGTAAAAATACAAAGGGCGTCCCCTATTACCTTGACGGTGAGACGATGGGGATATACTAAACGAGATTTACAACCGAACGAGGATGGCATGTCCAATCAGATCGTGAGGCGCAAACCGGGCGACTTCATCGGGCCCAAGCCGGAGATTCTGGCCCCGGCCGGCAATCGCGATTCTTTCCTGGCGGCGCTTGCCGCCGGCGCGGACGCGGTGTATTGCGGCTTGAAGTCGTTTTCGGCGCGCATGGCGGCCAAGAATTTCACGCTGCCGGAAATGGCCGCCCTGGCCGACCTGGCGCGGCAGCGCAAGGTCAAGCTCTATCTGACCGTCAATACGCTGATCCGGCCCGACGAACTGGCGCCGCTGGGCGGCCGTCTGGAGTTGATCGCCCGCCATGTCGCCCCCGATGCGCTGATCGTGCAGGATTTGGGCGTCGCCGCCCTGGCCCGCCAGGCCGGCTTCAAGGGCGAGCTGCACTTTTCCACACTGGCCAATGTGACCCTGCCGCAGGCGTTGGCCCCGCTGACGCGGGACTTCGATATTCAGCGCGTGGTGCTGCCGCGCGAACTGGATGTGGACGAGGTCAAGCAGATGGCGGCGGCTTGTCCGCAGGGCCTGGGTCTGGAAATATTCGTGCATGGGGCGTTGTGCTACGGGGTTTCGGGGCGCTGTTACTGGAGCAGCTATCTGGGGGGCAAGAGCGGCCTGCGCGGCCGCTGCGTGCAGCCCTGCCGCCGGCGCTACACCCAGGAGGGCGATGCCAAGCGCTATTTCGCCTGTCAGGATTTCAGCCTCGACGTGCTGGTCAAGACGCTGGCCAGCGTGCCGCAGATCCGGGCCTGGAAGATCGAGGGCCGCAAAAAAGGGCCGCATTACGTCTACTACACGGTGACCGCCTACCAGATGCTGCGCGACGAAGGACAGGATGCACAGATCAAAAAGAGCGCGCTGGCCATGCTGGAGCAGGCGCTGGGGCGTCCGGGGACGCACTACTTCTTTCTGCCCCAGCGGCCGCAGAATCCGATCGAGACCGGGAAGCCTTCGGGATCGGGGCTGCTGGTGGGCTCGGTGCGCGGGGGCCGCGAAAGCGCCTATCTGGAACCGCGCTTCGATCTCCTGCCCGAAGACAAGCTGCGCGTGGGGTATGAAGACGATGACTGGCACCAGACGCTGGTCTTGAACCGGGCCCTGCCCAAGCAGGGCAAGTTTCAGCTTCCCGGGCGCGGCAAAGCGTTGGCGCCCAAGGGAACACCGGTTTTCCTGATCGATCGCCGCGAAGCGGCGCTCGCAGAGAAGATCCGGCGGCTGGAAAAAGCGCTCGCGCCCGAAGCGGTTCTGAACGAAACCTCATCCTTCAGCCTGCGCCTGCCGCCGGCCACCCCCCGCCGGCCCGAAGTACAGCGCATGCACGTGCAGCGCCGTCCCGCGCAGCGCCTGCCGCACAGCAGCCAGGGTTTGTGGCTGAGCCCCCAGGCGCTGGAGAAAGTCGCCGCCGCCACCCTCTCGCACGCCTGGTGGTGGCTGCCGCCGGTGATCTGGCCTGCCGAAGCCTCGCTCTGGCAGCAGGCCGTGCGGCACCTGCTGCGCAAAGGTGCCCGCCGCTTTGTGCTCAACGCTCCCTGGCAGACGGCCTTTTTCGACCGCGAGGAAGATCTCAATCTCTGGGCCGGCCCTTTCTGCAATATCGCCAATCCGCTGGCGGTGCGGGCCTTCAGGCAGATCGGCGGCAAGGGGGTGATCGTCAGCCCCGAGTTGGGCCGTCCCGACCTGGAGATGCTGGCCCAGAAAAGCGTGCTGCCGCTGGGCATCGTAATCTCCGGAAACTGGCCGTTCTGCGTCTCGCGCGCCCTGGCCGAAGGATTCAAGATTGACCAGCCTTTTGTCAGCCAGAAGGGCGAAGAGGGAGGGGCGCGCCGCTACGACAATCTCTACTGGGTCTTCCCCAACTGGACCATCGACTTGAAATCGGCTCAGGACATTCTGGTCAAGGCCGGCTTCCGTCTTTTCGTGCACCTGGAGGAGCCGCTTCCCAAAAGCGTCCGGATCAAAAAACGACCGGGCCGCTGGAACTGGGAAATCGGGCTCAAGTAAAGGCAGTTCTACTTCCCGCCTCGGGATCGATTCACGCTCGCTTCTTCATCCGCCGATCAACCGGAGCGGTGCGGAGCGGATCGCACTGCTCGATCCCGGACTCGATCGCCATGCATTTTCGTTCGGATACAGCACACCCGGATGGGGGCCTCGGCATGTCCGCGAGCGATCCGACCATTATCTTCAGACCGTTGATACCGGTCACGCTTGCCTTGCTGGCCGGCATCGGGCTCGGGTCCCTGTATGCCGGCCGCATCTGGCCGGTTGCCTGCGCGGCGCTGATCTGCGCCGCAATCGTTCTGGTGAACGTTCTGGCCGGGCGCCCGGGGGCGGTCATACCGCTGCTTTTCTGCGCCGGGGTCGGCTATCTTCTGCCCCAACCCTGGCTGGCGGCACGTCTTTCCGAAAATCATGTCAGCCGCTTTGCGGACGATGCGCAGTGGACGATCTACGGTACGATCCGCGAGCGGCCGCAGGTGCAGCCGCATCGCCTGGTGTTCAGTCTCGCGGCCGAACGGCTGCAGCGCGGCGACCGGGAGATCTCCGTGCGCGGCAACATCCGGGTGACCGTGGGCGGAAGGCTGCCCGATCTGCAGCGGGGCGATTCGGCGGCCTTCGCCGGAACGCTCAAGCCGATCCGCAATTTCAACAACCCGGGCGGGTTCGACTATGTCCGGTTCATGGCCTTCGACGATATACGGGTGCGGACCTACACGGCCGGCGAGCGCATCCGGATCTCGGCCGCCGGGCGGGGCGAATACGGTAGTCCGGAAGACCGTTTTCGAGACCGGGTCCTGCAGAAGATGGAAGCCGCACTGGCGGAGCATTCGCCGGATGCGGCCGCCGTTCTCGGGGCACTGATCGTCGGCGCGCGCGGATCCCTTTCGCCCGATCTGCGTGAAGCCTTCAATCGCAGCGGGCTGGCGCATCTGCTGGCGATTTCGGGCCTGCACGTGGGCATGGTGGCCGCCGCGGTCTTCGGCCCCGCGGCCTGGTCCCTGGCCTGGCTGCCGCCGCTGCGGCGCCGTGGCTGGGTCCGCAAGGGCGCCGCCGGGTTCGCGTTCGCGGCCGTGCTGGGCTATGCGCACCTTGCCGGGTTGTCGCCGGCCACGCAACGCGCGCTGCTGATGAGCAGCGCGTTCCTGATGACCTATTGGGTCAGCCGCCGCCACGACTGGGCCAATGCGCTGGCCGTGGCCGGGTTGATCATTCTGCTGGCCGCGCCGCCGGTGGTGCTGGGACCCTCGTTTCAACTCTCCTTCGCAGCGGTGGCGTCCATCATGGGCGGGATGCACCTGTACCGGCCCGCCGCCGCGCAGGCCGGTGAATCCCGGCGCGTCCGCGCGCGCAAGTACTTCCTGACGCTGCTGTGGGTTTCCCTGCTGGCCACGACGGGCACACTGCCGCTGGTCATGTTCTACTTCAACCAGGCGCCGCTGGCCGGACCGGCCGCCAACCTTTTCGCGGTCCCCGTGGTCGGCGGGATCGTGCTGCCGGCCGGTTTGCTGGGCGTCCTGCTGTCGCCGCTCAGCGATATGCTGGCCGGCCTGTGCTGGCAGGCGGCGGCCCTGACGCTCGAAGCCTTGCTGTTCGTGATCCGCAAAGTCGCCGCCTGGCCGCCCGCGGCGGTCAAGACGGTCACTCCGACGCTGTTCGAAATCGCCTTGTGGGCCGGCTTCATGGCCCTGGTTTTCAACTGGCGGCGGCGACGGCTGCGCAGCGCCGGCCTGGCGGTCCTGCTGACCGCGGCCGTGCTGGATGCCGGCTACTGGATCCAGCGGCGCTTCGACGGGCGGCACCTGACCGTCCAGGCAATCGATGTGGGCCAGGGCAGCGCCAACCTGCTGCAGCTGCCCGGCGGCTATACGGTGCTGGTGGATGGCGGCGGATTCGCCGACAATGCCGCCTTCGACGTGGGGAAGTACATCGTGGCGCCATATTTGTGGCGCCGGAAGATCCGGCGCGTGGACCTGGTGGTCCTGACGCATGCCAACAGCGATCACATCAACGGGCTGCTTTATATCCTGGAGCACTTTGCGGTGGGCGAGGTGTGGAGCAATCAGGAGTCGTGCGCGTCGGCCGCCTGCCGCCGGTTCCAGGAGGCGATTCGGCGCAAGGGCATCGTGCATCCGAATTTCAACGAGCTGCCGTTCGAGAGCGAACGGCACGGCGTGCGCTTCGCCGTGTTCAATCCGCCACGCGATTTTGCAGCCCGCCGCGAGGACGAGAAATGGCGCGATGCGAACAACAATTCGCTGGTGCTGCGAGCGACCTGGGGGCGGACCGGATTCCTGTTCGCGGGAGATATCGGGCGTGCCGCCGAGGCCGAGATCGTGAGGCGCCATGCACCCGAACGCCTGCACAGCACGATCCTGATCGTACCACACCATGGCAGCCGCTCGTCGAGCAGCCCGCTTTTCCTCGATGCCGTACGGCCCCGCGAGGCGGTCATCCCGGTCGGCTGGGAGAACCGATTCGGTTTTCCCCATCCTCAGGTGCTGGAGCGCCTCGAGCGCATGCAATGCGGCGTCTGGCGCACCGACCTTTACGGCGCGGTGCGCATTGTGACCAATGGAAAGACGTACGAGATTTCAGGCGCCGTCCCCCGGCATCCCTCGGCCGGGGAGTAGATAGCCCAGGCACGCACACGCACCATGCGCAGCGGCTTGCAGCCTTCGGCGGCGTGTGGTACGCTGCCTGCCATCTCCTGCCTTTTGATCTCGCTTGAATCGACGCGCATTTGAATTGGTCAGGATTCCCGATGAGTGGTCCGCAACCGACAGCCTCCGAACCTTCCGCATCACTGGACGCCGAATTGATCCGGCGGGTGGGGGAAGCGCTGGCCGACCTCAATATCGCCCGCAAAAGCATCCAGATCTATCCGGAAACGCATGAACAGGTTCAGCGCACCGTCCACCGCGCCATGGAGCGCATGGAAGCCCTGCTGGCCGACCTGCGCCATGTGACCCTGATCATCATGGAAGGGGGGGTGATGGTCTCCGGCATGCGCCTCGACCCCGGGAGTCCGCTGTTCCAGGAGATTGCCGAGGTGTTGCGCACGTTCGAGATCGTCGCGCTCACCTTTACCCGGGGCCTCGAGGGGCGGGAACTGCTTGCATTCCTTCAACTGCTGGCCCTCGATCCGCAACAAACGTTGGACGCCGGCGGACTGGCTCCGCTTATCGCGCAGAACGGTCTGATGCACATTCAGGCGCGTCTCGTGGACTACAGCGTGCTGCAGGCCACGCAGGAGGATGAAATCCGCAAAACGCCCGAGGTTGAAGCCGGGGCGTGGTGGCGGACGTTCGTGACCGCGGTTCTGGCCGGCGCCGATACCTCCCTGGCGGCGGAGGCGAAATCGGATCCCGTGTGCATCGCCGGGCTGATCAACCGGCGCGCCCTGGACGCCGGCAGGGCGGTGCGCTGCTTCGAAACCCTGATCGCCGAGGGACGGTTCGACGACGTATCGGGGCAACCGGCGGCGGCGCACGGCGGACGCGCCCATTTCAGCCAGATGCTTCAGGAGCTGACGCCCGATCTACGCCAGACTTTTCTTTCCGTGGCCTTCGATCAATGTGCGGCGCAGGAGACCGCCGTATCCACGCAGCGACTGATGACGGCGATGGGTCGTGAATTGACGTTGCAGATGGTGCGGCACGCCAGGGCGGACGGGAAAGCGATTTCGCCTTCGCTGGTGGCGTTCATACGCAAAATGGGACCTTCGCAGGAGGCGCCCGGCGCCGCCGAGCCCGGCGACAAACGGCTTTCATCGACCAGCGTGCGCACCCTGATGAGCCGCGAAGCCTATGAAACCTATGTGGAGGACGAATACGACCGGCTGCTCAAGGGAGTGGGCGGAACCCAGCATGCACGTCCGGCCGTCGAGGTGCTGGCCCGCGAAATCGAGACCGATCTCACGGCAGGCGCGATCGACCGGCACACCGGATACGCCTTGATGCGGCTCATGACGCTGAGCGGCGATCAGGGCGGCTACCGCGACTGGGCGCGTCAGTTGACGCTGATGCTGAGCGATCTGGTGCATTCCGGGGCCTTCGACTGCCTCGGCGATATCCTGGCCTTCGTGCGTGCCGAGCACAGGACCCAGGCCGATGCGGACAAGCGCAAAGTCAGCGGCCTGGTGCTGGAGCGCTTCCTGGATCCTGACTTCATCGCCGAACTATTGTCGGCGAGTGAAAATGGCGGCGCATCCGATCCCGATCTTCTGAAGCTGATCCGCGAGCTGGGCGAACCGGCCGCAGCGGAAATCGTCGAATCGCTGCACGGCAACGAATCCGCGGCGGACCTGAAATTCAAATTCGGCCTGCTGGAGCCATTCGGCGCTCAGGCGGCCGCCGAGGCATTGAAGCGCCTGAACGCCAAGCGTCCGGAGCGTCTGGTGCTGCTGCTCAAGGTCATCGGCCGATTCGGCGCGCCCGCGGACGCCGATGCGGTGCGGCCCCTTCTGGAGCATGCCGAAGGGCGCGTGCGCATGGAAGCCCTTTCGACATTGGTTCGACACCGCAATCCCTGGGGATTGCTGCGTCTGCGCGAGTTGGTCAATGCCGAGTGGTCCCCCGCCACCGAACGCGCCGTGGAAATGGCCGGCCGCTTCCGCGTCAAGGAGCTGATCCCCTCGTTGACCGCCATGGTCCGGCGGCGCGGATCGGTGGCGATTGAATACCCGCGGCGCGCGGCCGCACTGCGGGCCTTGGGACGCATCGGCGATCCCGGCAGCCTTGCGGTCCTGAGAAAATTGGCCCGCCGGCGCGGCATGTTCTCCGGCAAGCTGTTGATCGAGCTCAAACGCACCCTCTTTGAAAGCCTGGGCGGTTATCCCTCTCAGGCGGCGAACGAATTGATCCGGTACGGGCTCAAACACAAGGACGAAGTCATCCAGGAGATTTGCCGCCGGCTGCTGCGGCGGCCGCAGGGCGAAACCCAGGATCGGGGGGCCATTTGAACACACCGGTCCGGCCATCCCGCGAGTTCCTGCAGGTGGCGGCGTACCTGAATGCCGCCGTGATGAACTGCCGCCTTTACAGCTCAGCCCACCCGCAGGTGGGGCGCTACCTGGAACGCGCGTTCCAGGCGCTGCGGCAGATCCTTTCCGCCCGCCCGGAAATCACCTACCTGATCGTCGGCAGCGCCGTTGTAGTGGACAACCGCACGCTGACTTCAAGAACGCCGCATCTGAAGCAGTTCGCCCGGATGCTGCGCGCCAATGCCGTCGAACGGATCTCCTTCGGCGCCGCCCTAACGTACGAAGAGCTGGCGCGGCTGGTTGCCGACCTTGCGGCCGCCGATCACACGTCCCTGCACAGCAGCCCGGCCATTCAACTAGGGAAGCTTCGCCTCCCGGACAGGATCTGCCAGTGGGCGCCGATGACCCCCGAAATCCAGCGCAACCTGGGCATGCTGGGCGTGCTGACCGATCAGCCGCTGGAGGAGATGCGGGCCCTGTTCGAACAGGTCAAAGAGATGCAGGAACTTCCCCTGCAGGGCCTGGACCGCGTCGTGCAGGGCCTGATCCAGGGGATGATGTACAACATCAACCCGCTGGAGCTGCTGTCTTCCCTGAAAAGCTCGGATGAATATACATTCACCCATGCAGTCAACGTGTGCATTCTGACCATGACCCAGGCCGAGGTGCTGGGCATCGAAGGCAAGGCGCTCTACGACATCGGCATCGCCGCCGCCATGCACGATGCCGGCAAGATGTTCGTTCCCGACGAGATCCTCAACAAGCCCGGCAAACTGACCGAGGCCGAGTGGGTCCTGATGCGCCATCACACGGTCCGCGGTGCGCGCTACATCCTGCGCATGGAAGGGCTGCCCAAGCTGGCCTTTATCGCCGCCCTGGAACACCACATCCGCTATGACGGCGGCGGATATCCGGAAATGAACGCCGGCTTTCGTCCGCACATCGTCAGTCAGATGATTGCGGTCAGCGATGTATACGATGCCATGCGCAGCCGCCGGGCGTACAAGGATCCCCGGCCGGACGAAAGCATCGTCCGGATCCTGGTGGACGAAAGCGGCACGGCGTTCAATCCTTATCTGGTGGACAATTTTTTGAGGATCATCCGGGCGGCCGCCGGAGAAGTGGACGATCTGTGAACATGCCTTCCAACCTTTTTCCGGATCGCCCGCGCGTGGCCGTGGGCGCCCTGGTTTTCAAGGTGGACCGCGTGCTGCTGGTGCAGCGCGGCCGCCCTCCCGCCCTTCACGAATGGGCCATTCCGGGCGGGAGCGTCGAACTGGGCGAAACCCTGCAGCAGGCCGCGGAGCGCGAAGTTCTGGAAGAGACCGGGATCACCATCCGGGCGCGCGAACCGGTCTACACTTTCGACATCATCGAACGGGACGACCGCGGCACGGTCCGTTTTCACTATGTGATCGTCGACCTTGCGGCCGAATACCTGGGCGGCGAGCTTCGGCCGGGCGACGATGCCGTGGCCGCGCGCTGGGTTGCCGCGGATGAGCTGGACGATCTGGCGGTCAACGCGCGAACCCGCGACCTGCTGGGCCGCTGCTTTCCTTCCGCCTGAAACCGGCGTTGCCTGCGTCCGCAGCGTCCGACGCACGGGGAACGGATGCCGGCGCAGTGCAGCGATCACGCCCCGGGCACGACCAGCACATTGTTGCGCGTGCCGTACCGGTTCAGGCATTCGCTGCGGTTCGCGGGGTCCATACGCCATTGACCGTCGACGAAGAATTTATACTCATAAGAACCGGGATCGAGAAAAACGATTTTCTCCCAGGTACCCCCGGACTTCTTTTTCAGCGCGTGGCGGTTCAGATCCCATTGGTTGAAATCGCCGGCCACGGCGACCGATTCGGCTTCCGCTTCGACAAGGCGGAAGCATACGCGTTTCCTGCAGGATCTGGCCTTGGCATCTTTCTTCATATCCCCCCCTGTGTGAGAAACAGCGGTCATCGATGCGGTACGCTGAGTTGGGAGTTGCGGCGCCGCCCCGTCGGGTGCGCCTGCACGGCGTTGTGCGACATTTCCGGACATTCAAAGCATGTGCCATTCTGGTCGGCGCGCCGGAGCCTGAATGAGCGGTTCGGTGCCGATGCAGTTCAGCAGCCGGCGACCGGCATGTGTCGGAAGGTTTTACAGGGTGTCGGAGCCTTTTGACAGTCGCAGAAAAATGCGTTCTCCGGGGCGACAGGTTGCCATGGCAAATCGCATAGTGCTTTTTACCGGGGTCGGTATCGAACAAGGCAGGCGGTGATTGTCCGGTTCCAGGACACAGCGGTATCTTGGCGCCGCGCTGCAATGCCGATTGCGACCCCGATACCGACCCCGACCCCGTTTTCAGTATGTTACATCCACATGCGATCACTGGACTTGCCGTTGACAATCGACCGCCCTCCGCCATAGGGTGGGCGCCATGCACGAGACCGCGACATTCTGGCGTGCGCCCGAATTCGGCGACATGGAGCTGCTCAGGGCGACCTATGTATCCCACAGCTTTGCGCGCCACACCCATGCGGGCTATGCGATCGGCATGATCGAACGGGGGGTGGAAGTATTCTACTATCGCGGCGCCATCCACCGCGCCCTGCCCGGCGATGTGGTCGCGATCAATCCGGATGAGGTGCATACCGGCCATTCGGGCGATGCGCACGGCTGGCGGTACCACATGTTCTATCCCGATACGGCGCTTCTTGAGCGCCTGGCCGGCGATATCGGCCGGACCGACGGCGCACCCTATTTCCGGGAGCCGGTGATCAGGGATGCGGAACTGGCCCGGCAGATCCGTCGGCTGCACGATATCCTTGCCCATTCGTCTTCCGCCCTGGTGCGCCAGTCCACCTTCTGCGCGGTGATGAGCCGCCTGATCCTGCGGCATGCGGCCAATGCGCCGGCTTTGCGGCGCCCGCCCGGCGGTCAGCGCACGGTTCAACGCGCGGCCGCCTTCCTGGAAGCCAATCTGGCCGCCAACATCACCCTGGATGATTTGAGCGCGCACGTCGGCCTCAGCCCGTTCTATCTTTCGCGCCTGTTCCGGCGCTGCACCGGCCTGCCGCCGCATGCCTATTTGAAACAGAGGCGCATTCAAAAGGCCAAGGAAATGCTGCGCCGCGGATTGCCGATCGCCCGCGTGGCGGCTGAAACCGGTTTTGCCGATCAGAGCCACCTGACCCGCCATTTCAAGCAGATCGTCGGGGTGTCCCCCGGCCGGTTCGCTCGCTGAACCACCCGCAGAATTCATATCAGGGCAAGAACATTCAATTCCGGGCTCGGATTTTGTGATAAGCAGCAGGGCATGACGGGCCCACCGCCCGCAAGCTGGAGGCTCCTTTGCCGACCCCGACCCGCAGTAAAGAATTTTATAACGGCGCCCGCGACACCCTGCCGCTGGTGATCGGTGCCGTGCCCTTTGGCATCATCTTCGGCACCCTTGCGGCCGGCGCCGGCCTGAGTGCCTGGGGCGCCATGGGCATGTCGCTGTTCGTTTTCGCCGGCTCCTCGCAATTCATCGCCATGGGGATGATGGGCGCCGGAACGGCCTGGCCCATGATCGTGCTGACCACCTTCGTGGTCAATTTCCGCCACCTGCTGTATACGGCGACGCTGCTGCCCTACCTCGCGCGTCTGCCGCGGCGCTGGCAGGCGGCGCTGGCATTCGGACTGACCGACGAGACCTTCGCCGTGGCGGTGGGGCGCTGGGCCGAACGCGACGCCTCCGCTTTCAAGCACTGGTACCAGTTCGGTTCCATGCTGTTCATGTATGTCAACTGGAATATCTGTACGCTGCTGGGCATCGCCGCCGGCCGCCTGCTGCGCGGCATCGGCGGATGGGGGCTTGATTTTGCCATGATCGCGGCATTCATCGGCATCGTGATTCCCTATCTGAAGGACCGCCCTCACGCCTGCGCCGTGCTGTTCGCGGGAGGCGGGGCGCTGGTGTTCCACGGTCTGCCGCATCAATTGGGCTTGATTGCCGCCGCCCTGCTAGGCATCGCCGCCGGTGTGACCGCCGAAGCACTCCTGAATTCAACCCGCCGCACAGGCGCTGCAGAGGGGAAGTAGATGGAAACCGTACTCGTGGTTTTCGGAATGGCGGCCGTCACATTTTCGATCCGCTACCTTTTACTGCCTCTGTCCGGCCGCATCCGCTTCAGCCCGGTCATGCAGCGCGCCTTGGGCTACGTGCCGCCGGCAGTGCTCACGGCCATCATCGTTCCGGCGGCGCTTCTGCCGGACGGACGCCATCTGCAGTTGACCTGGCGCAATCCGTACCTGGTCGGAGCCTTGCTGACGGCGACGATCGGCTGGCGGTTCCGGAACATGCTGGTGACGATCCTGGGCGGCATGGCCGCTTTCGCGCTCTGGCAGTGGATTTTGAACGCGCTCTAAATGGGCAGGTCAACCCATGAAATCGAAAACGAAACGCCCGCCGGGGCTTGGGGCCGCGGGGGCGATCGGTGGACTTGCGCTGCCGGGATCAGACTTTTTCACCCGTTGCAAGAGATCTGCATTCTTGACGGCACAGGCGCAGGGCCTCGACGCAGCCGCTCGGCGTGCGGTCGGCACACTGGACAAACCGCTCCTCGCAGCGATACTGGCACAGGTTGCGTTCCTCCTGGGAATTGTTCGCCATAAGCACCTCCGTCATTTTCGGTTCTTCAAAGGTTAACCATGCGTTGCCGTTCCGACAAGCGCGAAAACCGGCGCCGGCCGCGGACGATGCGCTCATTGTGACTTGACCCTCCGGGCTGAATTGCCTATATAACTTCACTTCATCCGGCCGCCCCGGCAAACCATTCGGCGGGCGGCGGATGCACAAGCAAAGCAGCGCCGCGGGCGGCGAGAAAGGACCAGAATGGGCAAGACATACAAGATTGCGGTGATCCCCGGGGATGGCACGGGTCCGGAAGTGGTCCGAGAGGGGCGCAAGGCCCTTGCCGCGGCCGGAGCGAAATTCGGCTTCGCACTGGAGATGACCGACTTCGATTTCGGCGGCGAACGCTACCTGCGCACCGGTGAGATTCTGCCGGCGTCCGCCGTGGACGATCTGAAGCGTTGCGATGCGATTTACCTGGGGGCGATCGGCCATCCCGGCGTAAAACCCGGTATCCTGGAGAAAGGCATCCTGTTGCGCCTGCGTTTCGAACTGGACCAGTACATCAACCTGCGGCCCGTACGACTCTATCCCGGTGTGGAGACGCCCCTGAAAAACAAAGGTCCGGAGCATATCGACTACGTGGTGGTGCGCGAGAATACCGGCGGCATCTATACCGGGACCGGCGGCATCTCCATGAAAGGCACGCCGCATGAAGTGGCCGTGCAGAGCATGGTGTACAACCGTTTTCAAGTCGAGCGCTGCCTGCGGTACGCCTTCGACTATGCCCGCCGGTTCGGCAAGAAGGCGCGCGGCAAAGGCGATGCCAACACCCTCGCCCTGGTGGGCAAGACCAACGTGCTGACCTACGTGTTCGACCTGTGGGAAAGAACCTTTCACGAGATCGGCGCCCGGGATTACCCGGATGTCAAGCGCGAATACTACCACGTGGACGCCACCTGCATGTACATGGTCAAAAGCCCGGAGTGGTTCGACGTCCTGGTGACCTCCAACATGTTCGGGGACATCATCACCGATCTGGGCGCCGAGACGCAGGGGGGGATGGGCATTGCGGCCGGCGGCAACATCAATCCCGAAGGCGTGAGCATGTTCGAGCCCATCGGCGGATCGGCACCCAAGTACACGGGTCGGAACGTCATCAATCCGCTGGCCGCGATCTGCGCCGGCGCCATGCTGCTCGAACACCTGGGCGAAACCGAAGCCGCGGCCGCCGTCGAAGACGCGGTGCGGCAGGTTACCGGCACCAAGCTGAAAAGCCTGTCGGCCGGCAAAATGGGCTACAGCACCACCGCCGTCGGCGATCTGGTGGCCGAACGCGTGTAAGGTCGAGATGGTGGAATCATCCGGACAGACGCTTGCGGGGTCGATCTATCATCCGGATACAAGCGCATTTATTGAATTCGAACACGTCGCGGTGCGCCTTGGCGGCCGCAAGGTGCTGACGGACATCGACTGGCGTATCGAGCGGGGGCAGAACTGGGCGCTGTGGGGCGGAAACGGCGCCGGCAAGAGCACCCTGGCCAGGGCGCTGCTCGGTGAGGCCGCCGTGGTGGCAGGCTTCATCCGACGCGGGGACGATACGCGTCCGCGTTCCGGCCGGGCACGCCCGGCGGTGGCCCTCGTCTCCTCGGACCAGTATCACCGGTTTTATGAGCAGGAGCGCATGCTCGAGGAAATGCGCGGGTTCAGCGGGCGGGGCCGGGAAACCCGGGTGGGCGATCTGACGCTGCCCGAAGGCGGCGCCGAACACGAACAGCGGCGGCGGTGGATTGAAACCCTGCTCGGTTTGACCCCGGTGTTGAGCAAGCCGCTGCTATCGCTTTCATCCGGCGAAATGCGCAAGCTGCTGCTCGGCAGGGCGTTGTTGCAGCATCCGAGGATGCTGGTGCTGGACGAGCCCTTCAACGGGCTGGACGCCGAGAACCGGCGCTCCTTGAAGCTGGCCCTCGCGCAGATGTGCGCCGGCGGCGAAACCCAGCTGGTGCTGATCACCCACCGCCTTTCCGAAATTCCCGAAGGCTTCGGCCACATCCTGCATCTCGAACAGGGCCGCGTAGTCTGGCAGGGCGCACGGACCGCTTTTCCGGCCCACCTCGACCATCAGGAAGCGCAGCGCCGGAAGCCCGCAGGCGCCTGGAGCGCGCCGGACGCGGCACCGCCTTGCGGCGCTCCCCTGGTCCGCATGCATGCCGCGAGCGTACGCTTCGGCCGGCGGCCGGTGCTCGAAGATGTGGACTGGGCCGTGAACGCCGGCGAGCAGTGGGCCGTGATCGGTCCCAACGGCGCCGGCAAGACCACCCTGCTCAAGTTGATCACCGGGGAGCAACTCCAGGCGTATGCCAACCGGATCGAGCTGTTCGGCAGGCAGAAAGGGTCGGGCGAAGCCGTTCAGGAACTCAAGGACCGGATCGGGCACATGGACGATGTGCTGCAGGCCCGCTACCAGCTGGACATGACCGGACTGGACGTGGTGTGTTCGGGGTTCTTCGACTCGCTCGGGCTCTATCGCCGCTGCACGCCGGAGCAGATCGAAACCGCCCGGCAGTGGTTGTCGCGCCTGGACCTCGAATCACTCGCGGCCCTGCGCTTCGCGCGCCTGTCGTTCGGGCAGCAGCGCCTGCTGTTGATCGCCCGCGCCATGGTCAAGTCGCCGAGTCTGCTGATTCTCGACGAACCGTGCAACGGGCTGGACGCCAAAAACCGCCGGCGGCTGCTCGCCCTGCTGGACCGCATCGCCGGCCAGGGTACGGCCAGCCTGATCTACACCAGCCACCGGCCCGACGAAATGCCCGACTGCATCACCCACCGGCTTTATCTTGAAAACGGTCGGGTGGTGCGCACTGCACGGCGCCTGGATCTTTAACAGCCTGTTAACGTCTCTGCCGCTCGGCCGCCGCCCTTTGGGGTGTTCCGCCCGCCCGGGTCAACCCGTTTTCTTGGTGGGTTCGTAGATCAGCAGCGGATCGGCCCGGTTGCATACGACGTCCTCATTGATCACGCATTCGCTGACCCCTTCCTGCGAGGGCAGTTCGTACATGATGTCGAGCATGCAGGTTTCCATGATCGCGCGCAGTCCGCGGGCGCCGGCCTTGCGCTGCTGCGCCAGCCGGGCGATGGCCGCCAGGGCGGTGTCGGTGAATTTGAGCAGCACGCCCTCCATTTCCAGAAGACGCTGGTACTGGCGCACAAGCGCGTTCCTGGGTTCGGTCAGAATGCGGACCAAGGCCGCTTCGTCCAGATCATGCAGCACGGCCGTGACCGGAAGCCGGCCCAGAAATTCAGGTATGAATCCGAATTTGACCAGGTCTTCGGGCTGGACCTGCTTGAGCGTTTCGTACGGATCGCGTTCTTTCCCGCTGCCGACTGCCGCCCCGAAGCCGATGTGGCGCGCGCCCACGCGGCGGCGGACGATCGTTTCCAGGCCGTTGAAGGCCCCGCCGCAGATGAACAGGATGTTGGCGGTGTCGACTTTGATGTATTCCTGCTGGGGGTGCTTGCGGCCGCCTTTGGGGGGTACATTGGCCGACGTGCCTTCCAGGATTTTCAACAGAGCCTGCTGAACCCCTTCGCCGGAGACATCGCGCGTGATCGAGGGGCTTTCGCTCTTGCGTGCGATTTTGTCGATCTCGTCGATGTAGATGATCCCGCGCTGCGCCTGCTCCACATCGTAATCGGCATTCTGCAGCAGGTACAGGATCATGTTTTCGACATCTTCGCCCACATAGCCGGCTTCGGTATAGCTGGTGGCGTCGGCAACGGCGAAGGGGACGTTGAGGAAGCGGGCCATTGTTTCGGCCAGCAGGGTTTTGCCGGTTCCGGTGGGGCCGATCAGCATGACGTTGCTTTTCTGGATTTCGACCCCCTTGCGGCCGGCCTGCGCGTCGATGCGCTTGTAATGGTTGTATACGGCCACGGCCAGTATTTTCTTGGCCATTTCCTGGCCGATGACATACTGGTCGAGTTTTTCCCGGATCTGGCGGGGCGTGAGCTGCTCGCGGAAACCGCGGCCCTCCGCGGAAAACCCTTCCTCGAGCAGTTCGCTGCAGGTTTTGACGCAGGCGTCGCAGATATAGACCGCCGGGCCGGCGATCAGTTTTTTGACCGAGTCCTGGCTTTTGCCGCAGAACGAGCAAAAGATCGAAGACGTTTCTTTTCTTTTGGCCATGAGGTCATCATTCCTGAAAAAGTTTACCCTACGGTAACCATCATTCGTCCGGCTGCATGATATGCATTTGGCATGCCTGAAATGCCTGGGAAGAAATGACGGAATCGCGGTTCACACAATCATATCGCCCGGCCAAGATCAAGAGGGGCGGAAGCGTCGGCCGGTTTTACGGGCCGCGCGTCATGGGTTCACAATGGTTGCCGCGGCGCCGGCGCACGACGGCCGCGCCGCCTTTTCTCAGGGGTGCTCCCAGTCCGCGGAAAAGCCGCGCCGATCGCGCATGCAGAATTAAATTGGGGTCGGCGTCGGTATCGGAATCGGTATCGAACAAGGCCGCCGGTATTGTCCGATGCCGGAAAGCGTATTCCGGCGACGGCGTTGCAATGGCGATTGCTACCCCATACCGACCCCGACCCTGATACCGACGCCGACCCCGTTTCAGCAGGTCACATTTGCATGCGATAATCCTGCGGTCGCGCCGGGCGTACATTGCATTTTTTGTGATTACAGGTTATGGCATCGGCTTATTTCGTGGTGTCGATCGAGGAGGCGGGTTCGGTATGCTGGGTCCCATGGGTATTTACATCACGGCCGTTCTGGCGGCCAACTACACGGCCACCTGGTTCGTCCCGCTGCCGGTCTTCGGCATGGTGTCGATCGGAACGCTGATCTTCGGCATCACCTTCACCCAGCGGGACCGGGTGCACCGCCACGGCCGCAAGGCGGTTTACGCCATGATCCTGGCCGCTGCGCTGGGCATGGTGGCGGAGTCGCTTTTACTCGGGGTGGAGCCTGTCACTTATACACAAAAGACGCTGCCGACCAATTAGACGGTGTA
>JAEYRZ010000199.1 GCA_023435265.1 Pseudomonadota bacterium
GGGCAGGGGGCGGGGGGGGGCGCCCCGCCCGCCAAAAACCCGGCCCGCGGCCGGCGCGGTCGCCCCCCGCCCCGTCGGGCGCGGTGCACGCAGTCTGTCCGGTACGGAACACGGACGGCGCCTCGAACGAACGCACCGGCCAGACCATACAGGAGCCCGACTTCATACCTTTAACGACCCGCGCCCCGCCCAGGTGCACATACCAGGCCTGGTCCGGCAGCCGGTTGACCGTCGTGGCGGTCCAGTAGTAGCCGGGGAAGACATTCACAAAGGGATGCCCGGCCGGCAGCGCCGGGTTGACCGTCTCATGGCTGACAAGGCTGAACAGTTCGTGCCGGTCGGGCAGGCGCCAATCGGCAAAGCCGCCCGGTCGGGACCTATTCAGATCCTCGATCCAGGCAAACGCTTCCGCCCAGGTCATGGGAAATTCTCCCGGCGCCGCATCGCGGCTCCACACCAGACCTGTCCTGCGGTCGGCCACCGCCGCTCCGAATATCTCGAATCGCATCGAACATCACCCCGGTAATGAGATGAAAACGCAGCCCTGCCCATAAGTTAGGCGCCGGGCCCGCCGGCGGCAAGCCATGCCGCGTGCATCGCGCGTCACGCGGGGGCGGGTAGGCTTCACCCGGTCCACCTGAATCGTACCGATGAACGAATGGGGCCTCGAGGCTTTTAAGAAACATCATTTGAGGCGGGGGTAATGCTTGACCGCATCCACCGAAAACAGCCCTAGCGCGGTCCAGATCGCGGCGAAGGTCCAACCCTGCACCGGCGCGAAATGCTCGTGGTACACGAAGACCGCCAGCAGAAAGGTGCAGCTCGGGGCGAGATACTGCAGGAACCCGATGGTGGTCAAATGCAGGCGCCGCGCCCCGAAGTTGAACAGCAGCAACGGAATCGCCGTGACCAGGGCCGTGCCCACCAGCAGCAGATCGATGGAAGGGCCCAGGTGATTGAAGGCCCCCGCGCCGTCGCCCTCGAGCCGGATCAGGTAAACCGCCGCCGGCAGGCACATCAGCAGGGTCTCCAGAGTCAGCCCCTCGAGGGCTTCCACTGCGGCGGTCTTGCGCAGCAGGCCGTAGACGGCGAAGCTGACCGCCAGCGAGAGCGCCACCCAGGGGAATTCGCCCTGGCGCACGGTCAGGACCAGTACGGCTCCCGCCGCCAGCACCACCGCGGCGATCTGCAGGCGCCGCAGCCGCTCGCCAAGGAAGACGGCGCCCAGGAAGACGCTGACCAGCGGGCAGGTGAAGTAGCCCAGGCTGGTCTGAAGGATGTGGTCGTTGTTGATCGCCCAGATGTAGAGAAACCAGTTGAAACTCACCAGGAGTGTGGTGACGGTCAGCACCAGCAGGGTGCGCGGGGTGCGCAGGACCGCCATGAACGCCCGCCCGCGCCCGAAGATCAGCAGGAGCGGCAAAAGCAGCGCAAACGACCAGATCATGCGGTGCATCAAAATCTGGAACGACGGCACCGCGTGCAGGGCCTTGAAATAAATAGGGCTGAGCCCCCAGATCAAGTAGGCGGCCAGGGCGCCGAAAAGACCGCCGAGCGGGGAATGCGATTTCATTTTCGAACCTGTTCCTGGATGATGATTCAGGCACGGGCTTTTATCACGGACGACGAACGGGCACAACCCGCCGGAACACAGCCCCGCGATTCTCATTGGCCGAATTCAGCAGGCTGCCCCTGTCTGAATACCTGCTTGAAAGACCTGCGGCCGCACAAGCGGCCGTTCAGTTTGCGAACTGTATGAAAGATTGCCCGCTTGATCGTATCGGCGGGATGGCATAGTGTGGCGCGATCGAATCACGGAGGCCGCCGTCCATGGAAGCACTGACCGCCTGCACGCTGAATTGCCCGGATGCTTGTTCGCTGCTGGTGGACTGCGGCCGCCGGCGCATCCGGGGCAACCCGGCGCACCCGATCACGGCCGGCTTCACCTGCCGCAAAATCCGGAGGCATTTCGAGCGGCTTCAGTCGCCCGGCCGCATCACCACGCCGCTTTTGCGCACAAAGGACGGCTGGCGGCCGCTCTCCTGGGAAGCGGCGCTCGACCTGTGCGCCGAACAGATCGCGCGCCTGCGCGGCAGCCCGCAGGCCATCCTGCACATCCCGGGCGACGGCGCCAAGGGAGTGCTCAAGCAGGCCGTCCCGCTCTTTTTCGCCTGCCTGGGCAGCACGGCCGTGCACGGTTCGCTGTGCGACGAAGCCGGCATCGCGGCCGGCCGGCTCGACTGCGGCTCGCGGCGCAACCACCGGCTGGAGGACCTTCGCCACGCCGCGCGCATCGTCAACTGGGGCCGGGATCTTTCGCGAAGCTCGATCCACCTGGGCGCCCGGGTGGCCGCTGCACGCCGCCGGGGCGCCGCCGTGCTGACCATCTCGCCGGGCGGCGACGACAGCGCCCGCTCGAGCGACGAGACGATCCGCGTGCGGCCGGGCACCGACCGCTTCCTGGCCCTTGGCGTGATCCGGCTGCTGCTGGCGCGAGGCGGTCCGCAGCGCCGCATCGTCGAACGCATCCACGATTGGCCCGCCTTCCGAACCTTCGTTGAACGACAGGACGATGATCTGCTGCGCGCCGCCTGCGGCGTGACCGCGGCACAGGTCGAACGGCTCGCCGACTGGTACTCGGACGACCGGCCCACCGCCACTTTGATCGGCGGCGGACTGCAGCGCTACCGCTTCGGCGGCGAAACCGTGCGCTTCATCAACGCCCTTGCGCTGCTCGGCGGCCATGTCGGGCGGCCGGGAGGCGGCAGCTGTTTTCACCTCAATTCGCTGGAGCCGTTCAATCTCGGCTGGGCCGTTCCAGCCGGCCGGCAGCCGCGGCACTCGCTGCCCCTTGCCGACATCGGCGCACGGCTCGCGGCGGCCGAAAACCCGCCGATCGCCATGCTGTGGGTCAACGGCACCAACATTGTCAACCAGGCCCCGGACAGCCGCACCACTGCCCATGCTTTCGAGCAGGTGCCCTTCAAGGTCGTGGTGGATGCATTTTTCAACGATACGGTACGGCGCGCCGACCTGGTGCTGCCCGCGGCCCTGATGTTCGAGCAGGAGGATCTGATCGGATCGTACCTGCACGACATCGTCCATTACGCGGCCAGGGTGATGGAGCCGCAGGGAGAGGCGCGCAGCGACGACTGGATCGTCCGCGAACTGGGCCGGCGCCTTTCCCCGGCCATAGAAATTCCGGAGGCCGAGGCCTGCCTGGCGGCGTCCCTGCGCTCCCCGGCGCTCGCGATCAGCCTGGCGGAACTGCGCGCCGCTGGCTTTTACCGTATTCCTCAGCCCGATGTGGCCTATCGCGGCATGCGCTTCGATCACCCGGACGGCCTGGCGCGCCTGCCGCACGCCATCCACGCCGAACCGCCTCCGCCGGCCGATTACCCCCTGCGCCTGCTCTCGCTCGTGCGCCGCAATGCCATGAACTCCCAGATGGCCCCCGAAGATCAGCAGGCACCGCCCGCGGTCTGGATCGCGCCCGGACATCCGGTCATGGAGCACCTGAAGGCCGATCGCAGGGCCTGGCTGGTTTCGCCCCACGGGCGCCTCGCGGTCAAGGTGAATACTTCCGCCGATCTTCATCCGGGGGCGCTGATCTACCGCCGCGGCGACTGGATGGCCTGCGGCGGCGGGATCAACCAGTTGATCGCCGGCAGACTGGCCGATCTGGGAGACAATTCGGCCTGCTACGATCAGTATGCGCGCATCGAACCGGGAGCATAGGCCGGGCGGCATGGTTTGGCTGCCGGAATACCGCTGCCGTTAAACGGCAGCGGCAATCGCCGAGATCATCGAGCGGCCTCCCGCACCGGAGTCACCACCACCCGGTTTAAAAATCGAATCGCTCACGGCCCGCTCACGATGAGTTTGATCGCGCCTGTATTGGGAACCAGGCTGCCAGGAATCGGAACAGTGGCGCTCGAACTTTGTTGCCGATTCAAAGCCCCCGTCTACATTGGAGACACGATCACCGCGAGTGCACGGGTGTCCCAGAAGCTGGAAGAAAAGAAGTGGGTCAGGATGCAATTGACCTGGCTGAACCAGCGAAATGAAACCGTCGCCGAGGGAAATGCACTGGTAATGCCGCCTGCCGACCAGTAAAAGTGTAAAAGGGGGGACGCCTTTTACATTTTCATATTTGCGATGAAATAAGGAGAAAGCACCAAATATAAAAATGTAAAGGGCGTCCCCAATACCGACGGCCCCAGAAATCAGCAAATCCCCAAGCCTGCATTTGGAAAGCGGTTGCCGGGGTCGAGGGACTGCTTGATTTTCGAAATGCGGGCGAACTCCGCGTCGGAAAAGACGGACCGGATGGAAGCGGCGGCCACAGATCCTTCGCCGAGCCAGTTCAGCGGTCCGCGTGTCAGAACCCACGGTTTGATCGCCGCAAATACTTTTTCGGCCTGCGCGGCGAGCATGGCCGGGGGGTTTTCCGGCGAGGGTATTCCCAGGAAATAGGCGAGAAACCTGGCCTGGCGGTTGCGCAGGATGCAGGCGCGCGGATTTCCTTTGCGGGAGATCGCACCGCCGAGATGGCGCAATTGAATCATCAGATTCGGTGACCGGGGAATCGGACCGATGGCGTCCAAGAAACGTTCCGCGGTCTCCCGGGTGAAATCGTTGAGGAGCACGCCGCGCCCGTTTATGGGAAGCGGATCGACGGGGTCCTGAAAAATGGCGCCGGACTCGGTGTACGGCATCGGCCGGAATGAATCCAACTGCGCGCCATCCAATGAGCGGATGGGCTGCAACCATTCTTCGGCCTGCTCCGGCGAGGCGCATACGCATGCAATCACGATGGCCATGGACCGGCCGTGAAGGAATTCCGGGATGAACGGAACGGGGGGAAAGTTCATGAGATGAAGGGCCGAGGATACTTCATCGGGAAGCGCCGCCGTCCACTCGGAATAAGCGGCATAGACTTCCCGGGCGCGCGAAGCGTCGAACATGACCGATCCGCCGAAAACCCGGGCATGATCGTGAAGATCGATGGTCATTTGGGTCACGACCCCGAATGAGCCCCCTGCGCCTAAAACGGCATGGAAGAGTTCGGAATTTTCTTCGGCCGAGGCCACCCTGACTTCCCCGTTGGGGATCACGATGCGCACCTCGCGCACGTTGTCGATCGCCAGGCCGTGCCGTCGCGATGTGATGCCGTATCCACCGCCGATCGTGAAGCCCACCACACCGACATGCGGCGATGAACCGGAAACCGGGGCCAGCCCGTGAACATGGGCGGCGTCGATCACATCCTGCCAGCGGACGCCGGCCCCGATCCGCGCCTGCCTCGCGCCGGAATCGATGACCACGGCGTTGAGGTTCGCCGTATTGATGAGGATCCCGCCCCCGCAGGTTTTCGGCTGGCCATGCCCGGTCGCCTGCACGGTGACGGGCATATTTGTGCTGTTCGCATATCGTACGGCGGCCACGACATCGTTTTCGCTTGCGGCCATGACAATGAGATTCGGCCGCTGATCGATGAAAAGGTTCCAGCACGCCCGGGCGGCGTCATAGCCGTTATCCGCCGGCGTCAGGACGGCGCCGGACACGTTCTGTCTCAAGGACTCGATATCCATATTTATATATCCTTTATCGGGTATCTGGATTTGGAGTATCCAGGATGGTTCGATTTTTCGGAGGTGGCGGTTCGCGGCGAGATAAGAAGCTTTGAAGAGGTGCGTCGGCTCAGCTTCAAAAACTAAAGCATAAGTGCTCGCGGTCAAAGCAGAGAAAAGGGGCACCCACGCCGATGAAACTGCATGGTAATGCCGCCGCTCGGTAAAAGCAGGAGGTGGCCGCACATCTCATTGAACGAGCCGCTCCGCTATTGCGTTTCGCGGCCGACTCCATAGATCGCTCGCAGCAGTTTGGCGGAAGACTCGGCCTTGGTGACGAACGCTTCAGCGCCGGCCGCTTTCATGATGCTGGAAATGTGCTCATCATTGTGCATCGACAGTGCGATCACGCGCACTTCGGGCATTTCAGCCTTGATCCGCCTGGTCGCTTCAATACCGTCCATGTCGGGCATGGAAACATCCATGACGATGACATCCGGTTTAAGTCGGCGGGCGAGATGAACGGCTTCCCGTCCGTTTACCGCTTCCCCTGCGACTTCGATGTTCGGTTGGCCCGACATGATTTTGATCAACCCCTGGCGCAGCACTTTGTGATCATCGGCAAACAGAACGCGTATGGCCGTACGGCTGTGTTTGCTCAGCTTGACTTCCTTTCGTCGACTCTTCGGAAGCCGGATCGAGCTGAAAATGTCTCCGGCGGTCCCGGTCGCCGGAATGGTCAAGGTGATGCGGCTGCCGCTCCCGGGAGCGCTTTCGATAGTCAAGCTGCCGCCGATGTAGCTGATACGTTCGCGCAGGCTCAGCAGACCGATGCCGACTTTGGAAACGGGCTTTTTAAGGATCTCGGGATCGAAACCCTTCCCCTGGTCGCTGACGGTAATCGCCAGCCGTCCCTGCTCGCCCGAAACGGCGATTCGGGCGCTTTTGACGTCGGCATGCTTGACGATGTTGAACAAGAGCTCCTGGACAGCCCTGAATGCGAAAATTTTCAGCGGCATGTTTTCGAACTGCTCCGCCCCATGCGCCGTGAATTCGACATCCAGCCCGAACTGCACGCTCATATTCCGGCAGAGCCATTTCAGGGCGGACACCAAACCTGAATGATGCAGCACTGCCGGGCTGAGTTCGTGCGACAGTTGCCGGGCTTTGGAGATGAGATCCGCCAGCATGCGCTCCACATCCATAAACTCAGGTACGGGGGGGAGGTTTTCCAGGGCGGATTCAAGTTGGAACCGTGCAGCCGCCAGGATTTGTTGGAAATCGTCGTGCAGGAGCTCCGAAATGCGCTGTCTTTCGCGCTCCTCCGCTTCGATCAGTTCCACGGCCAGCGCCTGGAGCAGATGGGACCGGGATTCGGCGATTGCGGTGCGTTGCGCAACCTGCTTCTCCAGGGTGAGATTAAGCTTTTGGAGCGCATCCTCCGCGCGTTTGCGATGGGTGATATCGCGTACGGTCGCCCACATTCCCACGGGCCGGCCTTCCGTATCGCGAGACAAAATGGTTCTCAATTCCACCGGGAAGATCGTTCCGTCTTTGCGTCGATATTCTTTTTCATAAACATCGGAGTATCCGCGCGGGATGATCTGTTCGCGGATAATCCGGGCTTCGACGGCATGCCACCGTTCGGGTGTCAGGCCCTGGTAGGACAGCCCGCGGAGTTCCGGGGGCGAGTAGCCCAACATCTGGTAATAAAGATCGTTGAACTCGAGGATCCGACCGTCCATGGCGACAAGCACATACGCATCGCGCATGCTTTCGCGCAGCACCCGGTAACGTGTCTCGGATTGGCGCAGCGCCTGCTCGATAAGTTTGCTTTCGGTGATGTCCCTGATGATTCCGAGCATTCCGATGGGTTTATTGTTCCGTGTCACGATCGAGGCCGAAAGATAGACCGGAAATAGAGACCCATCCTGCCGCTTTTGGATCAATTCGCCGGACCAGTTCCCGGTTTCCATGACCGACGGTAAAATTCGGGATTTTGACAGACTTGGATCGGCATTCAGGACGGAGATATGCCGGCCGACCAGTTGTCCTTTCCGGTAGCCGTACATCGATTCCGATGTTGGATTCGCGTATATGATGTTACCTTGGAGATCGACGATGTTGATGCCGTCGCGGGATTGCTCGACCGCAAGCCTGAGTGTCCGGAGCTCCTTTTCCGGACTTCGTTTTGCCCATGGTTTACCGATTGAATTCGGCGCACCGTTTTGGGGGTCGGTCGGCATCGGCATATACCTGGATCGGGGTGTCTGCCATTGATTATGAACAAAGCCCGGCCGGGCGCAACCCTATTTTCATCCGGAAACCAACTTAAAAATCTTAAGCCGGTCGGCTCGGCCCTTTGCAGGGCTGATGCCTAAGTCTTTGCGGTCGAATTGGAGGGCGCAAAAGGAAGGCGCTCCGAACAAAATCATCTGGTGCGGAAGGGGGGATCGAAAATCGTTATCAGGATCGAAATCGAGTCGAAGGCGGCGCTGATTTCGCAGGGGCCTGCCGTTTCTTCCAGATTACGATTCGGTTTCGATCAGCCGATGGTCTTTTTGACGATGCCCAGCACCTTGTCCGGATCGAAGGGTTTGGCCACGAAAGCCACGGCGTCCTTGATTGCGTGGTCGCCGTCGATGCCGCTGATCACCAGGATGGGCGTGTCACGCAGTTCCTTGTCCTGGCGCAGCTTGCGGTAGAAGCGCGGGCCCCACTCGCCCGGCATTTGAAGGTCGAGCGTGATCAGGTCCGGCTTTTCTTCACGCACCGCCTGAAGGCCTTCCGATGTGCCGGCGGCCGTGCAGGTGGCGTAGCCGTTGTCTTCGAACAAGGCTTTGAGGTATTTGACCACCACCGGGTCGTCATCCACGATCAGGATTTTTTTGGCCATGGGATTTCCTTTCCAGTGGGCCGGGGGCTATTCGGGGTGGCATTGGCCGCAGGTGACCGGCCCCTTGCGGCTGTCCAGGTGACACCCCTTGCAGTTCAGATGGAACGCCTTCATCAACCCCGGCTGCCGGCCGGCATCGTTCAATTCGTGGCAGTCGGCGCATGCCAGGTCCTCCGACGATTCCTCCAGCTTGTTGCCCGCTTCGTCGAAGCGGTGATGGCATTCGGTGCAGTCCTCAAGCTCCGCCGCCTCGTTGTGGGCGTCGTGATCGAAGGGCACGGCCGCGCGGCGCGGGTTTGCGAAAGCCGAATTGTCCAGATAGACTTCTTCCTCCTGCGAATGGGCTGCGGAGAGCAGCAGCCCGACAC
>JAEYRZ010000010.1 GCA_023435265.1 Pseudomonadota bacterium
GACCTGCATTGCCGACGGCCGGAATTCGAGGATTCTCGTCAACTCGGGCACGTCGATATGTTTGCGCGTGAGCCCCCCCCGCAGAACATTGTCCGAATTCGCCATCAGTTCGATCCCCATTCCTTCGAGGTATGCGTGAAGTTGCCCGGCGGGAAGAAAAAGCGCCTCATCGGGTTCGAGTCGAATCAGGTTGAGCATCGCGGGTGCGAGTACGCCGATATCTCCCGGGTGCTCGCGATGCAGTTTTTCGACCCAATCGAATTCCGATGACCGCCCCGACAGCTGCGATGCACGCAAGGCTGCATGCGTGCATAAACGCCGCTGCCGGGAAGGCTCCAGGGTGACCAGAAATTCGTAGAAGGAACCCCAACCCTGAGTCAGAAGCCCGAGTTCGGAACGCTGATCCGAAGGCCAGAGCGGCTCCAGCAGGCGGCGTGCATCATCGGGCTCCCGAAACCCGCAGAGCGCCCAGAATGGTGTGAGGGCACAGATACACTCGGGTTTATGATGCTCATCCTTGTAGCTGCGTTGATCGGCCTGTAGTGCGATGCCCATCTCGTTTTCCCGTCGATACCCTTCCAACGCCTGTTGACGGTCAGGATGCGCCTGGAGTGAAAGCGGCCGGTCGATCGCCAGGACCTTGAACAGGAATGGGAGCCGCGGGCCGTAGCGGGAGCGGACTTCGAATCCTAAAAAACCATCGGGCTGCCGCTCGATGGCCTTGTCCAGCCCCACCCATCCATCCGAGGTGCGAATGCAGGAGGGTGCTTTCGGATGCGCGCCCATCCACAATTCGGCCTCCGGTCCGGCACTGGGAACCTCCCGGTTCAGGAATTCGGCCAGCATTCGGCGCGAACCCCAGGCGTAGGGCTGAATCGTATTGCGCAGCTTATAGAGTTTATCCACAATCATTTTCTCACGCAGCATTCGGCGGCGCGCCTTTTGCGTCCGCTGGAATGCAAGGAATCGATACCGTATTTCACCATCTACGCTCGGAACGTGTTCATAACAATTACGCGGTCATCTGGAAAGTTCCATATTGGTTGATGGCTCGCCGGTGCGTCAAGGGTAGCCAACATACCTTAGCACTTCAGATAGCCGTATAACATTATGCTGTTCTCGATCATGTATGTTTTCTGGTATGCTATCGATTCTTTTGTTTTAGTTCGAATACGGCGGATCGTCATGCAGATTGCGTTTCTACATTTTCATCTCAAGACCGGCGGTGTCACTTCGGTGATCGCAAGACAGGTCGAAGCGGTTCGCACCTTCGGGGCCGAACCCGTAATTCTGAGCGGAGAACCGCCGCAGCGCCCGATGGGCTGCGAGGTCATCCAAGTCCCTCAGCTGGCTTACGACCAGCCCGGGCGCCAGCCAGACCCGCCGGAGATCACCGCCCGTACGATCCTGGAGGCCTTGAAACGACGTGGGTGCGCTGACCCGCCGATTGTCCATGCCCACAATCCCACCCTGGCGAAGAACCGGGGAATGCAAGCGGTGCTCAAATGTTTACAGGAGCACGGCATACGGCTCCTGTGTCAAATCCATGATTTTGCGGAAGACGGGCGTCCCGCCTTCTTTTTCGATGAGCCCTATGTGGCCGATTGCCATTATGCGGTGCTGAATCGGCGCGACTATGCATTGCTGCGCGCGTCCGGTTTAAAAGAGAGCGGTCTGCACCTGCTTCCCAATCCGATTTTACCGCTTCCCAAGCCGGACCGTACGCAGACGGATGCCGAAGAAGATGGCGGCGTGCTTTATCCGGTCCGCGCCATCCGGCGTAAGAATATCGGAGAGGCGCTCCTGCTGAGCCGTTATTTCAACCCGCCGGCGCCACTGACGGTGACCCTGCCTCCCAACAGCCAGCCGGACCGCCTCAGCTACGCCCGGTGGCGCTCCTTTGCGTCCGACCTTCATCTCGACACACACTTCGACGCGGGTTTGATGACGGGCCTGGATGTTCTTGTGTCCCGCTGCCGTTACGTTCTGACCACCAGCATTTCCGAAGGCTTCGGATTTGCGTTTCTCGAACCCTGGACAGCGGACAAATGTCTCTGGGGACGTGTCCTGCCGGATATCTGCGCCGATTTCATCGACAACGGCCTCCGCCTGGACGGAATGTACGAGCGGTTCAGCGTACCGCTCGATTTCTTCGATCATCCGGCGCTGCGCCGCCAATGGCAGTCGGCATGGTTGTCTGCGGCGCACCGGTTCGGTATCGAGGTGGCCGAGGCGGCAGCCCGGACAGGTTGGGAGGCGGTGAGCCCGGACGGCATGATCGACTTTGGGCTGCTGAATGAGTCGGCGCAAAAACAAGTCATCGAATGTGTGACCGCCAGTCGGGAAAAGTACCGGCGCCTGATCCGCCTGAATCGATTTCTGGAGCGACCTGGACCGCCGGAGGCATTGAAACTTGAATTGCACGGCAATCGCAGCATCGTAGAGCGACATTATGCTCCCGCCCGATACGGCCATCGATTGCACGCGGTGTATAAAAGCATTATAAACGACCCCATGATTCGGCATGCGGTCGACAAACGTGTTCTGATCGAAGCTTTGTTGAGACCCCGGACCTTCAGCCTGCTCAAATGGGAACCCTTCGATGCATAGCTTCGACCCCGGCCGCTACCTGCGTCCTTTGAACATTCAACCGACGGGCATGTCGGCGGCCGGAGGCGTGGCAAAGCCGGTGGATGCGCTGCTGTGTGATGTTTACGGCACTCTGCTGATCAGCGGCAGCGGCGATATCGGGGCACACCATCAGGATACGGACCATCCGGCGGAACTCGTCCGCCTGATGCGCCATTTCGGCACACGTATTTCCCCTGCGCAGCTTGCGAGCCGGATGCGGGATGCCGTTCAAGCCGATCACGTTCGGGCGCATTCGAGCGGAATCGAATTTCCCGAAGTGGTGATCGAAAAAATCTGGATGGATGTTTTATCCCTGAGCTCGCTCGAATCGGCGCGCCGCTTCGCCGTGGAATACGAACTGATCGTCAATCCGGTCTGGCCGATGCCGGGTTTGCGCCGCCTGCTTCACGCCTGCCGGAATTCCGGGGTCCGCCTGGGCATCATCTCCAACGCCCAGTTCTATACACCGCTGATCTTCCAGTGGCTGCTCGGAAGGAGTTTTGCAGAATTGGGGTTCGATCCGAATCTGCTGATTTTTTCATACGAGCAGGGCCGTGCCAAACCGAGCGACGCGCTGTTCGAACTGGCGCGGCGGCGACTGGCTGCAAAAGCCGTGCCCCCTGTCCGTACGGCCTTCATCGGCAATGATATGCGCAACGATATCGCACCGGCGGCCCGACAGGGTTTTCAAACCATTCTTTTTGCCGGAGACCGCCGTTCGCTGCGCCTGCGCGAAAACGAAGTCGACGTGCAACCGAACCTGATCATCACCGAACTCGCTCAATTAGTCGATCAACTGACCTGAATCCAAGGAGTCGCCGTATGCCTGCCGCCCGCAAAAAAGCAAATGAAACCGCCCCTCCGGCCCTCAACGGCAAACGGATCTACATGCCCGGCCAGAGCCCCGAAATGGATGCCTGGTTTTTCTCATTTTATATCGAAAACCACCTCGATTACTTCACCTATCCCGATCACGCCGCCACGGACGAGCAAGTCCGCTTCATGGTGTATACCGAGGATAATGAACGTTATTATCCCTGTTCGGACCGCATGTTCGAAGCGATCATGACCCGCAAGCAGTCTGCGTTCATGCAGCGCAAATACAATGAATGCCTGCAGCGCATACTGACTTTGATCGACAAGCAGATCGAGGACCCTCGGGAGAGAGATTATCTGGAGTCTTTGATCATCAACAAGTACAAGCATGAAACGCGGGATGAAATAATGATTCCCTCGCGCATGGAAAAGCGCCTGATGCGCATCTACTTGAACCGCACGCACATCGAGGACCCGCTCATGGTAGAAAAAGCCGAGCGGAACCGCCGCGCCCGAGCGGTTCTGCAGCTCGATTCCCTTCACCAGGCGTTGAATCACGTCGACCGACGTGCGCTTCAGGATCCGCCGGAAACCCTTGGCGAAATCAAGGCACAGATCGCAGCGCTGGAGTTCAAGCGCCTGGTATGCCTGGCGGCCTGCGCCTGGCTGTGGAACGAAAACTGCGTCGATCGGTTGACGGTGGAGGATTTTCTCAGGATATTCGAGCGCTCCGTCACGGGCGATGCGATGCCGGAACTGCTCGATTATCTCGGGTTTGGAAAATCGCCCGCCAAGCCGCGAAAGATTTTCTGGCTGGCCGACGAATCGGGTGAAGTGATTATGGATCTGGCCCTGATCCGTTTTCTGATCACGAGGGGCCACAAGGTGATCGTGGCATTTAAGAGCGGGCCGCTGTTCACCAAAACCGACATCCACGACATTGCGCAAGATGCGGCCCTGCAAAGCGCACTGGGGAATGCCGTGATGATAGAAAATCCAAAACTCGGGAAGAACGATCTTCTGCGTACGCTGCGCGGCGACATCCCGCTGCTCGTGCTGGGCGACGGCACGAGTGAAAACCTCAATCTGCTGCTCACATCGACCACTTTTGCACGCACATTCAAGGAAGTGGACGTGGTTATTTCGCGCGGCGAAGATCAGCGGCGCCGCTTCTTCGACACCCACTTTCAGTTCACCCAGAATATTTACAGCATCAGCGCCGACGAGCAGGGCACCCCTTCAATTATCCGCAAACCACGGCACCCCGCCGTGATCAAGTTTTCCCACGAGGATCTCGAAAACAAAGCCCAGAAGATCATCGACCAGATGCGGTCAGCCAAGTCAAGGGGTATGACGGTGATTTTCTACAGCGGCATCATCGGATCCATACCCGGCAAGATCAAGGTGGCGAAAACGATCATGTCGATCTTCGTCGAACATTTAAAAAACCAGTCGGCCCTGACCTTCATCATCAATCCCTCCGAATACTATGAACCGGGCATGGATGCCGACGATCTGATGTACATGTGGGAAATCGTCCAGCGCAGCGGCATGATCGACATCTGGCGTTTCCAGACCTATGAAGATATCGTCACGGCGTTTCAACTCATGGATAAGAAGATCCCGCCGGAATGGGTGGGCAAGGACGCCACTTACAGCACGGGCTGCACCAAGGAGATGAAAATCGCCCAGGAAGTTCAGCAGCGGCATCCTGAAATGCAGATCATCGGCCCGGCCAAGGAACGTTTTATGCGCAGGCAGGAGTATGGGGTCGGGAAAATGTACGATCAGCGCCTGGCCAATATGGGCTGAGCAAACCCGGGGTGCAGGCGATGCGCAGGATGCTGCCGCTGCGGTCCTGGTACAGGAGGTAACCGTTATTGCGCGCATAGCGATAAAGATCATGCGTGATGGCCACATCCTGCCGGCAGTATTCGGTCAACTCGGCGATACGCCCTTCCCGCCACCACCGCAATGCATCCAGGCCGCTCCCGCATTTACTGGCGCCGAGCGTCATTTTTCCAAGGTGATCCAGTGAAAGGCGATATCCCAGCTGCCTGCGGACGACCTCCAACAGGTCCAGGGTCGGCAGCCGCTCGAAATCGAAATCCGAGTAGCCGGCCAGAACGCGATAGTCGAAGCGCCGGATATTAAAACCGACCACCAATTCAAAGCGCCCGAGATGATCGATCAGGGAGGGCACATCGCGCTCGTGATACGTGATGTAATCGTCCAGCCGGCTGTCATAGACCACCCCGCAACTGATCCGCATCCGATCGGCCAGATGCCAGCCGCCGACTTCCTGCGCCGAGCGCTGGGTTTCAAGATCGAAAACACCGTAATGACAATCCACCGCCGGCGCGGCCGATTCGCGGACGACGCAGACTGTCGCCTTGCGACCGGCATCCGGAACCGTATGAGAATGTTCCACCCCCAATGCATTCAGCAACCGGCCGGCACCGGCTTTATCCATCGGCTGATTTCCCGACCCGCATTTCGGTGAATGCACACAGGCCGGGCATCCCTTTTCGCAGCTGCAGCGGGCAATGCTTTCCTCAGCCTGGCGGAACATGTCGCCGGCCTTGCAAAAGGCCTGACTGCACAGGCCCGCTCCACCCGGAATGCCGTCATAGAGGAAAATCACCGCGCCCCCGGCCTGCGGATGAAACAGGGTTGAAACGCCGCCGAGGTCGTTGCGGTCCGCCAGTACGAGCAATGGCATGATGCCGATGGTCGCATGCTCTGCGGCATGCAGGCTGCCCATGGGATCGAAACTCTCCGCTGTCAATTCGGCGATGCGTTCGGCAGGCACATCGAACCACAAGGACTGGGTTTCGAATTCGGCCGGAGGCAGCGTCAGCTCCACACGGCCGATGATTTCGCCGCTGGCCGTATGAATACAATCATATCCCTCGACGAGTTCAGTCACCCGGATCAGGCCGTAGTATGCCATGGTCGAGCCGACCGCCTGCTGATCCTCCGTGCGCACGATGGTCACGTGCGATGTGGAGCGCACCCGTGTATGGTAATCCACCTGGACGCTGCACGCGTATACGATCCTGCGGTCCGCATCGATGCCCTCGATGCGGTAGGTCAGGCCGTGGTGCAGGTAGATTGCCCCGGGGTGGGCCTCACGGTTGAGTCGGAAGCCGTCCATCTCGCCGATGGGGGCTTCACGGCCGTTTTCCACGATCAGATATCGCTCGCCGCTTCCCCGCAGGTTGATTTCGCGATGCGGGTAACGCCGGCGCGTGACAAGCCTGCGGCCGTCTCCCGTCCTCATCAGGTCGCCGCACCGCTCCGCCTGCGCCGCAATCATCCGGACTGCCGGGCGGCTGAGCCAGTTGTCTTCCGCATCAAGCGCCAGTTCCGCGGCTGCGCAGATCAAATGGGCCTTTACGACCAGGGCGTTGTCCGGATTGATGACGGTCGTTTCCGGACGACCTCCGAAGAAGGCTTCCGGATTGTTGATAAAATAATGATCCAGAGCATCTTCCGCGGCGATCATGATCATCGCCGACTCCTGCCCTTGCCGCCCCACCCTTCCTCCGCGCTGCAGGGTTGAAATCATCGAGCCCGGGTAGCCCACTAGAATACAGACATCGAGATTGCCGATGTCGATACCCAGTTCCAGGGCGCTGGTGCTCACCACTGCGCACAAGCGGCCGTCTTTCAAACGCTTTTCGATCTCGCGACGCTCGCCGGGAAGCAGGCCGGCGCGGTAGACGCTGATTCGACCGGCCAGCGCGCCGCTCTGATTCTGGCTCCAGTGGGCGATCAATTCGGCCATTTTACGCGATTGAGTATATACGATCGTGCGCAGATTGCGGGCGATTGCCGCTTTCATCATCAGGATGGCTGTCGTGGCGGGACTTTGATCAGGTTCGATCAGAACGCAATGGCGGGCGCCCGCGGGAGCGCCGCTGTCTTGTACCGTGTGTACGGCCAAACCGCTCAGCTGACGCGCCAACCTGTCCGGGTTGGCGACGGTCGCGGAAGTGAAAATAAAGTTCGGCCGGGCACCATAAAAACGGCAGATACGCTGCAGTCGAGCCAGCACCTGGGCCATATGCGCCCCGCTCAAACCCCGATAGGTATGCATTTCGTCGATTACGACAAACCTGAGGCGCTCGAAAAAAAGGCGCCAGCGGTCGTGATACGGCAGCAGTGCCGCATGCAGCATTTCAGGGTTGGTTAATACGACATTGGGCGGGTCACGCCGGATCCTGGCGCGCCGGTAGGCGGATGTGTCGCCGTCGTATATCGCCGCCGAAGGTGACGGGTGGCCCGCAATCCCGCGCCAAAGGTCCAGCGTGGCCAACTGATCCTGAGCCAGCGCCTTGAGCGGAAACAGATAAAGCGCCCGCACCCCGGGGTCGTCATAAAACGCGTCGAACAGGGCCAAATTATAGATCAGGCTTTTGCCGCTCGCCGTAGGCGTGCATACCGCCGTGTGATGACCGGCGGCAACATGGATCAGCGCCTCGCGTTGATGGCGGTACAGCAGGGTCCGGCCCAGAGCGGACAGAAGTCGTCGGGCTGGTTCGGTCAACGGCGGCAAAGCGCCGCAGGATGCAGGTTGCGCTTCAGTGAAACGGTACGCCTTGACATTGCGCCCGAGACATTGGGATGCATTCAGGGCCTTGATGTAATCGGCAACGCTCATCGCCGTGCGCTTTGAACGAGTGAATGGCGGTCAACCGGGCGCATGCATTTATTCCCTTGAAAAGGCCGAGTTCTTTGATATATAGGGGATCAATAATGATTCACAGGGGATATGCCCTTGTCCGGAGGAAAAAGCAAGTCTTGGAAGACCCATTCTTATCCGCGGTATTTCTGCCATTTTCACACTTTAACAAATTACCCGCCTTGGATGACCGATCAACGGCGGAACAATCCTTCGAAAGGTCGGCACACGGTGTCCGCCGCGGTTCGAGGAAAGACTGAACCATGGCGGAACGAATTACTCTTCTCCTCATTCTACTGGTTCTATCCGCTTTCTTCTCCGCCTCCGAGACGGCGCTGTTTTCGATCTCTCGAACCAGGGCGCGCCATCTGGCCAAGCAGAAAGCAAAAGTATTCACGCTGATCAAGCGGATGAAGGACAACCCCCACCGCCTGCTCAGCACGATTCTGGTAGGCAACAATATCGTCAATGTCGGCGCCTCTGCCCTTGCGACATCCCTGGCCATCTCGCTTTTTTCCAGCTACGCCCTCGGGTGGGCGACGTTTGGAATGACGTTCCTGATTCTGGTCTTCGGCGAAGTCTTTCCCAAATCCGTGGCCACGACCAACAATGTCCTGATCGCCAGGCTGGTGATTTATCCGCTTTACTGGTTCTCATTCCTCTTTATGCCCATCATTTTCGTTCTGGATTTCATTCCTAAGATGACCGGACGCATCAAACGCACGCCCAGCGTCACCGAAGAGGAATTGATGACCTTTGTGGAGGTGGTTCGTGAAGAAGGTGAAATCAACGAGGAGGAGCAGAAGCTGATTCACCGTGTTTTCGAATTGGATGACACGAATGCCTCCGAAATCATGACGCCGCGCGCCGACATGTTCGTCATCGAAGCCGAAGCGCCGCTCGATTTGAAAGTCATCACCGCCTCGGGATTCACCCGCATTCCGGTCATCGAAGACTCCATCGACAATGTCGTGGGCATTTTGAACGTGAAAGATTTGCTCACCCACCTGGCCAGCGGGCAGGGTCCGGCCGACCTGCGCAAGCTCATGCGGCCGCCCTACTTCGTGCCCGAGCATAAAAAGCTGGATTCGCTGTTGCAGCAGTTCAAAAAGCGCAAGACACACATGGCCATCGTGGTAGACGAGCACGGCGGCGTTTCGGGTCTGATCACCCTGGAGGACGCCCTCGAGGAGTTGGTGGGTGAAATACGGGACGAAACGGATAAAGAAGAACCCCTGATCGTTAAACGCAAGAACAAGGAATGGATCGTGCTCGGCAAGACCGACATCGAGGAAGTCAATGCGATCATCGGCATGAACATTCCTGAATCGGCCGAGTATGATACCTTTTCAGGATACGTTCTCGAACAGATCGGCCGTATTCCCGATCAGAATGAAGAAGTGACCATCGGCGATTACGATATCGTGGTCAAGGCCAAGGAAGGCAATCGCATCAAAGAATATCTGGTGCGCCCCAGCGTTATGAAACCTCTGGATCAAGCCTCGTAGACAATATGAAAACCTGAATCGGTGTGCCGGGCTTTTTACTTCCAATCCAAAACGACGGCAAGCTCACGTAAGGATCCGCCGCAGAGCTCATAGCGTACGTTTACCCGCAGCAAGTTTTTCTATGTTCTCTGCGGCTTGCATCATCGGCAGCATGCTCGACAGGTTGATGCTGAAAACTGCGCCTCAAGCCGGGCTGCGTTGCACGGCTTTTTGTCACAAAAATGCCTACCTGCTGGCGTGTGTGCGGCAACGCTTTGAAAGCCGCGCCTTGCCTGACGGCGCGATACCCGATTTTCAGCAGCCTGTAAGGAGCATGAAGCACTACGGCTTCATCCTTTCACGCGTTCCACATACTGCCCGGTGCGCGTATCGATGCGGATCAGTTCGCCTTCATTTACAAACGGCGGTACCTGCACCACGTGTCCGGTCTCCAGCTTGGCCGGTTTGGAGTCACCGCCGGCAGTATCGCCCTTGGCCCAGGGTTCGGCTTCGACAATGCGCAATTCGACGAAATTGGGCAGCGTGATGCCGATGGCCCGTCCGCTGAACAACAGGACGTTGCACAGCGTATTCTCCTTCAGAAGGGCTTTGGCTTCACCGACCTGTTCGGGGGTCAACATTTCCTGCTCGTAGCTTGAAGTGTTCATGAAGCAATAATTCTGACCGTCAAAATAGAGATACTCCATTTCCACTTCTTCGAGGTCGGCCGGCTTGAATTTTTCCCCCGATCGGTACGTGCGGTCGAACTGTGAGCCGGTGATCATGTTTTTCAACTTACATTTGTAAAGGGCCTGCCCCTTACCCGGCTTGACAAATTCGAATTGAACGATGACGTACGGTTCGCCATCGATTTCAAGCTTAGTTCCTTTGCGCAGATCTCCACTTTCAAGCATGTTGCCGATCTCCTTCATTTACGATGATTATCATTCATCAACCCTTATGCCGATCAATGCCGGGCGGACTCACGCGCGGCCTGCACCATTTTTCTGACCTTAGTGTAATCCTTGCGAAAGCGTATTGGAAGACCCGCCGGGTCCAGCATGTTGGTGCCGGTACAGCTGTCCACGCCGGCAGGTTGAACCGCCGCGATTCCTTCACGAACATTGTCCGGCCCTATTCCACCGGCCAGAATCACCGGTATGGAACTGGCGGCAACCAGGCGCCTGGCGATGTTCCAGTCGCAGGTCAGGCCGGTGATGCCCACATACCCGCTTACGGGCTGTTGCTGGTCGCTCCGGCCGACAAGCAGTGTATCAGTCAAAAACCAATCGCTGTATGGCTCGAAAAGCCTGGCCATTTCCAGCGAGGGGATCCTGTGGGACTGTCCGGCAACCGCGATGGGGACCGAACGCATGATCTGGAGCTGTTTGAATCGCCGGCGAATCTGTTTCTGGCGCTCGAGCGTCTTCAGCAGGTCTGGATCATCCAGCGTTGCACCCAATGCTTCGCACAGGTGCAGAATATCAGGCCGATAGTATTCAACCGCCGCAGCGATCAGATCCGGATCGGCAAACAGCGGAATCAGGCTGCTGCGGCATCCAGCTGCCTGCACGCAATCAACGGCGGCTTTGAGCTCAATATCCTCCCTCTGCCGCGTCGAAACCAGCACGCCCCCGATATGATCAACGCCCAGTTCGATCATGCGCCGGGCTTCTTCCGCGGTCTGGATTTCATAGATCTGAACGATCATGAGATACGCTGCGAACTTCCTGCCGGTTCGGGGCAACTGACAACGGAGCGGTTTTTGCCGAGCATCATTAATGTTCTTCCCATCTGCAGTGGAACGAGCAGGTGCGGTGTGACTCAAAGCATGAAAACCATTGACTTTTGGGGCGGTCTCTACCATATTCACACTGTTTTGGCAAACCGTTTAACTTCTTCGGTTCATTGAATTTTCTTTAACAGGCAACTTCCGCATGATTCTAATCATCGATTTCGGTTCGCAGTTCAATCAACTGATCGCCAGGCGCGTCCGCGAAGCCCGGGTATATTGTCAGATCGAGCCTCCGACGATTACGCTGGACCAAATCCGGCGATTAAACCCGCGCGGAATCATCCTTTCCGGCGGACCTTCGAGCATTTACGAACCTCAAAGTCCGCGCATCGATAAAGGCGTTTTCGACGCCGGTATCCCGATCCTCGGCATTTGCTACGGCATGCAGTTCATGGTGGATGCCCTCGGCGGGCAGGTCCAGCCGGCTCGCAAACGCGAATATGGTTTCGCGCAATTGTCCGCGCAGGTCGACACCATCCTCTTCCGGAATATTTCCGAAAAGTCGCAGGTCTGGATGAGTCATGGGGATTCGATCTCCAAAATGCCGGCCGGCTTCGAGGCCGCCGCACGCACGCCCAACACACCATATGCGGCCATCGCCGACCCCAGGCGGCGATTTTACGGCGTGCAGTTTCATCCGGAAGTCGGGCACACGCTCAAGGGAAAGCAGATTCTGCACAACTTCATCTTCGAAGTATGCGGCTGTACCCGTTCCTGGACCATGCAGTCATTCGCCCGCAAAACGACGGCCGAAATCCGGGAAACCGTCGGCGATCGCAAAGTCATTCTGGGGCTGAGCGGGGGCGTCGATTCTTCGGTGACCGCGTTGTTGATTCACGCCGCGATCGGAAAGCAACTGACTTGTATTTTCGTGGACAACGGCCTGCTGCGCAAAGATGAAGCGTTCAAGCTCAAACAGGTGTTTGCGGAGCATTTGAAGCTCAACATCCGCTTCGTCGATGCCGGCAGAAGATTTTTGGCGGCCCTCAAGGATGTCGCAGACCCGGAACGCAAACGCAAAATCATCGGCAAAATCTTCATGGAGGTGTTTGAAGCCGAAGCCAAAAAAATAAAAGGCGCCGATTTTCTGGCGCAGGGGACGCTTTACCCGGATGTCATCGAATCTCGATCCGCATTCGGAGGCCCCACTTCGGTCATCAAATCGCACCACAATGTGGGCGGCTTGCCCAAGAAGATGAAACTCAAGCTGATCGAACCGCTGCGTTATCTTTTCAAAGACGAGGTCCGGAAATTGGGATTACGCTTGGGTCTCGATTCAGATCTGGTCTGGCGGCAGCCGTTTCCCGGTCCGGGACTGGCCATCCGCGTGATCGGCCCCGTAACCCCCCGGCGCCTGGAAATCATCCGCGAGGTGGATGCAGTGCTGATCGAAGAAATCAAGGCCGCCGGGCTGTATCGCAAGTTATGGCAGTCGTTTGCCGTGCTTCTGCCGGTCAAGAGCGTGGGAATTATGGGCGACGGCCGAACCTACGAACAGATTGCAGCCATCCGGGCCGTGACCAGCAAGGATGCCATGACGGCCGACTGGGCCCGTTTGCCGCACGAACTCCTCGGGCGGATTGCCAATCGCATTATCAACGAAGTTCGCGGCGTCAATCGCGTCGTGTACGATGTCAGCAGCAAGCCGCCCAGCACAATCGAATGGGAATAAGCGAGCATGAAAAAACACAAAAAAGATCACGAAGAAGAAGACAGCCAATTCAAAATGCTGGACGATAGCATCGAAGAGCCTGAAATTCCGTCGGCCGTCGACGACCTGCGGCTGGAAAAAATCAGCACGCGGGTCACCATCATATCCGTAATGATACCGGTGCTGATTGTCATCGTCCTGGTGATCGCCTATCTCGATATTAAAAAGCGCGTCATGCACACCGAAGACACCGGTTCAATGTCGATCCAGAAAATCTCGGAAGATCTTGAGTCACGCTTCTCTTCCATCTCCCTGCGGCAGGCTCAGCTTGAGGAAGAACTCGCCCGCCTCGTCGACAACATTAACCAGTCGGCGGCACGCATGGAGGTCAAGCTGACCAAGCTGGATGAGTCCGTCAAGGATGCGCGCTCCAGGATGGCCGGCAAGAAGGAAACGGCCGATGCCGTAGCGGAGTTGGACAAGAAGTTGGCAAATGTCGCCGCTGCCCTGGATGAAACAAAAGTTCAACTGGCTGCGGTTCCCACTCAGTTGAATTCAAGTCTGGAGCAAATGCGTTCCACGGCGTCCGAAAGCAAAACGCAGATCGCGGGCTTCGAGGAAAAACTCGCCCGGTTGGGCCGGGAAAAAATTGACAAGCCGGCGCTCGATCTGGCCGTACGATTGGAGAACCTGAAGCTGGAGCAGCTTTTAAAAGCGCAAATCGTCTCGGTTGAAGATAAACTGCGCAACCTGGAAAAGCAAGTCAGCCAGGCCGGGAGCAAACCCCCGTCCTCCCCTGCCGCGACCGTTCGGCCTGCTCCGGCGGCTCCGGCGGCACCTGTGCCGGCACCTGCGCCGGCACCTTCCGAGCAGACGATCCGGGAACAGAACATCGCTCAGTAGACTACTCGATTCGCATCGATGCCGAAGAGATCATTTTTTCAATGCGCACGATATCCTCGGGCAAATCGACCTCAGGAGAGTCGTGGGAGGTAATTTCAACGCGGATTGGAAGCCCGTTTTCGAGGGCGCGCAATTGCTCGAGCTTTTCTATTGCTTCGAGCCGCCCGGTGGGCAGTGTGCTGAAGAGGTCCAGGAAGTGCTTTCGATATGCATAAATACCGAGATGTTTGTAGGCATCAACCGTTTGGTCCGCGTCACGCACGAAAGGAACGGGGGCCCTGGAGAAATAAAGCGCAAAGTTGCGTGCATCCAAAACCACCTTGCAATCCTTAGGATTGTGGTATTCCCTGAAATCGCTGATTTTTATGGCCAGGGTGCTCATTCCTAGATCGGCCGCCGATTGCAGCGGCGCCACCACCTGCGCGAAGCAGCGCGGATCGATCAGGGGCTGGTCGCCCTGCACGTTGATGACGATGTCATCACCCGCCAGGCGGAGTTGCTCGGCGGCGGCCGCTACACGGTCGGTTCCGGATCGAAGCGCGGCCGATGTCATCAGCGCTTTTCCGCCAAATTGTTCGACTGCCGCGCGGATGCGCGCGTCGTCGGTGGCGACGACCACCTGCGTGACGGCGGTGGAGCGCGCGGTACGCTCATAGACATGCCGGATCATCTGTTTTCCGGCGATCAGCGCCAGGGGCTTGCCCTCAAAACGGGTGGACCCGAAACGCGAGGGGATGACGGCGACAATTCGCATGCGGCATTCCAAATTCTTCGGCCTTCCGGAAATGTTCCGGGTGGCTGTTCTATCGATGGAGAACGGCATGAACCACGATACCTTGAAAGAACTGCTGACCTCGGTGGCCCAAGGCCGGCTTGATGTTCAGCAGGCCGAGAAACGATTGCTGCACATCGCCATGGAAGATATCGACTTTGCCCATATAGATCATCACCGCAGCCTGCGCAAGGGGTTTCCCGAAGTGATTTTCGGCGAGTTCAAGTCCAGCGACCAGATCACAGGCATTTTCGAGCGCATGGCGGCTCAGGAACAGGTCGTTCTGATCACCCGCGTCGATGCCGAAAAGGCCCGTGCGATCTGCTACCGCCATCCCGAGGCGGTCTATCACCAGGATGCACGAATGATTGTGTGGAAGAAGCAGCCCTTGCCGAAGCGTGGGCGAGGTTTGATTCTGGTAGTTTCCGCAGGCACTTCGGACATCCCGGTGGCGCGTGAGGCGTACCTGACCGCCGAGGCGATGGGCAATGAGGTGCGTTCGGTCTTTGATGTCGGTGTCGCGGGCATCCATCGTTTGCTGGCCCACAAAACACTTCTGGAGGAAGCCCGTGTGCTGATCGTTGTAGCCGGCATGGAAGGCGCCCTGCCCAGCGTGGTCGCCGGCATGGTCAGGCGTCCGGTCATCGCCGTGCCGACCAGCGTGGGCTACGGCGTCAGCCTGGGCGGACTGACCGCCCTGTTCAGCATGCTCAACAGTTGCAGTTCCAATGTGGCGGTCGTGAATATCGACAACGGCTTCGGCGCAGGCTTCATGGCGGCCAGCATCAATCAGGAATAACAAAAGCGTGGATCGCCCGGGATGGCTTGTCCTCTGCGCGCCAAGCCCGACGACACTGCAGACCGCATTATCCGGGGACTTCCCCCAATGGACAGGGCTCGCTCTCGGCCGGAATCCTGACGGTAAAGGTCGTGCCCTTGCCCACCTGACTCCGGACTTCAATCCGGCCCTGGTGTTTTTTGACAATATTGTAAGCGATGTTCATGCCGAGCCCGGTACCCTTGCCCACATCCTTAGTCGTGAAAAATGGATCGAAGATCCTGGGGATGTTTTCGGGCGGAATACCGCAGCCCGTGTCTCTGATCATGACTTCGACCATGCCGCCGCGCACCCGGGTCTGGATGTGGACTTCGCCCTTCTTGTCGATGGCCTGGGCCGCGTTGACCAGGATATTCAAGAAGACCTGGTTCAGCTGCGTCGGATAACCGCGCACCGTCGGGATCGACCCGAAATCGCAGTGAACGACCGCTTTATACTTCAGCTCGTTGCCGACCACATTCAAAGTCGACTCCAGGCCCTTATTGACATCGGTGGATTGGACTAGACATTCACCGGCATGGGCGAATTCCTGCAGGTCCGAAACAAGCTTCCTGATACGGTCGACGCCCTCGCGACAGTCCCTGATCAGATCAGGAATGTCGTCCATCAGACAATCGAGTCCGATTTGCGCCTGGGTTGACTTGACACCATCGATCTGCGCCGCAATCGGCGCCGGAAGCACGCCCTGCATCTCCGGTGCGGCCAACTGGCCGAACAGATTCTGAAACTTGGTGAAAAGGCCTGCAAGCTCCTTATGGTAGTCCTCCAGCGTTTTTAAATTACTGCCCACGAAGCCGGCCGGGTTATTGATCTCATGGGCCACTCCGGCTGCCAGTTGACCGATGGAGGCCATTTTCTCGGAGTGCAGCATTTGGGCCCGAGTTTCCTCCAGCCGCTTAAGGGTGTTTTCCAGGACCCTGTTTTTGGCCTCGAGCTGGGCATCGAAAACGACCCGCAGCCTGTTGCGGCTCTCGACCAGAACAGACCGTAGATCTTTATGAGCGACCTCGAGTTCGACGATGCGCAGGCCGGTCATGACCCGCGCCCTGAGTTCCTCGGGATCGAATGGTTTCGGGATGTAGTCGTCTGCTCCCGATTCGAAGACGTCCACCAGATCCTTTTTCCGGTCCCTGGCGGTCAGCATGATGATGTAGATGTAAAATGGAAACGAAGCCGCGCGGATTTTGCGGCAAAGCTCCAGGCCGTCCATCTCCGGCATCAGCCAGTCGGTGATGATCAGGTTCGGAGATGCCTCGCGGATGATGTCCCATGCCTTTTGCCCGTTTTCGGCCTCCAGAACCGCGCAGCCCAGCGCCGGCAGCATTTTCTTGAGCAGATTGCGTGAAATGTAGTCGTCTTCGACGATCAAGATCTTGACGGAATGTTTTTCGGCGGTGCCGTTCAACGCGTCAGTCCCTTCCCTCGGGGCGGGAAACGGATACGATAGGCTTGTTTTCACGTCGTATCGCCGCTTTGGAATCGAAACTTTAGCACCACCCTTGAAATCGCTGCGGCGATTTCCCGTCGGATTTTAGTCCAACCGGGAAGATGCCGATATCATCACAGCCTTGCGGCCCGACATTGGCCGCACAGCTGCATCGTGTATTGTTTACAGCGATCCGAATGGATTCCGACTCTGAAGCGCATTTACAAGTAGGACTGAAATGGATTTAGCCACCATTATCGGATTCGTCAGCGGCACCATCCTGATCATCGTGGCCATCGTCATGGGTGGCAGCTTCATCATATTCGTGAATGCCCCTTCCCTGTTGATCGTCGTCGGCGGAACCATTGCCACCGTATTGATCAAATTCAAAATGGCCGATGTCCTGGGCAGTATCAAGGTGGCCATGAAAGCATTTCTTGTGAAAATGGACGATCCCGATCAAATCATCGAGGAGATGGTCGGCTTCACCCGCATCGCCAAAAAAGAAGGACTGATCGCACTCGAAAAGGAGCAGCCTTCCAATCCGTTTGCGGCCAAGGCCCTGCGCTATCTGTCGGACGGGTATGATGAGGCGATGATCGAGGAAATGCTTAAGAAGGATGTCCGGCTCACGGTGCAACGGCATGCCACCGGCCAGAACGTCTTTAAGGCCCTCGGCGATTCTGCTCCGGCCTGGGGCATGATCGGCACTCTGATCGGTCTTGTGCAAATGCTCTCCTCCATGGACGATCCGGCATCCATCGGGCCGGCCATGGCGGTGGCCCTTCTGACCACGCTTTACGGCGCCGTGCTGGCCAACTTCGTATTCCTCCCGCTTGCCGACAAGTTGAGCCTGCGCAGCGAACAGGAATCGCTCAACAAGAGCATTATCGTGGAGGCCGCCGTGGCGATCAACCGCGGCGTATCGCCCATGGTTCTCGAGGAATCGCTGCGCATTTTTCTGGCGCCGCGCGAACGCATGCGCAAAGAAGATCAAGCGGCATCTGAAACCAAGGAACCCGCCAAAGCGCAGGGAGCCCTCAACTAGATGGAGCTGGTCGATCAAATACGCAAGGCGGAATCGGGGGCGCCCAGGTGGGTCGTCACCTTCGGCGACTTGATGAGTCTGCTGCTGTGCTTTTTCGTTTTACTGCTTTCGTTCTCGGAAATCGACCGTCAGAAGTACAAACAGGTCGCCGGCTCTATGGAGCGGGCCTTCGGCATCCAGCGCAAGATCAAGGTGATGGACACGCCCAAGGGCATGAAGGTGATCGCCAAGGATTTCGATCAGGAGACGATCGCCACGCGCATCAAGGAGGAGGTCGGCGAACAGGTCGACAATTTGATCGAAAATCATATGCCCTACTTGAAGGATCAGATCGCCATCGAAGACGGTGAGACGCAGGTCGTCATCCGGCTGATGGGAGAAAGTACGTTCGATTCCGGAAAAGCGGACATTAGGACGGAACTGAAACCGCTGCTGCAGAAAATCGCCGAACTGCTGGAACGATCGTCCGGCGATATCGTCATTGCAGGGCACACGGACAATGTTCCCGTGTACAGCGGCCCTTTTGGATCAAACCTGAGGCTTTCCATAGGCCGCGCCGTCGCAGTGGCTGAATTCCTGCTCGACCACAGCCGGATCGATCCCCGCCGCGTCTCCACAATGGGTTTCGGAGAATACCGGCCGATGACTGAAAACCGCACCGCCGGCGGACGCCAGAAAAACCGCCGGGTCGAAATCATCCTGGGAAAATTACCGGAACGGGCTGATTGACGGGGTCACCCGCCCGTCAGCCCAGGTAATCGAGCAGACTCTTATTGATGATCAGCGCGGAAGCGGCCAGAGTGCTTTCATATGCAGTCTGCTGGACCTTGAGATCGATGATCGATTCGGCCATGTCCGCGTCTTCGGTCTGCGACATGAGGTTTTGGAAATTGAGGGTCAGGTTTGCATAGTGCGTTTCGGTGGCCTCGAGACGCTTATACAGGCCGGCATTTTCAACCCGCACGGTTTCTATCTGGTCCATGGCATCGCTCAAGGGCTGAATTTGATCTTCGATTGCCTGGACGTCGTCGTTCTCCAGGGCGGTCTGTAGACTTTCGAGCACTGCAAAGACATTGCCGGCCCCCTGAAAGATCCGGCTGCCATCCGCCTCGAGACCGACGCGGATGTTGTCTCCGATAATGTATTCCTTGGAGCCGTTGTCGCCCGCATACACGCCCGTGTCGTCGAAAGGCCGGGTATCGGTGAGATCCCCCGCGAAGACATAATTGCCGTTGATCTGCGTGTTGGCCATCTGGAGGATCTGCTCGCGGATGGTAGCCACCTGCTGGGCCAGGGAATCACGCATGTCGGGGCTGGGGTCGAACGCGATATCCTTTGCCTGGCTGAGAAAAGTGGTCACGGTGTCGAGGATGTTTTCGATGGTGTCGATATGCAGTTTGCCATCGCTGATGTTCTCGGTATACTGATTCATGGAGGAAATGCTTTTCCGGTAAGCGAGAACCCGCCCGATCCCGACAGGATCATCCGAAAGCCGGTTGATGCGCTTGCCGGTTGCGACCCGCTCTTCGCTCTTCACAAGCTGTTCGGAAAGTCGGAAAATGTTGGCCTTGATCTTATCGGCCATCAATTGATTGCTGACGCGCATATTCCCCCCTTGGCGTTTTCTAAGGCTTCATCGACAGCAGGGTTTGCAGCATTTCATCCGTCGTGGTGATCAGCTTTGCAGCGGCGCTGTAGGCATGCTGGAATTTGATCAAATTGATCATCTCTTCATCCAGGGAGACGCCGGAAACCTCCTGTCGGCGTTGTTCGAGCAGGCCGATCATCGAGCTCTGATGGCCGTAGCTGATGTCGGCCGCCTGAACGTCGCTGCCGACTTTGCTGATCAGCGAATTATAATAACTATCGAATGTGGAAGTACCTCCAGCCATGGTCAAACCGCTCTGCAAACTTGCGATGGCAATAGCCGCGCTGTTGTCTCCAGGAAGCGCGGCGACATCGGTTGCGGCTGCAACCAGATTGGCGTTGCCCACCAGGGCGCCGTTGACGGCCATATCCGAGGCATCGGACCCGGTGAAGAAGAGATTTTGTGAACCATCGAGACCATACCCGGCGCCGTGGAGCGAATTGACTTCACTGATGATCCCTGCGGCGAGTTGGTCCAGTTGACTGATGTACTCATTGATGATCGAATCGCGGCTCTCGATCCATCCCTTGAGTTCGCCACTGTCGATGCGATCGGTGATATTGGTCAGTCCGCCGCTGCTGTCCTGCCAGAACACATCCTGAACACCGCCGTTGTCGGCCGTGGAAAGTGTCCAGGCGTTGCCTTTTTCCACCAGCGAGCGGCCGCCGCCGACCATCACCGTCAGGGCACCGGCCTCATCCTCGAAACTTTCGATATCGATCAGTTTGGAAAGCTGATTGGTCAAGGCGTCGCGCTGGTCGCGGTAGTCATTGGCATTATGCCCGGTGACTTCCACTTCGATGATTTTGACATTCAGATCGGCGATCTGGGAAGCAATTTGATTGGCCTCGGCCACCACCCCGTCCACTCGGTTGTCGATATCCTGCTGAAGATTGACCAAACCGGAACGCAGGCCGGTAAACGCGCTGCTCAGGTATGCGCCGGCATTGACCACGCCCACGCGTTCGGCATAACCCGACGGATTGTTGGACAGGTCCTGCCAGGCTTCCCAATAATCGGCCATGGCGGCGCTGAGACCGTACCCGGAAGTCTCATCGAATAACACTTCGACGTTTTCAAGGGCGTTCTTCCGCGCTTCCCAGCGCCCCAGGCTCTCGTTTTCGGTATTGAGCTGGGCATTGACGAACTGGTCGTAAAAGCGCTGGATGCGCTGCTCCGCCTTCACACCCGTGCTCATGGTGATGCCGTTCATCCGCACCGGGCTGTTCTGGACCAGGTTCAGGCGCTGGCGCGAATAACCGGCCGTATTGACGTTGGCGATGTTGTTGCCCGTAATGTCGATGGCTTTTTGCTGTGCCATCAACGCATTGCGCCCGATCGTCAATAAGCCGTATACATTGGGCATAATCCTCTACCCCTCTGTCACGATGGCGGATTGCTCAAATGGTGCTCGAAACCAGCCGTCCTCCCGGCGGTCCTGAACCTATTCTGCCGGAGGCCGCATAGACCATCGTCGGTGCGGACCAGCGCGTCAGGAAGGTAAGTGCATTTTGAACCATTGCGAGGCAGTGCTGAACCAGGAGGCGGCTCTGTCCATTCAGCCGCTGCACGCGATGTATCGCCGCCCTCAACCGGTCCCCGGCGCGATGCAGTTCATCGCGGCAGGGCTGCGGCAAGCGCTCGGCCATTTGCGTCAGGTTCGAGGTTCCGGGCAGTTGATACTCCCGGATGATTTGCTGCCTGAGCCGCTCCTGCTCACTTCCGAACGCGGCCAGGCGCGACAGCAGGCGCTCCTTCTCGGCGGTCGAATTGGCCAGCGCCTCCATATCGCGCGCCAGAATGGCTTGCGGTTCGTGTCCGAGAAGCACTCCCAGCGCTTCGTAAAGACGCTCGAGTTCCCCCATGACCTGAATCAGATCTTCAACCAATGGGTGCATGTCGGTCCGATCACCTGTACATCGTTAAACGTGCATATCGATTTTCTTGAGGATGACATCGTTTTCGAATGACTCCCGCAACATGGCGCCGGCTACGCGCGGAGCATCCACCCGATACGTCCCGTTATTGACTGCGGCTTTGACGTCGCGAACCTCTTTCGCCCTCACGGCCGGCATCTCTCTGAGCATCTGATTGGCTTCCACGGCCCTGAGCGAGAGATCGACCTTGTCGGCTTGCGGAAGGGTCTGTCTGGCGGCCTGGCTTTCAGTCTCCGTCTGCTGTTGGCGCGCCTGTTTAAGATAGGCCTCCAACTGGATCATTGTGGTTTTGTTCGAAACTTTCATACATTCCTCCTTGGTGGGCCGCACCCCCATGCGGCGCTCATCCCCCGCTTTACCGAGGGGTTGGGCTGAACATAACGACCGCGGATTATTCCGCGTGTTTTAAATATCGCCCACCATGGAGCGTAACTTTAATCCGCGTTCATTCTTTTTCATTCAACAGCCCGGCCATCTGGTTGTACAGAACAGGCGCCAACCCGATTCCCCCGCGATTCGAAATTTCCCTGGCCATCTCGCCGTCCAGCATTTCGCTGTACACTTGTTCGGCCTGTCCGCCGCTGAAAAGCCCGTCTTTGGGTACGTTCTTGCGCATTTCTTTCAGCAGGTGATGGATAAACAGCGATTCGAATTCGCGGCACGAACGTTCGAGATTCTTCTCCGCTTCAGGCGCCTTGGCGCTACGCGGGTAAGGTGCGGCAACTTTTCCGGAAAAGGCCGGCATGACCGGGTCGGACATCAGATCACCTCCAATTCGGACTGCAGGGCTCCGGCCGCTTTTATCGCCTGGAAAATCGCAATCAGGTCGCGCGGCGATACACCCAGTGCGTTGAGGGCGCGTACCACTTCCCCGATACTGGCTCCGGCCGGCATAACCACCAGTTGGTTTGCACCTTCCCTGACCGTGATGTCGGTGTCGGGAACCGCCACCGTCTCTCCCGTGGAAAAGGGCGGCGGCTGGGATACAGCCGCCGATTCCTTGATGACGATACTCAGATTGCCGTGGGCGATCGCGATGGTCGAAAGGCGTACGTTCTCCCCCATCACCACCGTGCCCGTACGTTCGTTGATCACCACGCGGGCCACGGCATCGGGCTGGACTTCAAGGCCTTCGATCATCGCCACCAACTCCACCAGGTTGCCCGTATAAGCTTCCGGCACCCTGACCTGAACGGTGCCGGAATCGGGCGCCGTGGCGATCTGTCCGTAAAAGTGGGCGTTGATCGCGTCGCTCACCCGCGAGGCTGTAGTGAAATCCGCACGATGCAAACTGAGGTTCAGCGCGTTCCGCCGGTTGAAATCGAGTTCGATTTCGCGTTCGACCAAGGCGCCGTTGATCACCCTGCCGACCGTGGGGAAATTTTTCTGAACGCTGCCGCCGGCGCCGCCGGCCGAAAAACCGCCGGTATTGACAGGGCCCTGGCCGACGGCGAAAACCTGGCCGTTGGGCGCTCTCAAGGGCGTCAGTAGAAGCGTGCCGCCCTGCAGGCTCCTGGCGTCGCCGATGGAACTGACCAGTGCGTCTATCCGGCTGCCCGCTTTCGAGAAAGCCGGCAGATCGGCCGTCACCATCACTGCCGCGACATTGGCCACGGCGATATCCTTGGCCTGAACGGTGATGCCCATTTTCTCGAGCATACTCACCATGGACTGAATCGTAAAAAGCGACTTTTTACCGTCGCCTGTGCCGTCCAGACCCACTACCAGCCCGTAACCCACCAACTGGTTGCTGCGAACTCCTTTGATTTCGGCGAGATCCTTGATCCGCACTGCCCCCGCCGGGGAAGCCGAAGCAAGGAACAGCGTCAGGGCCAATGCGGCAAACCATCGATGCGTGAGCGCCATGAAACCTCTCGTCATTCCACCTTTAGAACGGCCACACCACATCCATGACGCGGGTGAACCATCCGGGTTTTTGCCGGTCGTTGAGGATGCCGGTGCCACTATAGGAAATACGGGCATCGGCGATGTACGTCGACTGCACCACGTTATCGGCCGAAATGTCCCGCGGGCGCACCAGGCCGGTCAGCGTAATGATCTGATTTTCATGATTGACGCGCACTTCCCGGTTGCCCTCGATCACCAGATTCCCGTTGGGGTGGATGTCGACAATGCGGGCCGTCATGAAGGCATTCAGATCGCCGCTGCGCACGGTCTTGCCGGAGCCGTCGAATTCACTGTCGATGCTGCCGCCGACCTTGCTGAAGGGATTGAAAAAGGGTTGGTCGGCCGGGAACCTTTTTTCGGCGTTGAAGAAATTGTCGATCCCCGCGCTGAGCGAACTGGTGCGTTCGGTCTTGGTCGATGCCTTGTTGGTGGCATTGGCCGTTTCCACGATTCGAATGGTCAGAATGTCGCCCACATTGCGTGCCTTGACATTGATGAACATACTGCCCAGGCCTCCGCTGTCGGTCCATAAAGACCCTTCCGCAGGACTGACCGGCGGCGCCTGCTGGCGGACCGCGGCCGCGGGCGGCGGTGGTATCGGGGTCGGCGTCGGCGCCGGGCTCTGGGCGGCACATCCGAAAAACTGCATCGATGCGCCGAGCAACAAAATCCCCTGAATCAGTTTTTTGACGCTTCTGCCGGGCATGGCCCCTCCCTTTTAAAACTGGACGCGCACCGTATGCGCATCCATCACCTGGGCTGAAATCAACTTCCTGGAACTCATGTTCATCACCTGGATCCGTTCACCCGCCGCACCGTCCTGTTTGGCCATCCCCTGGGCCACGACCATGAGCGCCGAAGATTCAGCCAAAATCTTCACCACATCGCCTCTGCGCACGACCGGGGGCGATTCCACCTGTCCACCGCGCATCACGGCATTCACCGCGATGGCGCGCTTGGCCTTGTGGCCGATCACCTGAAGCGGGTCGCCAACCGCATCGGCCGGCGCGCGCGCCAGATTCATCTCGACCACGCGGATATCATCCGGCGCGATCGGTTGGTTCCTGCCTATAGGTTTCGCCGCCACGACAACCGGACCGTGCACCTCGATCGCCACCGGCACACTCACTTTTTTTACGATTCGCCCGTCAACGAGAATCCGTACCGCAAACAGCATACTCCCCAGCCAGTCGGTGTGTTTCGGCGCGGCTACCGCGAGCTGTAACGTCCCCTCCGGGACGGTGACCTTTTGCCTGAAGCGGATGGGCCGGATATGCATCTGCTTCGGCTCCCAGGGGGCCTTGGTCCTGATGAACTCCCGAACCGCCGCACATATTCGGTCCGTCGCCACCTCTTGCCGCCCGGCGCCCGAACCTCCATGCTGCGCTGCAGCGCAGGTTCCAGCCGCCAACATGGAAGAAAACAAAAGCATGAGCATCAATCGCCTCATCCGGGAGACCGCTTATCGCCGCAGGTTGTTGGCGGTCTGCAGCATCTCGTCGGCCGCCTGGATCGATTTGCTGTTGATTTCGTATGCCCGCTGGGCCGTGATCATGTTGACCATTTCATCCACCACGCTGACGTTGGACATTTCCAGGTATCCCTGGGCGAGGGTGCCGAACCCGTCTTCGCCGGGTACCCCGGTGGTCGCCTCGCCCGATGCCGGGGTGGTCAAAAACAAGTTGCGGCCGATACTCTGCAGGCCTGCCGGATTGACAAAGCGCGCCAGTTCCAGCGTTCCCACTTCGGCAGGTTCGGACTGGCCGGGCTGCAGGATCGAGACCACTCCGTCCGTTCCGATCGATACCTGCAGCGTATCGATCGGGATGGTGATTTCGGGCTCCACCAGAAACCCGTCCGGAGTGACGATGCGGCCATCGCCGTCGATTTTGAAGTTGCCTGCACGCGTGTAGGCAATTTCACCATTTGGCTGGATGACTTGAAAAAAACCATGTCCTTCGATGGCCACGTCGAGTTCGTTCTGGGTGTGCTGGAAATCGCCTTGAATAAAAATCTTCTGGGTGGACACCGTACGCGTGCCCAGCCCGATCTGGATGCCGGTGGGTACCTGGGTATCGCCGGCGGCCGAAACCCCCGGGGGCCGCATGGTTTCGTACAAAAGGTCTTGAAAATCGGCCCGGCTGCGCTTGAAACCCGCCGTATTCACATTGGCAAGGTTATTCGAAATCACATCAATATTAGCTGTTTGAGCTTGCATACCTGAAGCGGCAGTCCAAAGGCTGCGAATCATTTTAAGCCCCTCCTCATGGTTTTTCGGGCAGTTGAGAAAAGCCGATCAAACACTGCGTCCCACATCGTTGACGGTTTTACCGAGGGCTTCGTCCGCGTTCCGGATCACCCTTTGGTATGATTCAAATGCGCGCATCGTCTCGATCAGTTCGGTCATCGTGCGGATGGCGTCCACGTTGGATATCTCGACGTAGCCTTGCGAAATGGAAAAATTGACCCCCGCTTCGGCGTTCACATCGGTCCGTTTGGTGATGAAGCGTCCCTGGCCGATTTGCTGCAATTGATAGGGGCGTGCAAAATCGACGACCTTCAGGGTGCCGACTGAATTGCCGTCCACCACCACCGCCCCATCGGCGCCGATTTCAACCCGACTGCCCTCAATGGCGATGGTGCCGCCCTCTCCAGCAACCGGCCAACCATCGGCGGTACTCAACAGGCCATCCGCGTTGACCGTAAAATTACCGCTGCGGGTATACTGGCTGCCGTTATCGGTGAGCACTTCGAAAAAGCCGCTGCCGACGATGGCGGTGTCCAGGGTGTTGCCGGTCCGTTGCAGGGCACCGGCCGAAAAATCGACGATCTGCTCCATCGGCGGCGAATAAGGGGACAGCGCGGCGGTCGCCGTTTGATGGACAGATTGCTCCTGCGCGGCTTCGGCAACCCTGAAAACCGGTTTCTCCGCCTTGAACCCTACGGTGTTGAGATTGGCCAGATTGTTGGAAAGCACGTCCAGGCGCATCTGCTGCAACAACGCGCCCGCCGCTGCCTGGTAGATCATTCCGCTCATGATCGATCCTTTCCGCCGTCCACCCTCAATCCTTGTGCAACGCCCGTGCCGATGATTTCCCTGACGCTCCGATTGCGCGATAGCCTTTGCCCCCCGAGGATCGGCGGATGCGATGCGTGTTCAGCCAGAAGTCCGGGCGGCAGAAATTGCCGGGTGGCCGGCGCATTTCGGCCCTGCGCGCAACCGATCACGCCACCGCTTCCAGTTTGCGTTTCTCGGCCGATTCGCGGATTTTAAGGGCCAGCGCGACTTCACGGTGCGACAATCCCAAAACCCTGGCGATCTGTTCCGGGGAAATCCCATCTGAGGCCATTGCAACCGCAGCCCGGCCGGTATCGTCATCCGCCGCGTGCGGTTTTTGGTTTTCAACTGCCGCCCGACCGTTTTTCAGGCAGGCCGATCCATCTGCTACAGGGGCGCTGTTCAAGGCGAGCGTCTTGAGCTTCAGGCGTTCGGCTTCGATGATTGCGGTCAGCGCGTTGAAGATGGCATCGATCTGCTGGGCCAGCACATGCTGATGAATCTGCCGGCCGAACAAGGGCATCGATACAGGGGGTATGCCCGTCAGCGCACGCTGGCGCTCTTTACGCTTGCGGCGCAATAAGCCGATCACCAGCATCAACAGGCACAGCGACGGGGTTCCCACCGTCAGGGCAAACGACCAGACAGGCAGCGTCATCAACGGCATTCCGATTTCCCTTTCGTTTGGTTGCAATCTTCCATACTGCAGCGGTGGAACGGTCGAATGAAATCACGCCTCCAGCAATCCGTCCTTGCGCAACTTGGCCCGTAAGCGCAGGACCGCCTGCGAATGAATTTGAGATACCCGGGATTCGGTGATCTCCAGAACCTGCCCGATCTCCTTCATGGTCAACTCATCGCTGTAGTACATGGAGACGACCAATTTTTCTTTTTCGGGAAGCTGTTCGATGTGCCGGGCGAGATTGGCCTTGATCTCTTTGATGGTGGCCATGGACAATGCGTCGTCGTTATCGTGGTTGTTGAGCAGGTTGCTGATGAAATCCTCTTTTTCTTCATGCGTGGAGTAACCGATCTCTTCGAAGCTGATGAACGAGATGGTGGACATGCGTTTGACCTGGTAGAATTGATCCAGGTCCATGTTCAACTCTTCGGCCACTTCCTCGTCTTTGACTTCACGGCCCAGCCGCTGCTCCAGCTTGAGGTAGGCTTTTTCCAGACTGCGGATCTTCTTGCGCGTCGTGCGCCCCAAGAAATCCCGGCTGCGCAGCTCACTCAACACCGCGCCTTTGATCCTGAAAACCGCGTAAGTCATGAATTTGTTGTCACGGCTTGGATCATAGCGCTCGATGGCCTGAATCAAACCGATGATCCCGACATTGACCAGGTCATCCACTTCCACGGTGGGCGGCAAATGCGTGGCGATCCGGTTGACGATCCGATTCACATACGGCAGGTACTCGGCCACGATTTGATTGCGCAGGGTATGGTCCTGCTTGTCCATTTGCTTCAGTTGGGTTTCAACGGCTGACATCTTTGTTCTCCATGCAGATCGATACCGGTTGCGGGTTCCGCGAAACGCGGCTAACGCCTGTTAAATTGATCGCCGCAGTACGGCGTTTAATTCAAAAAATCGGTAAGGCACCACTTCATGCCTCTTCCGCTGCTCTGGGGGACGGGGTTGTCGGCCAACTTGCGCGCCAGGGCGGCGAAGTTGCGGCTCGCCCGGGTCAGCGGCGAAATCTCGCTGACCACTTTCTGCTGCCGTACGCCTTTTTTGACGTTCTCATCCAGCAGGATTCCGCCGTAATACTCCAGCGTGATGTTCAAAAAACGGTCGGCCACGAGATTGAGCTGCCGGAAGACTTCGTCCGCTTCCTGTTCGCTGGCCGCCGAATTGACGACCAGTTTAAAGTGGCTGGTTCCGTATTTTACGGAAAGCACTTTCATCAGCGCATAGGCGTCGGTGATCGAGGTCGGCTCGGGTGTGGCCACGACCACGATTTCGTCTGCATTGATGTTAAAATAGAGCACGTTGGCGGAGATCCCGGCCGCCGTATCGATGAGCAGTATATCGAAATTGAAAATGAACTCCTCCAGCTGGCCGAAAACGCGATTGCGCTCTTCGGAAGTCAAGGCGGTCATCTCCTGGATCCCCGAAGCGGCCGGCAGAATCTGCAGCCGTCCGGGGCCCGGTACGACGATTTCGGAAAGCTTCTTTTCGCCCCGGATGACATGCGACAGATTGTATTCAGGCGCCAGGCCCAGCAGCACATCGAGGTTCCCCAATCCCAGGTCCGCATCCAGAATCAGGACCTTTTTGCCGAATCGGCATAATGCAAAGCCCAGATTGGCCACAATGTTGGTTTTGCCTACGCCGCCCTTGCCGCTGGTGATGGTGATCACGCGGGGAGGACAGACCAGGCTTCGTGGCTGCCCCTGCTCCGCGATTCCGGGTTTGCGCCTGGGCAAATGAATGATATTCGAGTATTCCGCTTTTCTCATCGGGTTGCTTACCTGCTGCCGACCCGAAACATGGCCGGTCGATAGATGGGTTTGGGGACATATAAATCCGCACAGCACATGCGGCACGGCTTGTACGATTGTCCCAGTGCTGCATCCGCGCTGACAAAGGTGACCATATTTTCGTCATTGATGCGTTTGAGGGCCCGGCAGGCATGACGGTGAAAAATATCGGAATTGCGGTTGGCGACCAGCATGTCCGCTGCGGCCTGGCGATGCTTCGGGATAACTGTTACCGCCGTGCCGTCTTCCGTCCTTGATTTTTCCGGCCACAGCAAACAGGCCAGTCGTGCGGCGGTCGCGGCCTGCAGGCCTTCGGAAACGGACGCGCTCTTCGACAGGTAGGCTATCGCAAGCCCCGATCGAGCCGCCGTGTTGAGCATTTCGCCATAGGAGACCGCCCAGTCCATCTGGGTGTAGATCAGGTAACGGGGACTCAGCGTCGAGAAGCAGTCGATCGTTTTCTGCATGCCCTTGCCTGTCGTGGCGGCATTGACCAGCAGGTGCACCTCGACCTTTGCGGTGTGCTTCAGGAACAGTTTCAAATCGTCCCTCAGGCCGGTGTCGTCCGGACCGATTCCGGGGGTATCGATCACCACCAGATCGCTGCCCTCCAGTTTTTTCAGCGCGGCGGTTAGTTCGCGGGGCGTGCCGGCGCGCATCATCGAAATTCCAAGGATGCGCGCATAACGCTCCAGTTCATCGGCCCCGGCAACCCGCTGCTGATCGATACTGATCAGTGCCGCACGGTGCCCCTGCAATGCGGCTTCGGCCGCAAGCTTGGCCGCCGTCGTGGTCTTTCCGACACCGCAAGGTCCGATCAGCATCACGGTCCGCGGTGCCCGGCCGGCTTGAGCCGTCATTCCCTTGGCGCTGATGATCTGCGCCAGCATCGACTGCAATTCACTTTGCCCGGCGCCGCCGCCCGTGATCAACACACTGATCTTCTCGATCAGTTCGGCGCCAAGTTCGTTGGAAATCCCTTCGCGAAGCATCCGGCGGTGCAAGCCCTGCAAAGGGTCTTCGGTTTCGACCGTAGTTCGCGGTTCGGACGACAGTTGAACGAATTTGGCGCGCAGCTTTTCCCGGCCCGTGCGCGTGATCGGTTCGAGACGGTTCGACAGGGTTCGGATGCCCGCCGCTTCGGCGGGCGGTGCCGGTTCCCGAACCGGACTTGCCTGGGTCACGGATATCTCCGACTCGGAAGGCTCCGGCGCATCGACCGCCGCCGTAACCACCACCTGCTCGGTTTTGGGCCCGAACAGGCGGCCAGCTTTTTTATGGGTCTTGGCCGAGAGGATGACTGCCTCCTCTCCGAATTCCTTCTTGATCATGCGCAATGCATCCGACATGCTGCCCGCTTCGAATCGCTTAATTTTCATCCGCAAGCTCCACGACGCCTATGGATTGAATCCGCACGTTGGATTCGATTTCATCATATGAAAGCACCACCAGATTGGGGATGAACCGGTCGACCAGTTTTTTGAAATGCGGCCGGATGCGCCCCGAGCAGAGTACGACCGGCTGAACGTTCAAGGGACCGAATTTCTCCAGTTTCATTGCCAGGCGCTGCATCGTCTTCTGGGCCGTTTGGGGCTCGATGGCCAGGTATTCTCCCCGGTCCGTCTGCTGAATGGCTTCGGCAAGCCTCCGTTCCAGGGGGTGCCCGAGCGTCACGACAGTCAACTGGCCGTCCGCCCCCATGAACTGATGCGTGATGGTACGCGAGAGCGACTGGCGCACAAATTCGGTCAAGGTTTCGATCTGCTTGACCGAAGGCGCCCAGTCCGCCATGGCTTCCACAATCGTGAGGAAGTCGCGGACCTGGATCTGCTCCCGGAGCAGGTGCTGCAGTACTTTGACGACCCCCCCCAGGGAGAGATGATTGGGGATCAATTCTTCCACGACTTTGGGATGACTTTCCTTGAGGGTCTCGAGCATGCCCTGAACTTCCTGGCGGCCGATCAGTTCATGGGCATGGCGCCGGATGACATCCGACAGGTGCGTGGTCATCACCGTCGCCAGATCCACCACCGTATACCCCTTGGCAATGGCTTCCTCGCGCACGCGCTCTTTGATCCAGAATGCTTCTATGCCGTAGGTCGGCTCCTTGGTTCGGATGCCGTCCACCGAACCGTCGGCCGATCCCGGGTTCATGGCCAGGAAGTGACTGAGCACCAGATCGCCGCGCGCGAGTTCGTTGCCTTTCAGCTTGATCACGTATTCTCCTGGTTTTAGCTGCATATTGTCCTGGATATGGATCGATGGAACGACGATGCCGATCTCCTGCGCGATCTGCCGGCGGATCGATTTGATGCGCTCCAGCAGTTCGCCGTCCTGCTGGACATCGACCATCGGGATCAACCCGTATCCGATTTCGAGGCCGAGGATATCGACGGGCGGAAGCGGCTTGAATGTCTCAGAAGATTCGCCTGCCGCATCGCCCGCTTGCGCCTGGGCTTCTTCGCGCTGGTTACGGGCGTGGCGTTGTTTTTCAAATTGGATCACGGCGTAAGCGGTTCCGGCGGCGAGCAGCGACAAGGTTAGAAAAGGTACGGTGGGAAGTCCCGGAATCAGTGCGAAGCCGAAGAGAATCGCTGCGGCCATAGAAATCGCGCGCGGTTTGAGCAGCATCTGCGAACCGATTTCCAACCCGAGATTGTTTTCTGCACCGGCACGGCTGACGACAATGCCGGCGGCCGTGGAGATGATCAGCGCCGGCACCTGACTGACCAGCCCGTCGCCTACGGTCAGCAACGTATAGTTGCGGGCCGCGTCCGCGAAGGACATCCCGTTCTGAAAGACGCCGATGGCGAAGCCGGCGACGATGTTGATCAGGGTGATGAGGATGCCGGCAATGGCATCGCCGCGCACAAATTTGTTGGCGCCGTCCATGGCGCCGTAATATTCCGACTCGCGCGACAATTGCTGCCGGCGCTGGCGGGCCTCGTTCTCGTCGATGATGCCGGCGTTGAGGTCGGCGTCGATGCTCATCTGTTTGCCCGGCATGGCATCCAGGGTGAAGCGGGCCGCCACTTCGGCGATTCGCCCGGCGCCTTTGGTGATGACCACGAAGTTGATCACCACCAGGATGATGAAAACGATCAGCCCGACGACGAAGTTGCCGCCCACCACGAAATTGCCGAACGCCATGATCACTTTCCCGGCGGCAAGCGTTCCCTGATCGCCGTGCAGCAGGATCAGTCGCGTGGAGGCGATATTCAGGGCCAGCCGGAACAGCGTCGCCAACAGCAACACCGATGGAAAAGCCGAAAAATCGAGTGGCTTGAGCACATACATGCCCACCAGCAGAATGAGCACGGAAAATGTTATGTTAAAAGAGAGCAGCAGATCGAGCAGGATGGTCGGGATCGGGATGATCATGACCATCAGGATGCACATGGCGGAAATGCCAAGGGCCACGTCGGAGTTATTGGCGAAGAAGGCGAAACGGGGATTACTTTGGGTGGCCTGTGCGATCTCCATGGTCAGTCGCTTTTATCCTATCCGGGCGGTTGATTTTGACGAACCGGGATTTTGCATTTTCCATGCCCGTGTATGCCACGGGCTGAAGTACTTGTTTTATCCATCACCTACCCACCCTATCCACCCGATTTGTTTACCAGAACGCCTGTGCCTCATCTTCCAGCGGCCACCGGCTCGGGGTTCGCCGCAGCGTCAATATTCCGTCCGTGGATTCTACGGCGCGTGGCGGTCGATCGGCGTCGACGGCCCAGTGCAGCGACAGGTGGGAATTTTAATTATAGAAATGCACCGGTACGCGTCCGGAAGAATTGGAGGCTGCGAGGGCATCGAAACCCGACTTGCATTGGAGATGGCACGCCGGTGTGCTAGTACACGTTTTCACAAAACGGGATCGGTTTGGGTTGATGATCGAGCGGTCTCGGGGGTCGGGTATCGATATCCAATTCGGTTGAGATCCCGATCGCGACCCCGACCCCGAAGTGATATTGGCAAACTGCCGCTTGAGCATTTCAGTATATGCTAGCCGGCCATTCCTTTGAGCCGGTAGACATACGCCAGGATTTCGGCAACGGCATGATAAAGATCGGCGGGTATGTACTGATCGATTTCGACATTCCTGAACAAAGTTCGCGCCAGGGGCTTCTGCTCTACGATCGGAATGCCGTGCGCTTCGGCGATGGCCTTGATTCTTTCGGCGACTTTGCCCGCTCCTTTGGCTACGATGCGCGGTGCCGGCATACTGCGCTCGAACCTGAGTGCGATGGCCAGGTGCGTCGGGTTGGTGATGACCACCGTGGCCTTGGGGACTGCCTGCATCATCCTGCGAAGTGCCATTTCACGCTGAGCGGCACGAATGCGGGAGCGCACCACCGGATCGCCCTCGCGTTGTTTATACTCGTCCTTGACCTCCTGCTTGGTCATGCGCAGATCCTTCTCGTGCCGCCAGAGCTGGAACACATAGTCGAGCCCCGCCAGTACGACCAGGACCATGCAGGTATAAAACCCGAGCCTTAGTGACACCTGTCCGATGAACGCCAGGATCTCCGCCGGAGGCAGCGCCACCATGGCGGGGATTTCATCCATTTTGCCCTTGAGCATGATGTACGCTGTCCCGCCGACAATCAGGACTTTGATCAACGCCTTGATCAGCTCCGCCAGGGCGCGCACCGAGAAAAGGCGTTTGAGTCCACTGAGCGGATTGAGCTTGCTCAGCTTCGGAACGAGCGGCTCGCCGGTCAGCATGAAGCCGAATTGAATGACATTGGCCAGAATCCCGGCCGCGAGAATGATCAGCACCAGCGGCGCCAAGATGATGACGATGCGCAGGAACAGTCCCCAGAAGTAATGCTGGATCGAGGCGGCGGACGCTCCCGGTTCCCCTGTCTGCCGGAGAATCGTGGCCGTCAGTTCGAGCAGTTCATTGAACATCCAGCCGCCGCCGAAGTAAAAGAAACTGAAGGCGCCTAAAAGAACCGCCACAGAGGGGATCTCCCGGCTCTGAGCGACCTGCCCTTTTCTGCGCGCTTCTTCGCGCTTTTTTGGGGTTGCGCGCTCGGTTTTTTCCTGATCGTTGCTTTCAGCCATTCCGAAAAGTACCTAGGTCAGCCATCCGACGAGCGATTGAATGGTCTTGCCCAGCATAATAAAGGCTTCGTAAAGAAAGTTGCTGCAAAACGGCAGCGATACGCCCAGGAAGAACAATCCAAGCAAAATCTTCAACGGCATGGCGACCACGAAAATCTGCATCTGCGGAACGGTCCGGGCCACCAGCCCGAGGGCCACGCTGGTCAACAGCAGGGCGACCATCACCGGCGCACCGATCCGCACGGCCACGACAAATGCATTGCCCGAAAGCATCATCAGCAATTCGAACATGTTTTGATCGGGCTGCACTCCCCACAGTGGAATCCGTTGGAACGCATCGCTCAAGGCGCCGATAAAATACAGATGCACATTGAACGCCAGAAAAAGCATCATGGCGAAGATGTTCAAAAACTGCGCGAGCAGCGGTATCTGCAGGCTGGAGGCGGGATCGACCACATTGGCGAGGGAGAACCCCATCTGGAAACCGATTGTTTGTCCGGCCAGTTGAATACCTGCGAAAAAGAGCTGAACGATCAAACCGATCATCAAACCCACAGCGGCTTCGACGGCCAGCCCGATGATCAGCTGCGCGGGCCTGTCCAGCAGATCCGGAGCGGCGTACGGCAGATGGGGCAGGATCAGCAGCGAAACGGCCACGGTCAACCCCGCCTTGAGCATGACAGGAACACTCTGCGAGTCGAGAAAAGGAACCGAGAAGAGAATCGCCGCCACGCGCACCATCACGAACAGGAACGCCTGTACCTGGTCGAGCGGGAAATTCAGCAGCAGCATCGACGACTACCTCAGATACATCGGCAGATTGACGATCATGTTTTGCGTGAATTCGCTGATGATCCGCAGCATCCAGGGGAAAAAGACCAGCAAGGCCACTGCCACCGCCAGCATTTTAGGCACGAAAACGAGGGTCATTTCGTTGATCTGGGTCGCTGCCTGAAACATGCTGACCAGAATGCCCACGACGAGCCCCACCGAAAGCATGGGCGCCGCCAGCATGATCGTCATCTTGATCGCTTCCATCAAGAAACCGGTGATGAATTCAGGGGACATCGGGATCCTTTCTATACGCCGAAACTTTTTACCAGCGATCCGATGATCAGGTACCAGCCGTCGGTCAGCACGAAGATCATCAACTTGAACGGCAGGGAGACCATGACCGGCGGCAGCATCATCATGCCCATGGAGAGCAGCACGCTGGCCACCACCATGTCGATGATCAAAAACGGGATGTAGAGCATGAAGCCGATCTGAAAAGCGGTTTTCAGTTCGCTGATAATGAACGACGGGATCAGTACATGGGTTGGAACTTCTTCGACGTTGTTCGGCCGCGGCAGGCGCGCCACCTCCACCAGCATGGCCAGATCTTTTTCGCGGGTTTGCTTGATCATGAAGCGGCGGATCGGTTCGGCCGCCTTCTGTAGCGCCTGGACCGAGCTGATCCGGTTTTCGAGATAGGGCGTGAGAGCCTCTTCATGCACTTTTTGCCATACAGGGGTCATGACGAAGAAGGTCAAAAAAAGGGCAAGCCCGACGATAATCTGGTTGGGCGGCAGCTGCTGGGTCCCGATCGCCTGGCGCAACAGCGATAGAACGATGGCGATGCGCGTGAAGGCCGTCACCATGATCAGGATCGAAGGCGCCAGGGAAAGAACGGTCATCAGCAGGAAGATCTGAAGGGTGACGCTCAGACGGCCGGGTTCGGCGCCGGGTTTGATATCGATCTGCAGCAAATTGGCAGGGCCGGCCGGCTCGGCCGCGGCCGCCCAACCCGCGCAAACGGCCGAAATCAGGCAGAGCATCAGAAGGGTCAATGAAATTTGGGCCTTGCACATTGGATGCCTTTACTCCCGCAGCCTGAAATAAATTATTTCAATTCACGGATGCGGCATGATCCGAGGCTGTTCGTAACGCTGGTGTCTCGCGTGATCGCTGCGCCTCACTCTTTACCGCCGAAACCGATCGAGCGGGTCAGACGCTGCAGATGATCGCCGAAGCGCGGTCCGGCCGCTTTTTCCTCGCCCACGACCAGGGTGATCTCCTGGGGGTCGTCGATCCGCGAAAGCAGGTTGATCTGTTCGGCGCCGATGCCGAGGATCAGTATGGAGCCCGGCACCTGAACGACGGCGATCGATTTTTTTACGCCGAGATAATGACTGCCCAGCACCCGTATCAGCCGGCCCCTGTTCCCGGCCGCTCCGGAGACGATATTGCGCCGCGCCCAGCGCTGAGCGGCCCATAAGACCGCCAGGACCAGGGCAAGGGCCAACACCATCTTGACCGCGGCGCCGGTCAACTCAGGGCCATAATTCATTTCAGCTTCTCCAGCCGTTCGACCGTGCTGATCACTTCGGTCAAGCGGATTCCATATTTGTCGTTCACCACGACGACATCGCCTTTTGCGATCAGCCGATCGTTGGCCAAAATCTCCAGGGTGTCGCCGGCAGGTTTGGTCAGCTCGATGATCGAACCCTGTCCCAGCTTGAGCAAGTCCTGTATCAGCATGCGCGTACGGCCGAGTTCGACCGTGATTTCCAGGGGAATGTCGAGGATGAAATCGAGATTTCCGGGCTTGCCTTTATCTTCCGGGCTTTTCAGGTCTCCAAAGGCATAAGGTGCCTGATCCCGCCCCGGATCGCCGGTCTTGAGCGCCGCTTTGGCCGGCGCCTCTTTTTTGGGGGCATCCATAGGTCCTATACTCCCTCGTCCTTTTCAATGAGTGCTTTGATCTGCACCGCCCGATTGCCTTTCACGACGCCCGGTGTGCCCAGGTATTTCGGTACGCCTTCCACTCTCACGATGACCGGGTCTTGCGGTCCCACGTTGAGCTTGATGATGTCGTTCTTTTCGAGGTCCAGGATGCGGCCGATCGTGTGAACGGTCTTGCCGAGCTCGGCGACGATATTCAGGCGCGTATCCTTGAGCAGGACGGTCAATTGCGATCGAAACGCATGGGCGCGGTCTTTTTCACGCAGGTAGCGCGAAGAGAGTTTGTCCTTGATCGGTTCGAGCATCAGAAAGGGTGTGCAAATATGAATGTTGCCCGAAAATTCTTCTCCGTTGATCGAAAAAACGAAAATCAGCACCAGGTCGCCGGGGCTGACCAGGTTGACGAATTCGGGTTTGGTTTCCGTTTTTTTCTGGACGACCTTGATCGTGTAGGCGACGCGCCAGGCCTGCTCCAGTTCCTGCAGTACGTCGCCGTAAAAGCGCTTGAGCATGCGCTGTTCGATTTGCGTAAATTCACGGATCTTGGCCAAGGGTTTGCCGGTTCCGCCGAACATGCAATCGATCAGCGCGAATCCCAAGTTGGGTTCGACCGCGAGCATGCCCGAACCGATCAACGGCTCCATGGTGTAGATGCAGAAACCTGTCGGGTTGGAAAAGGCTTGCAGAAATTCTCCGAATTTGACGATCTCTTTCGAAACCAGTTTTACGTCGATGGCTTTCTGCAGAGACCCTGCAAGGCCCACATTGAGCAAGTTGACGAACTTATCGTATACTTCGTCGAGCGCGTCGAACTGGTCCCGCAGCATCAGGCTTTGAGAGGTCAGATCGTAGGGTCGCGCTTCGGCCCTGTTCTTCGAGCGGGCCTCATCCTCGATCTTGACTTCGCCGCTGTCCATCGCATTGAGCAGCGCATCGATTTCAGCCTGGGAAAGTATCTGGTCGGCCATTGGGTTCCTACTGGACCACGAATTCAGTGAAGTAAATAGTGTTGATGGTGCCGGTGCGCAAAAAACTGTTCAACTTGGCGATGATATCGTCGCGCAGCTGGATCTTGCCCTCAGTGGTGCTGATCTGGCTGTATTCCTTGGTCGGCAGGATCATCAGAATGCTGTCCCGGACCTGGGGCAGTCGTTGCTCGATTTCTTTGGCCAGTTCTGGGGTCTTTAATTCCAGCTCCATGGTCACCCGCAGATAGCGCTTGCCGCCCTGGTCGGCCAGGTTGACGATCATGGTTTCAAGTTTGTGCATCGGCATGACGGCCGATTTCTCTTCTTCGGCCTTGTCTTCCGGTTTGGCGATTCCATTAGCCGCCTGGACCTGGGCCACGGTGGCCGACATTTTGTGCCAGAGGACGAAAAAACCGACCCCCATCATACTCATCATGAGCACGACGACCCCGATGATGATGAGCAACCCTTTATTGGACATCTGTTCCCTCCATTTTGGTTCAGCCCTTGTGCGGCCGCGACGGCCATCAAGGCGTGTATGCTCCCAGGATGATCTCCACTCTTCGATTCCGGGTGCGCGCCGCACGCGAATCGTTGGCCACCCGCGGCCGAGACGCGCCATATCCGGCGGCGCTCAACCGCTTCGGTTCGACCTTGGCATGGTCGATAAAATACTTGACCACATTGACGGCCCGCTGGGTGGAAAGCTCCCAGTTGGATGGGAAACGGGCCGTTTCGATCGGTACGTCGTCGGTGTGGCCCTCTACCCGCACGGCGCGTCGACTGGTCTCGATCATACTTCCGATGCGCTCCAGCATCTTCAAACCTTCCGCGGTCAGCTGCGCACTTCCCGAAGCAAAAAGCAGCGTGTCGCTCAACGTGATCCGAACGCCGCCGTGCGTGTACTCGGCTTCCAGGCCTTCGGTCTCGACCAATGCTTCGAGATGATGCGCTGCAATCGGCGCATCGACGGTTGCAGCAGCTTGAACCGGCGCATCGGCGGTGAGAATACCGACGGAGGTATTGCGCTCCTCCAACAGGATTCCGGTCGCGCTCTGCAGGGTCCTGCGAAACTTGTGGTAGCGCTGGATGTCGATGCTGCTCAAAGCAAACAGCAGGACAAAGAAAACCATCAGCAAAGTGATCAGATCGTTGAACGTCGTCATCCAGCCCATGGTTTTCGGCCGATCGGCGAGCGGTTCGATCGAGGGTACCCGGCTGAGCGATGTCATCTCCCCTGCTCCGCTTTGAATACGAACTCCACCCGCCGGTTGCGCGCCCTGTCGACGGGCGCATCGTTGGCCGCTACCGGGTTGTACTCCCCAAAACCGATCGCCGAGACACGGCCGGAATCGACATATTGGTGTTCGACCAGGTAGCGCAGCACATTGACGGCGCGGCTGGTGGAGAGTTCCCAGTTGCTCGGGAATGCCCGCGTCTGAATAGGCCGATTATCCGTGTGCCCGCCGATTTCAACCGCCGCCCGCGTCCGCGCGATCACCCGTCCGACCTTGTCGAGCAAACGGTGGGCATCCGGCGCGATGCGGGCTTCTCCGCTCGCGAAGAGCAGCGTGTCGGAGAGCGTCATCACGACGCCGCGCGGATCGATGCGCATTTCGGCTTGGCTCAATTCGTTCTGGCGACCCAGTTGGCTGATCTCTTCGAACAGACGGTCCGTGATGTCGCTTTTGTCCACCGCCGTTGGGTCCGAATCCGAAACGACCGGCCCGGATTCAATGCCTTTGCCTTGCGGGAGCACGCTCACGGCGCTGGAGAAGGCCCTTGCAAAGCGCGTGATTCGGGACTCCTGCGGCGCGGCGAACGAGGTCAGCATGATGAAGAAGCACAGCATGATCAACACGAAACCGGTATAAATCACCTGCCAGCCGCTTTCGCCGCGGCCGGAGAAGGTTAGCAGGCGCATGAGGTTATGCTTGCGATCAGGCATGCGCCGCTGTCTCCGTGCCGATTTGCGCCGCCCGCATGTTGGGTGAGAGGAACGCCTTCAGCTTCTGTTCCACGATGCGGTGGTTGTCCCCGGCTTGGATCGCCAGAATTCCCATGATGGCCATCTGCTTGGCCTGGATCTCCTGTTTGCTGCGCACGCGCAGTTTGCCGGATATCGGCAGAAAAAGCAGATTGGCCATGAACGTTCCATAGAACGTGGTCAACAAGGCGACGGCCATGGGCGCGCCGATGGCGGCAGGGTCCTGCATCTGCATCAGCATCTGCACGAGCCCGATGATGGTGCCGAGCATCCCCACTGCCGGAGCATATGTTCCCATGGTCGAAAAGATTTCGGCGCCCAGTCGGTGACGCTCCTCGAGCCACATGATCTCCGTGGTCAGTACTTCCTCGATGGCTTCCGACTCGAGGCCGTCGATGGCCATCTGCATGCCTCTGGCCAGAAACTGGTCATCGACCTGTTTCAACGCCGATTCGAAGGAAAGAATGCCTTCACGTCGCGCTTTTTTGGCGAATTCGACCATGGTGGGGATCAGCGTGATCGGGTTTCGCGAACGGTGCATAAAGGCGTTTTTGGTGACCCTGAAAACGCTGACCACTTCGGACAAGGGGTAGTTGATCAAGGTGGCCCCCATGGTTCCGCCAAGAACAATCATCAGAGATGGATAATCGATAAACCATGCGCCTGATCCGCCCATCACGATCGAAATCATGACCAGTCCGCCGGCGACCACGAGCCCTATCAGCGTTGCCAGATCCAAGGAACCTCCCCAAACGTACATCAAGACATTCGACCACGGTTTAGCATGGAATATGCCATGGGAAGTCTTCTATCCCCTTGGGGCGATCCTGGTTCTTAAGCCATTGCAATCCCAATTGATTTATAGAAATGCGCCTGCAGGTTGAGGCGGCGCGATCGAAAAAGAGGAGGGTTTCGGGCGGTGCGGCGTCATTTTGAACGGGCACAGTCAAGTGCTTGACGCAGGAGCACTTCCGGAGGAGGTTCGCTGCAACGCGCAAAAGGGCGTCCGGAGCTTTCCTTGACCCGGAACCGGACGCCCTCGATCAGTTCGTCAACTCATCATCAGCGCTTGATATTGATCAAGTCGCTGAGCACCTCGTCACTGGTCGTAATCACCTTGGAGTTGGCCTGGAACGCCCGTTGGGTGGTGATCAGTTCGACGAACTCGGTCGCCAGGTCGACATTCGACATCTCCAGGCTGCTGGGTGCGATCGCGCCGACCCCCGCCGTGTTGGGCGCGGAAATGACCGGCTGGCCCGATGCCAGCGTCGAGGTAAAGAGATTGCTGCCCTGCTTGGCCAGTCCGGAATAACTGGCGAAATCGGCCAACGCCACCTGGGCAAATGAGAGCATCGTCCCGTTGGAGTACAGGGCGGTGAAGACGCCGTCCTCGTCCACCGAAATTCCCTGCATCATCCCGCTGGGGTAGCCGTCCTGAGTTTGCGACGTCTTCACCGAATTGGCGGCGTACCCGGTAACGCTGCCGTCGGTCGCACCGGTGGTGTCCAAAACAGACCAGGTGACGCTCATATCGGCGGCCGGTGTCAATCCGCTGATGGCGATGGTCGGGTTGGCGCTGGCGGGAACGCAGCTTCCCGGTACGAGTTGACCCGAAGAATTGAACACCAGAGTATTGGGCGCGGCGGCGGCCGGGGTGGCCGCACCGGTAGACGGGGTCACTGAATATTCCCAGGTATTGGCCGCAGTGCATTCGAAATTGAAGGTCAGCTCGACCGGATTGCCCAAGGAATCATAGGTGGTCACCGTGGTATCGTAGGTATCGCCCACGGCCGCGCCGGCATCCAGGTTGAGTTCCATCGTGATTCCGGTGGTCGCCTGCGGGGCGCTCATGCCCGCGGGCAGCGTTATCGCACTCATCGAGCCCAGAGCGCCGGTCGTGACGTCGATGGGGTAGCCCATGACCCGCAGCCCGTCCTGGGTCACCAGATAGCTGTCGCGGTCGAATTCGAACTGGCCCGCCCGGCTGTAGTACTGCCCGCCGTTGGACGGATCACGGACGATGAACATGCCCTGCCCGTTGATGGCCAGATCGGTCACCGTGTTGGTGGTTTCCATGGTTCCGGAATTCCAGTTGGATGAAATCCCGCTCATGGTCACGCCGCGGCCGATCTGCATGCGGCTTTGGCCGAGCGCGGCATTGAACACATTCGAAAAGGATACCCGCGAGACTTTGAAACCGGTGGTATCCACGTTGGCGATGTTGTCGCCGATCACGGTCATGGCGCTGGTGTTGGCCTTCAACCCGGATATTCCTGAATACAGCGAACCGATCATATTCGAACTCCTTCCTGTTTGCTTTGGCGTTCCACTTCGACTTTTAAGCGTTCGGTTTCAAGAAGCATATAAAGTGCACGTTCTCTTTCCGCATCGGAACCGTTTGGCTTCATGCGGAGGTGCCGTCCACGACTTTAACGACATTGCCCATGGGTATCTCCTGGCTCCCGGTAATCAGATAGGCCTGGCCGTCGCGATAATTGACGCCGGTCACGGTGCCCCGGGCGAAGGTGACGGTGCTCACCGGCTGATTGTCCGCATTCACGGCTTCGACCGTAAATCGATAGGTGCCGTCCGCCACCGTGTTGCCCCGCGCGTCCCGGCCGTCCCAACTCACGCTTTGCTCGCCGGCGGCCATTGCGCCGAATTCCAGGTTGCGGATGAAATTGCCGCCGGCGTCGTAAATATTCACGAAAACGCCCGCGGCTTCTCCATTCAGACTGAACTGCAACGCTTCGCTGCCGCCCTCGGCCACTTCGGTGCTGTCCCCCACTGCAGTGATCTGCTTCCCGATGAATTCCACCGCCTGGCTGTGGGTCAGCACGGCCTGGGAGGTGCCGATTCCGGTCAACGAAGTGTTGATGTTCTGCAATTGTTCGAGGGAGCTGAATTGGGCCAGTTGGGCTGTAAAACCGGTGGCGTCCATCGGATTGAGCGGGTCCTGATTCTGCAGCTGAACGACCAGCATCTGTAAAAAATCGTTCTTCCCAAGGCTTTCACTCGATTTGGCGGGCGTTTGACCACCCCGCGAACCCACGTTGTCCAAACCATAAATGGTCATCCTGCCTCCTTTCTGCGCTACGCCCCTTCGTGCTTCAGGCGAAAAAATCGACGCCCCCGCGGGTGCTTCCGATTTGTCCGGCATCGACGCTCATGGGGCCGTCGACCTCCGCGGCACCCCGCTGCGCCGGCCTGCCGTGCCGGTTTGCATAGCGCTGTTCAGCCGTTGCGGGATTCCGGCGTTGACGGAAATTGCCGCTGTCGGTGCCCACAAACACATCGAACTTGTCGATCTGCAGTCCATGCTGCTGCAATTCATTCTTCAACTGCAGCACGTTTTGCTCGATCATCTCTTTAACGGCCTGCGATTGAGCTGAAATGCGCACCATGACCTGTTGGTTCTCCGTGGCGACCTGCAGCCGCACATCCCCCAGAAATTCCGGTTTCAGGCGAATATGCATCTGGGACTGCGATCTATCCGTGCGCAAGGTCATGCGCGCCACGATCTGGCGCATGATGTCGGCCGCCGCCGGCTCGCGCAGCGGCAGTGCCGATTGTTTTTCGGCCGCGGGCTCCGCGGAAGGCCCGGTAACTTCCGCTTGAGGCTTCTGAGCCAGTATGCCCAGCTGTTCGCGGCCGCCCGAGCCGGATGGGGAGGCCATATCCGGCAACATCTCTTCCGCCGCACCGGCGACTGCGCCTTGGCCGGAAATGACGCGCGCCACCGTTTCCGCAGGCTTTGCAGCCGCCTCTGACACCTGTCCGGTCTCGGGTGGAACAGTCACCTCTGCTGGGACCCGGGCCTGGGTCATCTGCGGCGCGCCGGGGGCGGTTCGCGGTGCGCCGAGGCCGGCGGACAGCCGCGGCTTGTGCGCCGGCTCGATTTCGGACTCGGCTCCGGCGGCCTGGGTCGGCAGACCACGCCTCTTCCGCTCGCCTTTTTCCAAGGGCAACGCGGCCTCCCTGACGGCGCCGGCTGCTTCTTTAAAACCTGCATCCGGCCGGACAACCGGGCCGGCGTCTGGCAGCGCTTGCGTGTGGTTGGCGGGCGGCTCCACTACCACCGGTTCAGGCACGGCGTTCTCGACGGGGATGCCGACGGGCGTAGAAACTGTCGGGTTGTATTCAATCACCTCGACTGCTGCAGCGGCGGCCTGATCCTGGGCCGGGTTGAAAAAAGCGGGTTTGCCAACCGGTCCGGGCGCCATGTCCGGTTCGCCTGGGCTGTAAAGCGGTGCCTGACGAGGCGTCTCGACCGATTGCAGCATTTGGGCGAACATCTGGAATCCGCTGCCCTCCGACGCCGTCAGATCGATCACGGGCACCAACTGGTCACCCGCCTCTTCCAGCGGCACCCAGTCCAAAAGGCTCAGTGAGGTGCGCAAATCTTCTTCCGGAAGCGCCATCAGCATGCTCATGACCGCCGCAAATCCGTCGGCGGGCTCCTGCTGGCCGGTCCAGCGACCGCTCGTGGGCATCTTGACGGCAATCTTTTGAGCACCGCCAGCGGTATTCAACCCCTGGCCCCCTAAATCAAACAATTGAATGGCGGTTTGCATAAAACTGCTTCCTATTGCGTTTTCGCTCCGAAACGGTTGATGGCGATCTCATTGATGAACTTCTGCTCCTCGCGGTCGAGGCCGGAAATGTAGGCCTTTAACCCTTTCTCCTTGAGCTTCTCCAAAGCTTTTCGCTTTTTAACCGCTTCGAGCAGACTGTCACGCCGGCTATCGACCTCTTCTTCAATGCCGGCCAGATTCTTCCGATGAGCGCCGATCTCCAATTCGAGCCGTTGAAGATAACGGACGTAAATGCAAAACTGCGATGCCCCTGCGCTGCTTTCGTTCTGGCAGCGGGTCAGTTCCGATTCGGTCTCAGCCCTGCGCGCAACCATCGCGTTCAATTCGGCGGCCGCATGCTCCCGACGGCTGACCGCCTCGGCCAGTTCCTTCTGCAAGCGCTCCTCCTGATACTGCCGGAAACGCCGCAGCGCTTCCAATTTGAATTGATATGCCAAAGGCGCCTCAGGCTGCGTTCATGATCCGATCCAGATCCAGCAGGCAGTTTTCCAGATTTACACTTTCATCGATGCCCTGCCGCAGATACATGGTGATCTGATCGATTTTTGCGATCGCCAGATCGATGCTCCGACTGGCGCCGGCCACATACGCGCCGATGTTGATCAGATCCTCGGCTTTGCGGTACGTGGCCAGCAGTTCTTTGAATCGGCCGGCATTATGCTTGTGCTGCAGAGAGGCGATGTCTTCCATGACCCGGCTGATGCTGCGCAACACATCGATGGCCGGGTAGTGGTTGTGATCGGCGAGCTCGCGGCTCAGCACGATATGTCCGTCCAGGATCGAGCGGGCCGCATCGGCGATGGGCTCATTCATGTCGTCCCCCTCCACCAGTACCGTATACAGTCCGGTAATGCTCCCGTTGTGATCGGAGGTGCCCGCGCGCTCCAGAAGTTTGGGCAGCATGGTAAACACAGATGGCGTATAGCCTTTGTTTGTGGGCGGTTCCCCCAGGGCAAGGCCGATCTCACGCTGGGCCATTGCGAAACGGGTCAAGGAATCCATCATCAGGTTCACCCGTAAACCCTGGTCGCGGAAGTATTCGGCAATTGCCGTGGCTACAAATGCCCCCCGCACGCGCACCAGCGGCAGGTGATCCGAGGTCGCCACCACGACGACCGACTTTTTAAGCCCCTCCGGCCCAAGATCTTTGTCGATGAATTCGTTCAGTTCGCGCCCGCGTTCGCCGATCAGGGCAATCACATTGACATCGGCGCGGCTCTTGCGGGCGATCATCCCCATCAGAACGCTTTTTCCGACGCCCGAACCGGCAAAGATTCCCATGCGTTGACCACAGCCAACGGTCAGCAGCCCGTTGATGGCGCGAACGCCCATATCCAGAGGCTCGCGGATGCGCTGCCGCAGCAGCGGATTGATCGGCGCCGCATAAATGGGGTAGTATTCGCTGGTGGCGAGCGCGCCGCGTCCGTCGATCGGCCGCCCGAGACCATCGATCACCCGCCCCAGCAGTCTGGATCCGACGGCGATGGACGCTTTTTCCTGGCGCGCGGTGACCCGGCTGCCCGGACCGATAGTCCGGATGTCTTCCAGGGGCATCATCAAGACGCTGTGATCGCGGAACCCGAGAACTTCGGCGCTCACCGGCGCCTCTCCATCGGCACCGTCGATATCGCAGATGCAGCCCAATTGAACCGCCGGCCCGCTGGCCTCGACCACCAGGCCGACCACTTTGCTGACGTGGCCGGCGGCTTTGATCGTCGTGATACTGTCGACTGCGCTGCGCAGGGCGTCGAAATCAGGTTGGAAAGAAAATTCGTCCGCGGGTCTTCGGCGCTGTTCGAACATGCGGGCCAGTCCGTCCGCCATGGCGGCCAGCTGCTTATCGATCCTGGCGTCGATGATTCCGAAATCGCTTTCGATCAGGCACCCGCCCTGCTGAACGGACGGATCGCAAACGATCTGTATGGATGCGTTCGATCCGACGCCGCTTGTTATCTCGGAAACCAGCGCCTGCGCACGGACCTTATCAGCCGGATTCGCCCTGATGCGCAGATGTTCCATGCCCTTGACGATCTGCAGGGCCTGACGGGCGATCGAAACGGCTCGCTGCGGGTGGTTGTCGATTTCATTCCGAATCATTTCACGAGCGACAATCACGGCCAGATTCGCAGCATCCTGTTCCGCGCGGCACCCCATCGACTTGTCCCGTTCTTCCAGCATCTTGCGAATTTGCCGCAGAAGGCTGCGGGAGGGTTCGAGTCTGAGTTGTTCCGCGGGAAATCCTTGACTGCGTCCCTGTTCGAATCCTTCCGCATAGCCCTCGCGTTCGGCCTGCTCGATCATCTCCTCAGGGCCTCGCCGGGCCTCAGCCGGCGGCGAGGCGTCCTTTTCATCCGGGCCCAGCTCCGGGAAGCGATAGCGTTCACATCGTTCGGATTTGGCCATTATCTGATGAATTCTTCTCCCCCTCGCCCGCTGATGATCAACTCGCCCTTGCGTTCCATCTCCTGAACGATGCGGGTGATCTTCTGCTGGGCATCGGTGACATCCTTCATCCGCACGGCTCCGGAAACCTCCATCTCTTCCTTGAGGATTTCGGCTGCCCGCTCGGACATGTTGCGGAATATTTTCTGCTTGACCTCTTCGGTCGATGCCTTCAATGCGATTGCCAATTCATGCGACTCGACACTGCGCAGTACTTTCTGCAGGCCTTTGTCGTCTACCAGGACGATGTCCTCGAAAACGAACATCATCTGCTTGATTTCGTCGGCCAGGTCCGGATTGTTCTCCTCGATATCGTCGATGATCTGCTCGGCCGTGGCGCCGTCGATGGCGTTCAGGATCTCCGCCAGGCGGGCGACGCCGCCGGCTTCCTGGGTGACGCCGTGGTCTTTGTTTTTCAGTATTTCCTCGAAAATACGGTCGATCTCCTGCACCATTCCGGACTGGACTTTATCCAGGTTGGCGATCCGGAACGCGACATCCGATTTTATTTCATCCGCCAGGTTGCTGAGGATGGTGCTGGCCACATTGGGCTTGAGGTGCACCAGAATTAAAGCGATCGTCTGGGGATGTTCATCCTTTATCAACTGCGCGAGTTGATTGGGCTCGATATCCTGCACGGCTTCGATGTTCGATTTGGGCCGGGACGTCTTCCCGTCCTCGCCCCTGCTTTCCTTTACTGCCGCATCGGGCAGTTGCTTTGCTTGACCCGGAAGCGACTGTCCTGTTTTTTCCAGGAATTCACGAACGACCTTCTCCACCAGTTGGGGTGGAACGGCATTCAGTTTGGCCTGCAGCTTGCGGACCAGCTGACGCTCTGCATCGTTGAGGCGCTCGAGCAGCGCCTGCGCCGCCTGCTCGCCCACCGCATTGGTCAGAATGGCGACTTTCGCAGAGCCGGTCAGTTGTTTGAGGTCCATATCTTACGGTCTTTCCGTGCGCATTTGATTGCACGCATCACGCTTCTTTGAGCCATTGCTCCAGAAGCCGCGCGGAATCGTCCCTTTTGCTCGTGATCATTTGGCTGGCCTGGCTGACCATCTGGGCATACTGGTCTTTCTGGCTGTACTGCTTTTCAATCTCGGCAATGGTGCGGGGCAGATGTTCGAGCAGCTCGACATCCTCCCACGATGTATCGGTAAGCCAGCGGATCAGCGGACGGATGATGAAGATGAAGGTGAAAATCAGGAAAAGGCCGGCCACTGCATACTTCAAGAGGCTTGCATAACCTCTGAGCGTATCCAGGAACCCGCCTGTTTGCGGTTCAATCGAAAGCGGGCTGCCCGTAAAGGCGATATTGGCGACTTCGACCATATCCCCGCGCGTCTCGTCGAAATTGACCGCCCGCTTGACGATGTTCTCGAGCTTGGTCATTTCTTCGACGCTGCGGGGAATGTATTTCAGTTCCGGGCTCTGCTTCGTCCCTTCTCCACCCCCCACGCTTTCGTAGCTTCCGTCCACGATGACCGCCACGGATAAGCGTTTGATCACGCCCACGGGCATGATCTGCCGGCTGACCGTTTTGCCGATTTCATAATTGCGGGTCATGTCCTGCTTCTGGAAACCGGCGGGAGCGGCCACCTGAATGCCGGCCGGCTGATCGGGGGTGACATTGGCGGCAAGACCGGGAATACCGACGGGAGAGGCGTCCATCTGCGAAGCCGTCTCTTTTGAAGATTGTTCGCTGCGCACCACTTGGTTCTCGGGCAGGTATTTTTCGGCAGTCGTCTCTTCCTGCACGAAGTCCAGATCACAGGCGACGCGCACGATGGCTTTGTCTTCGCCGAGAACCTTTTGCAGCATGCTCGTCACCTGTTTCTCGAGCAACGCCTCTTTGCGCCGCTGGAAGTCGAGCTGATCCGAACTGATCTTGGCGGCGGTGCGTTCACCGTCTTTTCCGGCCAGCATTTTACCGTTCTGATCGACGACGGTGACGTTTTCAGGGGTCAGCCGCGGCACACTGGACGAAACCAGGTGGACAATGCCCTGGATCTGGTCGTCGCTGAGCCAGCGCCCAGCCCGGACCTTGAGGATCACCGATGCCGTGGCCGGTTCCTGTTCTTCGATGAACAGCGAGCGCGGCGCCATCACGATATGCACCCGCGAACCTTCCACTTCGGCCAGTCCGCTGATGGTGCGGCTGAGTTCGCCTTGCAGGGCGCGCTGGTAGTTGATGTTCTGGACGAATTCGGTGGTCCCGAGTTTGGTGCTGTCAAAAACTTCGAATCCCAGTCCGTTTCCGCGCGGCAGACCCTGCGCGGCCAGTTCGAGCCGCACTTCGTAAAGGCGCTCGCGCGGCACCTGGACCGCCGTACCGTTTTGGGACAGCGTGTACGGCGTTTTTTGTTCGCGCAGCTTGGAGACTACCTCGGCGGCGTCCTCGGCGGTCAAATGCGAATATAATGGAACGAATTCCGGCCGGCTCGACCAGCTAACCAGCGCGATGATGCCGGCGGCCGTCCCGATGACCAGCAGCCCCAGGGTGATCAGCTTGACGGCGGACATCGTTTTCATGACCGCTTTGAACTGATCGGCGAATTGGAGAAATGAGGAGGCCATCACTGCACTCGCTTAGAATTGCATCCGTTTGATTTCGTCATAGGCCGAGATGAGTTTGTTGCGCACTTCGAGCAGCAGCGTCATGGCGATATCGGCCTTTTGCATGGCGATCATGGTTCCATGTATGTCTTTTTCGGCGCCGCTGGCCAGCTTGACTGCCGAAGCATCGGCCGCCTGCTGCATCTGATTGACCGACTGGATCGATCTATCGAGCCATTCACCGAAGGATGCATCGACGCCCTTTCCGGCGGCGGCCGGTGGCTTGCTGCCGGCGACACTCTTCGCCTGTGTTGCGTCCAGTAAAATGGAATTCATCTTCAGCGTCCTATATCGAGGGCCTGCATGGCCATTTCCTTGGTGGATTTGACTGCCGTGACGTTGGCTTCATAACTGCGCGTCGCAGTCAGCATGTTGACCATTTCCTCCATCACATTGATGTTGGGCTGCGCCACGTAACCGTCGGCATCGGCGTCGGGGTGTTCGGGATCGAACTTCAGCAGGGGTTGCCGGTTGTCCTCACGAATCTCCACAACCTGCACCTCGCTCATTTGCGGTTCCAGGCGACGCGCGAGCACTTTGGAAAAGCTTTCCGCATTCTCCTGTGGCACGGCCGCGAAGACTGCGTCCTTGCGCTGAAAAGGGCCCCCTTCCGCGGTTCGGGTGGTATTGACGTTGGCCAGATTGCTCGAAATCAAGTTCATGCGCATCCGCTGGGCGCTGAGTCCGCTGGCGCTCACATTGAGGCTGTCGAGAAAACTCATGCCTACTGTTTACCTCCCTGGATGATATTTTTGAGGGACTGGAATTTTTTGCTCACGATCTGGGCCGACACCTTGTAAAGGAGGTCGTTTGCGGAAAGGTTGGTCATTTCGCGCTCCATATCCACCGTATTGCCGTCGCCTCTCAGATAATCAGGTGCCGGATTCTGAACCATATAGCCTCGAATGTCCGCCGGAATCGGGCCGCCGGCCGGCAGGTGCGAACCATGGGTCACCTGCAGCGGCAGCGGCGCGCCGGCTTTCTGCTGGCGGGTCATCGCCTCCTCCACCATCAGATCGAACGCTTTGTAGCCGGGAGTGTCCGCATTGGCGATGTTGGAAATAATCAGCTCGTGCCGGCGCGCCCGCAAATCCAAAGCCCTTGAAGCGACCTGCAGCGTCTGATCGAAAAGCCGGTTATCATCCATTTTTGCCTCTCCTCTGGGGCGGACTGAGCAATTTACATACCACCTGCCTCCCGAAGAGGTCTTGTGATTACAGGCGGCTGTAAATATTGTCGATTTGCCGTTCGACGCCTGCTTGCGGATTTCATCTGCAAGTCAAATCTTCGACGCCCCGGCAAAGATTGCCTAGTACGCCGGGATCATCGCCCACCGGCCGCCCGGGGAAGCAAATCGCAGGCATCGCGGTATTCGTTCAGTTTGTTGCGCAGCGTGCGGATGCTGATGCCGAGCATTCTGGCCGCCTGTGTTCGGTTTTGATCGACGTGGGCCAGTGTTTCGATTATCAGTTTTTTCTCCAGATCCTTGACCGTCATGCCGACCAGTCCCTCCGGCTGTGCCAAGGGTGCAGCCAGCCCCGTTTCCAGGAAAAGGTGCTGGGGGCCGATTTCATCCGCATCGCGGATCAGCACGGCGCGGGCGACCACGTTCTCGAGTTCGCGGACATTCCCCGGCCATTGCCATGCGCGCAGCTGCTGCAGTGCTTCTTTCGAAAAACGGGGCTGCACTCCGCCCGCCTGGCTGTACTTGTCGATAAAGTGGTCGATAAGCACCGGAATGTCTTCGAGCCGCTGCCTCAAAGGGGGTATTTGCAGCGGAATGACACGCAGCCGATAGTAGAGGTCCTGACGGAAGCAGCCCTCTTTCACCATTTGGGCCAAATCGCGGTTCGTGGTTGCGATGACGCGCACATCCACCGCCAGCGATTTTCGGCCGCCGATGCGGTCGATCTGCTTCTCCTGTAGTGCGCGCAACAGCTTCGCCTGAAGCGTCAACGCCATCTCCCCGATCTCGTCGAGCAGGAGCGTGCCGCCGTGGGCCTGTTCGAATTTGCCAGGCTTGCGCTGATCGGCGCCTGTGAACGCGCCACGCTCATATCCGAAAAGCTCGCTCTCGGCGAGATTTTCGGGAAGTGCGGCGCAATTCATGGCAATGAACGGCCGTCCGGAGCGTCCGCTGCGGGAGTGAATGAAGCGCGCCAGCAACTCCTTGCCGGTGCCGCTTTCGCCCTGGATGGTGACGGTTGCCGGGGACGCCGCGATCCGCTCGGCGGTGGTCAAGAGATGGCTCATCATTTTAGATTGGAAGATGATCGCATCGGCCGACCGCCGCTCGGCTGCAGGCGGACCGGGCGTGCCTATGACAAGGGCTTTCTCGACCGCTGCCAGCAGCACCTCGTCTTCCGCCGACAATGATAGAAAATCGTCCGCGCCGGCCTGCACGGCGGCCACGGCGCGCGGCACGCTGTTTTTGGGCGATATGATCACGATCGGGAGATCTGCGAAACGCGGGCGAATGCGTTGCACCAGGCCCACGCCATCCAAGTCCGGCGGGCAGTCCTCCAACAAAAGCAATCGGCTTTCAATGCGGTTGATTTCACTTTCGAGCAGTTCGCGCGCAGATTGATATCGCAGCATGTAACCTGCCGGTACCAGGCAGCTTCGCAAACGTTCAGCAATCGCCTGGCTGGCATGCAGAACCAGAATCGAACCGCTTCCCATACGCTATTCTCCTGCGGAACAATGGATCTTGTACCCCGCAGGGTCCAAATGGCAATTAACATGCCACCTGCCGGGCAAACGCCGGCTGTGATGCGTGGAGCGGCCAATATTCGGGAATCAGAAGAGAAACGGATGAAAGTGGTTCGGTGGGTCGGAGCCGTCGGGAGGATTCGGGACAGGGATGAGTGTCACGCCTTTGACGCAGGCCGGGGATCGGCGGCCGCAAAGGCCGACTGGATTTTATCTGCGATCCGGAGGATGCTCCGCTCGGCCGAAGCGACAGGCGATGGCGCTGCGCCAGAACCGTCACCCTCTCCCTCTCTGATGAGGATGCAATCGGATGCAGGCCACTCCCGTCCAAGGCACGCGCATAGCTTGCGAACTTCTTCGAGCTTGGCGGCGTCGGTCGACACTTCGATTCGGTAATGCTTCGCCAGATCCTCGCGCAGCATGCGGCGCAAATTTCCTTCCATGTCGGGTTGCAGTTCTAAAGGTTCGGTGAGAATACGGCCGGCAATGCGCAGGGCGAGTTCGATGATATAGTCCGCCATCTGAACGCAGACCCGCTCATGGAGTCGGGCGGCTTCGTTGATGCGATCGACCGTTTCAAGCACTTCAGGGGTGATTGCCGATTGGGCGGAACGACAGCCTTCCTGTTGACCCTCCAACGCGCCGCGATCGAAGTGGGCCTTGCGCGCCAGGGAGATTCGCGCCTGCAATTCTTCCGTTTCGACCAGACCGCTCTGATTTTCGACATGCCGCTGGCCCGAGCCGCCTCGAAAGAGCGGCTGAAACAAGGCGCAGGCGTCCTCTTCGGTCGAGGACTGCGGGATCATGCTCTGCTTTGCGCAGAATGCGTGCGGCTTGAAGTCAGCGTCATGCATGCCGGGTTTCGGAACACTCATCGTCGATCGCCGTACGCTGTGTTAAGCACATTTATGCAGGTCGTAACGCTTGATCTTCTCCACCAGGGTGGTCCGTTTGACATGCAGCAGTTTGGCGGCTTTGTTTTTAATCCAATCGGATTTCTCGAGAGACTGGTAGATCAAACTCTTTTCGAATTCGCTGACCGCGGTGGTCAGGCAGATGCCTTCCGGCGATAATTCAGGCGAACTCGCCGGACAAGGCAGCGGTTTGAGATCGGTTTTGAACTTGGCGGGCAGATCCGCTGGCTGGATTTGCCCGCGCCCCTTTAATACAACCATCCGTTCAATCAAATTGGCAAGTTCGCGGACATTGCCGGGCCATGCGTGACGCATCAGAAGGTCCATGGCATTCTGGGAGATACCGTCGACGCGGGTTCTTTTTTCGGAGTTGAGCTTATCGATAAAGAAATGGGTCAAAAGCGGGATATCGCTGAACCGTTCGCGAAGCGCCGGAAGCTGGAGGGGGATGACATACAGTCGATAAAACAGGTCTTCTCTGAAATTTCCCTTCTGCACCTCTTCTTCCAGGTCGCGATGGGTGGCCGCGATGATGCGCACGTCCACCTTGATTGATTTGCATCCGCCGACGGGCTCGAACTCCCGCTCCTCAAGCACCTTCAAGACCTTGACCTGCAAATCCGGACTCATGTCGCCGATTTCGTCGAGGAATATGGTTCCTCCGTCCGCGACTTCGAATTTGCCCATCTTGGCCGTCGTCGCCCCGGTGAAGGCGCCCTTGACATGTCCGAACAGCTCGCTCTCGAGAAGATTTTCCGGGATTGCGCCGCAATTGATGGCGACGAAAGGTTTTTCGCGGCGGTAGGAATTCTGGTGGATGGCTTTGGCGACCAGGCCTTTTCCGGTGCCGGTTTCACCGTTGATCAGGACCGTGCTGTCGCTGTCCGCCACGCGTTCGACCAACTGAAAAAGTTCACGCATCGCCCTACTCCTGCCGACGACGCCGCAAAAAGCATGTTGATTCAGATCGTTTTCTTTGGCCAGCAAATCGTCGCCGACAGTTTCGTCCGCATCGCGGGTGTCTATCGCCATCGCGTTTTGCACTCGATCCCCCTTTTCGAATGTATGCCTACTGGATTGTAAAGCCTAAGAAAACCACGCTGAACGGGTATGCTCCCAAGCAAACCATGTGCCATCACGCAGAGTGGACATTCCGCCCTGCCAGAGCGCTTTAACCCGAAGGATAATTGTTTTTTAAAACAATAGCTTAAGCAATGCAGAGGGTGCCCCCCGATGTTCATGAAGCATTCCAATCCCGATCGTTCAAAATCTTCCGAATGAATCGATTTGACTGCAATCGGGCATCAGTGATTTGCGAAATGCAAATTCTATTCAATCGTCTAACGCCCGCAAGACCGACTTTGCAGCGCTTGCCGGATCTTCCCCGCTTTCTTAAACGCTTTTACTTTAAGTGAAAATCTACCGATTACGGATTACCTTCCAGCCTCGACGGGCAGCACTGGATTTGAGAACTTCGCGATCGACTCTCGATTTGCAAATTGAAAATTTTTTATTAGCAGCCTGCAAAAGAAAATGACTTTTTATGTCACTCGATCGGGCGGGGCGGTCCGGGTTCTATTTTTCCTAAAGTCTGCCGCCTGTCCGAACGATAATGATGCTGCAAGACGCAATCCGGGCGCGAACGCCGGCACATGACCAGCACCTGCTGCAGCATGTGCTGCAACACGAAAACCAATGAAAGGCCAGAAGGCCGAGCAACACACCTAGAAAAGGAGAACACATCATGGCAGCTAGTGGAATCACCTTAACTTCAGGAATGCGTAAGAACCTTTTCAGCCTGCAGAACACCAATACTCTGCTGGAAAGAACCCAAACCCGACTAGCCTCCGGGCAGCGTGTCAATTCGGCGGTCGATGATCCCGTCAACTACTTTACCGCATTGAGCCATCGGCAGCGCGCCGAAGACTTGTCCTCGCGTAAAGATGAAATGGCGGAATCGATCCAGACGGTTATGGCGGCCAACGAAGGCGTGGAAGCCATCACGGCCCTGATCGCCTCGGCAAAATCCCTGGCCCAGAGCGCGTTGTCCGCATCCTCGACCGATGAAATCGAAACCCTGGAAAGTCAGTATAATGAGGTTCTGAATCAGATCGACTTCTTAGCCGAGGATTCCGGCTACAAAGGCGTCAACCTGCTGGACGGCAGCACGGTCACCCATGAGGTGAAGTTCGACGAAACCGGCGCCAGTTCGTTGACCATGACCGGTTTCGACGCCAGCACCGCGACGACTGGACTGAATCTGGCTTCGATCACGGCTCAGGACTGGGTCAGTGACTCCGAAGGCGGGATGCCCGACAAAACAATCATCAACCAGGCTATTTCCGCCTTGGATACGGCACGTAGCACACTGCGCTCAGAAGCTCAGAAACTCTCCACCAACCTGAGCACGATCACCATCCGCCAGGACTTCACCAAGGGCATGATCAACACCCTGGAAGATGGTGCGGCTGAACTGACCAACGCCGACATGAACGAAGAAGGCGCCAACATGCTGATGCTCCAGACCCGCCAGTCTCTTGGCACCACCTCGCTGAGCCTGGCCTCTCAGGCCGCTCAGTCCGTACTGCGGTTGTTCTAGTAGTAAACACAGGATCAGCGCTCGACGGATTGCGGTAGTTCATGGCAGGGGGGTTCGCTCCCCTGCCATTCCCCCTGTGAGGCGCCCATGAACATTTCAGTCGACAAAATCGGGACCGCGATCAACCACCCGTTGGAAACACCGGGTCATCATACGTATCCAAAAACCACCCCCGTAAACGCTGCCAAGGTGGAAGTCACGACACCTTCTCCGGAACGCATCTTCTTCAATAAGCTTCAGGCTGCCAGTGCCGAACAGCAGGCGGTCGCCCTGCACATCCGGGAAGTGGCGACGACGATGGACACCATCGGAGCGAACCTTCAGAAAATGCAGGAATCTCTGGAGATCATCGTCAAGAGCTATCCACCCTATCCGCAAGACAGCAGTGAACGTGTCCAAATGCTGCGGCAGTTCGGCGGGTTGCGCAGGTTGATCGACCAGTTGACCCTGCCGCCGCCGGACGATTTGCCATCCAGGATCCTGGGCGACGAAAAAACCAATTCCGACGCGGGCGATTGGGCGTACATCGCCAAAAGCGGCGATACGGTGCGGATCGCCCATCAACCACTGCATACCGCAAGCGGCGGGCTCGATATTCCGGATTTGCCCGAAAATGCTCCGGACAACGCGCTGCATTCCGCCCTGGAACGGCTCTCTCAGGCCGTCGGAATTCTGAACCGCCGGCGTGACACTTTCTTAATGGATGCCAACCGTGTGATCACGGCAATGCTGTGATGGCACGATCCATGCTGCGCTTCGTGGCTGCAGCGAAACCATTTAGAACCCCTATCCATGAAAGAGGTGTCCATGTCACTGAGAATCAGCCTCAAACCCCATGAACGCATGATCCTTGGGGGCGTGGTCATCCACAACGGCCCGAACAAGGCCGATTTCGTAGTTGAAAACAAGGTTCCCGTATTGCGCCAGAAAAATATCCTCAGCAGCGGCGAAGCGGACACCCCGGCGAAACGCATTTATTTCGTAATCCAGCTCATGTACGTCGACAGCGGGAATATTGTCGCCCACCATAAACTGTATTGGGAGTTGGTCCGCGATTTCATATCCGCCGCGCCGAGCAGTTTGAACATCATCGATCAAGTCAATGAATGTATCGTTCAGGATCGGTATTACGATGCACTGAAGCTGGCTCGTAATTTGATTAACTTTGAACAGGAGATATCGGAACGTGCAAAGCAATGCTGTCAAGGCCTATCAAACGGTGCTCAAGGAGACCATGTCTGGACGCGAGACCGAAGCACGCGTGCTGACGCAGGCAGCCCTCAAGCTCATTGATTGCCAGAAGAAGTGGGACGCCCAGGACCGGAATGTCCGACTCGACCATGCGCTCAAATACAACCAACGCATCTGGAGCATCTTTCAGGTAGAGGTATCCAAGCCGGACAATCCGCTGCCGGCCAACATCAAACGCAACATCATGCTGCTGAGCCGGTTCATCGACCGCCGGGTCTTTGAAACGCTGGCCTTTCCGGCCCCCGAAAAGCTGGATATCATCATCAAAATCAATCAGAATATCGCCGCCGGGTTGCGCGGTTCAGCGCACGGACCGGTCGCCTGACTTATAGAC
>JAEYRZ010000021.1 GCA_023435265.1 Pseudomonadota bacterium
GACCTGCAGGGTGGCGCAATGCATTCCGGTGCCTGGGGTGGACTGCGGCCTCGATCTGGCTGCTGCATCTGCTCATCGTCCTGAGCCTGCGCTGGATCGACGTTCCGACCACGGCCTTCATGCTGCGCTCGATCGTTCAGGGGCATGCGTTGCGCTACGAGTGGGTCGACCGGAAGGACATCGCTCCTGCCATGGCCATTGCGGTGGTTGCCTCGGAGGATCAGCGTTTTCCATTTCATCACGGATTCGATATCGACGCGATTGTCGACGCGGTGGAGGCGAGTACCCGAAACACGCGGTTGCGTGGGGCCAGCACGATTTCGCAGCAGACCGCAAAAAATCTATTCCTGTGGCCCGGCCGTTCGTGGGTCCGTAAAGGGCTCGAGGCGTATTGCACAGTGCTGATCGAGGCCCTTTGGCCCAAGCGGCGCATCCTCGAAGTGTATCTGAACATCGCCGAATTCGGCCCGGGCGTTTACGGCGTCGGCGCCGCGAGCCGACGCTTCTTCAGACTTCAGCCCCGCGGCTTGACCCTGTATCACGCTTCGCTTCTGACCGCCGTGTTGCCGAATCCCCGACAGCGGCAGGTTCTCAGACCTTCGCCCTACGTTTTGCGCCGGGCCGCGGAGATTCGCCGGCAGGTTGCGCTGCTGGGCGGAACGCAGTATCTGGCCGAAGTCAAATAAGACGGCGCCGTAACAGTCCAATATCTGCCTTACGCTTTTACGCGCCGTCGATTCGGAGACATTTAAGCGATCACGCCATTCTCAACTTCGACGCGCATTTTCCCGTGTTTCTACAGAGCGACTTTTTACATGAAGATCGGCATCCGGCTGTTCAGGACGACCGGCATTTCCGAAATCCGGCGCGCGTATAAATAGCGGGGTTCGGATTCGATCGCCTTTTCCGGGCAGAGTTTGGCACACAGTCCGCATTGCGTGCAGCGCGCTTCGACGAATTTCAGCGCCTGCAGTTCCGAATCCCATTGAAGGGCCTGGTGCGCGCAGACGTCGACGCAGGCCCGGCAACATGAACAACGTTCATGGTCGAGGACCACCGTTCCGAATGGAGCATCCGCGGGCAGGGCGACGGCATACGGTTCAATCCCGCTTTGCTCGGCCAGATGTTCAACGGCCAGGCGGACCAGTGTGCGCTTGTTGTGAAACGGCGAGAAGCCCGCGGGCATGGCAGGGCCTTGAACCGCCGGCCAGAAATCGTCCAGGCCGGATCCGCCGCAGCCTGCGGCCCGCATGCAAACGCTATGCGCCGAGCGGCCCAGCCCTTCGAGAATCGATCCAGCCCAGTGGATTTGCGCTTTCAGATTGTTGCGTAACCGTCGAGGGGTGTCCGCCGGGAGCCAAACCAATACACCGCCGGCGCCGTAGGCCAGAGCCGTCAACAGCGTTTCCATGCCGATACAGCCGATCTCGGGAACGTTTAGCGGAACGATCTCGATGCCGGCCGGCGGCGCGACCGCCTCCGGAGGCGGACTGCCCGGTTCACCTTGAAAAAGGGCCGGCACGGGAACGATGCCGGGCCGCTGATGACTTTCCAGTGTAAGCCGCAATGCGGTCAACAGGTCTTCATGGGGCAGCTGCGTAAAGCGCATTCGGCCCGCGGGACAGACCGAGGCGCAGGCTGCACAGCCTTCGCAGACCAACGGATCGAGCCGCGGCCGGTGACCATCGGTTTCGACAGCCCCGCAAGGGCAGATTTGAAGACACCGCCGGCAGCCGGACAAGCCGGAATGCGCGTGCCCGCACGGATCCGGATCGCGTTCGATCAGCCGTGCTTTTTCAAAGACGCCGACGCTCTCGGGAAGATCCAACAGGGCCTGCGCCAGTCTTTGCTCCCTGCCGCCGACGGCGAAAACGCCGCGGGGGATGCGCTCGCCCTCGAATACGCCGCCGGGCGTGAGGTCCAGCACCAGATCGAACAGCCGCGGACCGTGGATGAACCGATCCAGGTCGGCCCAGCCGCTGCGGCCGATCACTTTGACCCGGAATGCTCCAAAATGGCCGCCGATTTTGATTCGGCGGCAGACCAGAATCCGTTGTCCGCCCCTGACTTCGATCGATGGCATGGCCGCGCCGTCCGCCAGCACGATGGGAAGACACTCCAGCCAGGGCGCCAGGCGCTCGGCGCAAGCGCAAACCCGGGCCGCGTCCTGGCCGACGATCAACGTGGCCCCCCGCGAGAAAATGGTCAAAGGCGGGATGGATCGATTCGGGGCGGCCGAGATGCGTGCGCGGTTCGCATCGGGCCGCCGCAGGGCATGCCGCCAGGGATTGTCTTGCGGGCGTGCGGGTTTCGTGCGCAGCGCCGGGTCCCCGATCTGCCGGGCCGGTCGAGAGAACCCGATGCGATCACGGGATGGAGACGCTTGATTGCGGCAGGCGACCGCGGTGGAACCGCTGGAAGCGGAGGCAGGAAAACCTCGGCGTGGATCGGGTGAATGAACCATGGCGTGCTCCTTTGTCGGGCGAAGTTTTTTCGGCGGCCGGTGCGCAGGGCCGGGGGG
>JAEYRZ010000027.1 GCA_023435265.1 Pseudomonadota bacterium
CCCACCCGGGCACCCGCCGCCGCAGCCGCCGCGGAACCGACTGATCTCTATCAAAGCACGGTTCTCGAGGCCCAGGCGTTGGCCCGCGGGAAAAAAATCGTGGAAGCGGTCCAGATTTTGCAGAAACGCATGCAGAGGAGTGGCGGCCGCCATGAGTGGGTGCGCTGGCAAATGGCCATTGTCCAACTCCTTTTGAACGCAAAAAAGCATTCGGCGGCGCTGCCGCTCCTGGAGCAGTTGCTTCAAGAGATCGAAGATTTTCGATTGGAAGTCTGGGATCCCGCTTTGGCGCTGGAATGCCTGGTTGCCGTGTGGCAGGCTTTCGGGTCGCAGGGCGCAGGCGAGTATAAAACCCGTGCTCCCGGCATCCTGCAGCGCATCGCCCGAATCGATCCGGCAGCGGCCCTGAGGTTGTCCGGTTGACCGGGCGGTATGCGCAACCAGCCAAAGCGCATGGCGGGCCTGCGCGAGAACGTCAACAGCCTGCTGAAGGGATTCATGCTCGATGCCCTGTTCGCGGGCGTTGTTTGCATTTTTCGAGTCCATCACATTATCGGCATTCATAAAAGGAGAACTGCCATGGCCAAAGAAGGAACCGTTGCCCCGAAGGAAAGAGTCAACATCGTGTACCGGCCGGCGACAGGAGATGCCAAAGAAGAAGTCGAGCTGCCGCTCAAGCTGCTGGTGGTCGGGGATTTCACCATGCGCCCGGATGATCGTATGGTCGAAGAGCGGGAACCGGTGAACATCGACAAGGATAACTTCAACGAGGTGATGAAAGCCCAGAACCTCAACGTGAATATCAATGTGGCCGATAAACTGACCGGTAAACCGGACAGCGAAATCAGCGTCGCTATGAAATTCGAGTCGATCAAGGATTTTAATCCCGAGGCCATCGCGCGCAACACGCCCGAGCTCAACCGGCTGCTCGAGCTGCGCGAAGCATTGACGGCCCTGAAAGGCCCCATGAGCAACCGGCCTGAATTCCGTAAGAAAATCCAGGAGATCATCAAGGATGAAGCCGCCCGGGAAAAGCTGCTCGATGAATTGAAACTGGACAAGAACGAATAGAAAGGGGGAACCGCATGGCTGAAGAACGCGAACAGCTGCAGGAGGGAGCCCAGGCGGCCCAGGCGGTCGAGGAGGTTTCACTCCTGGATGAAATCGTGACGGCGACAAAACTCAAACCGGCGGACGAAGGCTATGCCATCGCCAAAAAAGGCGTCGAGGCCCTGCTGGCCCAGTTGGTGGAACCCGGCCGGCGGGTGGACCGCATCTCCAATGCCCTGATCGACGAATTCATTACCGAGATCGACAGCAAACTCAGCGCCCAGATCGATGCTATCATGCACCACGCCGATGTGCAGAAACTCGAATCCGCATGGCGTTCGCTCAAATTTCTGGTCGACCGGACCGATTTCCGGGAGAATATCAAGATCGAGATCCTCAATGCCACCAAGGAGGAGCTGCTGGAAGATTTCGAGGACGCGCCCGAGGTCCCCAAATCAGGTCTCTATAAGCTCTTCTACACGGCGGAATACGGTCAGTTCGGCGGCAAACCGTACGGCAACATCATCGCCAACTACGATTTCGGGCCCGGCCCCCAGGACATCAAGCTGCTGCAGTATGTGGCTGCCGTATCGGCCATGTCGCACGCGCCCTTCATCGCTGCGGCGGGTCCTCAGTTTTTCGGGGTGGAGAGCTACAAGGAACTGCCGAACCTCAAGGATCTGCACTCGATCTTCGAGGGCCCGCAGTACACCAAGTGGCAGTCTTTCCGCGAATCCGAGGACGCCCGCTATGTGGCGCTGACTCTGCCGCGGTTTCTGCTGCGTCTGCCCTACGGACCGGACACCCAACCGGTCAAGGCCTTCAATTACAAGGAGGATGTCTCCGAATCCCATGATCATTACCTGTGGGGCAATTCGGCCTTCGCCTTTGCAACGCGCCTGACGGACAGCTTTGCCAAATACCGCTGGTGCACCAACATCATCGGACCGATGGGCGGCGGCACTGTCGAAGACCTGCCGCTGCACCAGTTCGAAAGCATGGGCGCCATTCAAACCAAGATTCCCACCGAAGTACTGATTTCGGAGCGCCGCGAATTCGAACTCGCCGAAGAAGGCTTCATCGGGTTGACGATGCGCAAGGGCAGCGACAACGCCTGTTTCTTCTCGGCCAACTCGGTGCAGAAGCCGAAGTACTTCGGCATCAGCGAGGAAGGCAAGGCCGCCGAATTGAATTACAAGCTGGGCACTCAGATGCCCTACATGTTCGTTGCCAACCGCCTGGCGCATTATCTGAAAGTCATTCAGCGCGAAAATATCGGCAGCTGGAAGGAAAGAACGGACCTGGAACGAGAGCTCAATACCTGGATTCGGCAGTATGTCGCCGACCAGGACAACCCGCCGGCCTCGGTGCGCAGCCGCAAACCCCTGCGGCAGGCCCAGGTCACCGTGGAAAGCGTCGAAGGAGAGCCGGGCTGGTACCGGGTCGGGTTGAGGGTGCGGCCCCACTTCAAGTATATGGGCGCCTTTTTCACGCTTTCCCTGGTCGGAAAGTTGGACAAGGAATAACGATCGTATCGAAAAGCGCATTCGCGAATGGAAGGAGAAGAGAGTATGCCGACACCAGCATATCTGGAGATCGAAGGCGTTACCCAGGGACCGATCACCAACGGCGCATTCACCGAAGAGAGCGTGGGCAACATTTACCAGGAGGGTCATGAAAACGAGATTCTCGTGCAGGCGTTCCAGCATGAAGTGACGGTGCCCACGGACGTGCAGAGCGGCCAGCCCACCGGCCAACGCATGCACAAACCGTTGACGGTGACCAAGGTTTTCGACAAGTCGTCGCCGCTGCTTTATGTCGCCCTGGCCACCGGCGAACGGTTGACCAAATGCCTGCTGAAGTTTTACCGCACCAGCACTTCCGGTACCCAGGAACATTACTTCACCATCGAACTGGCCGACGCCATCATCACCCGCATCAACGGGTATATGCCCAACTGCCAGGATCCGAGCCAGGCGCATTTCACCCACCTGGAGGATGTGTCGTTCACGTACCGTCAGATCACCTGGACTCATGAAGTCGGCGGCACTTCGGGGTCGGACGATTGGCGTGCGCCCAAAGCCTGAGAATAAGCTTCCGCCGGCACCCGGTTCATCGTGCGGGGCCGGCGGAAGAAATCGAGGATCGCGGACAAACGATGCGTGAATACCGTTTGCTGGACCGTATCCGGGTGATGGCCAGGAATCCGAGCCGCCGGCTCACGCAGGATCCCAAACAGATGCTGCGTTCCATCCAGGAGCATCTGCAGCGCATCCTGAACACCCGACAGGGCAACGTCATCATCGCCGATGATTACGGGATCCCCGACTTTACCAACTTCATGAATGCTTTTCCGGAAGCCCAGCGCGAGTTGGAGCGCATCATCCGGCATACGATCCAGACCTACGAACCGCGCCTGCAGGGGGTCCGCGTCACGTTCCTGCCACGCGACGGAGACCCGTTGAGTCTGAGTTTTCAGATCCAGGCGCGCCTGGCCCTGAAAGAACATCGCGAGGCGGTGACCTTCGAAAGCATCGTCGATGCCGGAGGCCAGATAAGGGTAAAGGGTTGACGGGTGCACGGGTTTAACGGTTAAGCTAAGTACATACCGGCCTAATTACGATGACGTATGGTTTCACCACAGAGGACACAGAGAACACAGAGAAAAGATAAAAATCATCCTCTGTGACCTCTGTGCTCTCTGTGGTCATAAAATGAACTGACCCGTAATATGTAACCGAATTTGTGCTACAGAGCACTAAGTACACGCAGGCATAAAAATTATGACGTAAATTCAGGTAAGACTTCGGGGTCGGTGTCGGAATCGGAATCGGTATCGAACCCTGGCGGTTGTCCTGCAATAGAGGGCAATTGCTTCGATTCCGATCCCGATACCAATACCGACTCCGAAGGTAGTTCCTACAGCCCGCTGTCCTGTTATACGTCATTGAATCTATGCCACAGAGCACCAAGGAAATCCCTATGTTCGATCGTCTTTTCCAGCAGGAGATCTCCCATCTCAGGGATCTGGGTTCCGAGTTCTCCAAGAATCATCCCGCCGTGGCGCCCATGCTCGCCGGATTGTCCACCGATCCCGATGTCGAGCGCCTGCTGGAAGGGGTGGCCTTCCTGACGGCGTCGCTGCGTCAGAAGCTGGAAGACGATTTCCCCGAGATCATCCACGAATTGTTCCAATTGATTTGGCCGCACTATCTGCGCCCGGTCCCGGCCGGCTCGATCGTGGCCTTCACCCCCAAGCCCAGCCTCAAGCAGACCGTGCGGGTACCCCGAGGCATTCAACTGGCGTCCGTGCCGGTCGACGGCACCACCTGTCTGTTCCGCACCTGCTTCGACACCGAAGTCCACCCGCTCTCTCTGTTGGATGCCGTCCTGGAAGACAAGCCGGGACGAACTCCCGCCATACGCCTTTCGTTGCGGCTGCACGAGGTCAAACTGAACGCCTGGACGGCCGAAACGCTGCGCCTGCATCTGGCGGGCGATGCCAAACAGGCGGCCGAACTGTACCGCCTTCTGCGCACGCATCTGAAACAGATTGTGCTCGTCCCGGGAGAAAAAGGCGAATCGCAGATCCTGCCGCCGGAATGCCTGAGGCCGGTGGGCTTCGGCCCGCAGGAGAACCTGATTCCCTACCCGACCAACTCGTTTCCGGGATATCGAATTCTGCAGGAGTACTTTATTCTGCCGGAGAAGTTCCTGTTTCTCGACTTGAGCGGACTGGCGCAATGGCGGCAACGGGGCGAGAGCGACCGTTTCGAAATCCGCTTCGAACTCCGTCCGCCGCCATCCGGGACACCGCGCGTGCGCAAGGAAAACTTCGCCCTGGCGGCAACGCCGGTGATCAATATTTTTCAGCATGACGCCGATCCGATCCGTCTGGACCATCGCCAGAGCGATTACGTGATTCGGGCCGCCGGCGGCACTGACGCCAGTTACCAGGTTTATTCGATCACCCGGGTGACCGGCTATATCCAGGGCACGGCCCAGGAGCGCGCCTACCTGCCCTTTGAGATTTTCTCTCCGGGCAGCGCGGCATCGCCGACCTATCACACGCGCATCCGCCGCTCGCCGGTGCGCCCGGGGTTCGATTTCCACTTATCCGTCGCCTATCCGCCGGGGTCTGGCGAACCGCCGCTGGAGACGCTTTCGATTCAACTGCAGTGCACGAACGGTTTTTTGCCCGAAGGCCTGCAGGTTGGGGATATCTGCAATCCAACCAGCAGCACCCCGGAATTCATCGAGTTCCGCAACCTGCGTCCGCCTACGGCAGCCATCATGCCGCCCATGGGCAGGAACCAGCTCTGGAGGTTGCTCTCGCATTTATGCCTCAACTATCGATCGCTGGCATCGGCTCCCGAGCTCAAAGCTTTGCTGGCGCTGTACAACTTCGAAGAAAATCGGGACCGGTCGGCCCTGCTGGCCAATGAAAAACGGATCGCCGGGATATCCGCGGTGCAGAGCCGCAGCGCGGACCGCCTCGTGGACCGGGTCATCATGCGGGGAAGAGAAATCCAGCTCGATGTGCGTCAGGACCACTTTGCCGGCTCGGGCGACCTTTACCTTTTCGGATCGGTGCTGGATCATTTTCTGGGATCGTATGCCTCGATCAATACCTATACCCAGTTTTCAATCAAGGAACTGCTCAGGGGCGAGGTTTATCAATGGCCGGCACGCATCGGGGATCACCCGCTGATTTGACCCAGGGGCGCGGCGTACTGCTCGACGCGCTTCTGCACAGCGGGCGGAAATTCTCGTTTTTCCAGGCGCTGCGTTTGTTGAAGCATCTCGCCGCGCCGCAATCGCCCGGGCAAGCGGATGCGCCGGTCCGCGTGCGTCCGAAACTGTCTTTGGCATTTCCTTCCGCCGACATCGACGCCATCGAAAGGCAGGATTGCGGGGAGGGGCCGGCGTACCGCATCACCGCCAACTTCCTGGGCCTGTACGGGCCGACTTCACCTTTGCCGACCTTTTACACCGAAGACCTGCTCGCCGAGGCCGCCGAAGACGAATGCGTATCACGCGATTTTCTGGATATTCTGCACCAGCGCCTCTACATGCTGTTTTATGCCAGCTGGAAGAAATATCTGCTGTTTCTTCAGGTCGCCGAGAATCGTGAAGATGAGGCTCTGGAGCGGCTGTACTGTCTGCTCGGGCTGGGCCATGCAGGATTGCGGTCCGGCTGCATCGAACCGTTTCGATTGCTGCGTTATATCGGCCTGTTTACGCAATTTCCGCGCTCGGCGGCAGGATTGACCGCCCTGTTGAGAGACGCCCTGCAGGGAGTGCCCTTGCGGATCGTTCCCTGCGTGCACCGCGTGGCCAAGATTCCCCTGGAGCAGCGCCTGTGCATGGGACTGTCCGGAAGCCGCCTGGGACACGACAGTTATGTGGGCGAGGAGATCGAAGACCGTATGGGGCAGTTCCGCATTCAGATCGGACCGCTCGACCAGGCCGATTTCCTGCGCTTTACCCCCGGGCAGCCCGGCCATACGCAGCTGACCGCCTTGACCGACCTGTACCTGACCGAGCCGCTGGTTGTGGAGATCGAGCTGATTCTGGCAGCCAACCAGGCCCGCACCGCAACGTTGGGCGACCCGGTCTGTTCGGTGCTGGGCGTCACCACCTGGGTGTTTTCCTCGGCCGCACTCGGTGAAGTGCGGACCCGCTTTATCGTTCATCGTTATGGGAAGGAGAATGTATGCTGAGCGTCGACATCAAAGCCCTGCTGCGCCGTATGAACGGCTACTGCACACGCGCCCTGGAAAGCGCCGCGGGACTGTGCGTCTCCCGCACGCATTACGAAGTCACGGTGGAGCACCTGCTGCTCAAGCTGCTGGAAAACCCTCAGGCCGATCTGCCGTTGGTCCTGCGCCAGTTCGATATAGACCCTGGCCGGCTGGAAAAGGCGCTGGCCGAATGTCTCGAAGAATACCCGGCGGGCAACGCCGCCAAGCCGGTCTTTTCACCGCGCCTGCTGGAGTGGGTGCAGGAGGGTTGGCTCTCGGCCTCGGTAGATCTTGAAGAGGCGCGCATCCGTTCCGGCGCTTTGCTGTTGGCGTTTCTCAACCGGCCGGCCCAGCTGGCCAGCGGCCGTTACGCCGATCTTTTAACCGGCATCGGCAGGGAGGCGCTGCTGGGCGCTTTCTGGACGATCGTCAAAGGTTCCATGGAAAAAGCGGAAAAAGCCGCTGCCGGAGAAACTCAGGCGGCTGCACCCGGGCAGGCCAATGCCATCCAGCGTTTCTGCACCGATTTCACGGCCAAGGCAGCCGCCGGAGAGATCGATCCCGTGTTCGGCCGCGACCGCGAGATCCGTCAGATGGTGGATATCCTGGCCCGGCGGCGCAAAAACAATCCCATCGTGGTCGGCGAGGCGGGTGTCGGCAAAACCGCCGTCGTGGAAGGCCTGGCCTTGCGCGTGGTGCAGGGCGACGTGCCCGAACTGCTGGCCGATGTGGCCATCCTTGGGCTGGACATGGGGCTGCTGCAGGCCGGGGCCGGCATGAAGGGCGAGTTCGAAAACCGTCTCAAATCGGTAATTTCCGAAATAAAGGCCTCGCCCAAGCCGATCATCCTTTTCATCGACGAAGCCCACACATTGATCGGCGCCGGCGGATCGGCCGGCATGAGCGACGCCGCCAACCTGCTCAAACCAGCCCTGGCGCGGGGCGAACTGCGCACCGTGGCCGCCACCACCTGGTCGGAATACAAGAAGTATTTCGAAAAGGATGCTGCACTGGCGCGCCGTTTTCAGCTGGTCAAGCTGGACGAGCCGACCGAGGAGACCGCCAAACTGATTCTCCGCGGCTTGAAGGAAAAGTACGAAAACGCCCACAATGTGGTTGTGCGCGACGATGCCATCGAAGCGGCTGCGGAGATGTCAAGCCGTTATATTTCGGGACGCCAGCTGCCGGACAAGGCCGTCGATCTGCTGGATACGAGTGCCGCGCGGGTCAAAATCCTGCTGACCGCCAAACCCGACGTGATCGAGGATAAAGAGCGGCGCATTCAGGCCCTCGACCGGGAGCTGAAAGCCATCGAGCGCGACCGGCTGCATGGCGTCTCGGTCGAGGCGCCGCGCGCCGCGGAGCTGGTCGGCCGGCGCAGCGCACTGGAAACGGAGCTGAACGAAATCCGCGGGCGCTGGGTCGAAGAACGCGATCTGGCCCACGAAGTCATCGAACTGCGGCGACAGTTGATGGAGGCGCGGGCGGCCGGCGACATGGCGGCGGCCGATGGGTTGGCCGCAAAGCTCGAAACGCGCTCCAGGGATCTGGCCGCGCTGCAGGGCGATGCACCTCTGGTGCGCACCGAAGTCGATCCGGATGTGGTCGCCAAGGTGGTGTCCGACTGGACCGGCATTCCCCTAGGCAAGGTGATGCGGGACGAGGCGCGCAACATCATCAACCTGGAAGCCGATTTAAAGCAGCGCATCAAAGGCCAGGACGCGGCCCTAGGCGCCATCACCCAGGGCGTCAAGGCAGCCAAGGCCGGTATCAAGGACCCCAACCAGCCCATGGGGGTCTTCCTGCTGGTGGGGCCGAGCGGCGTAGGCAAGACCGAGACCGGATTGGCAGTGGCCGATCTGCTCTTCGGCGGCGAGCAGTTCATGGTTTCGGTCAACATGAGCGAGTTTCAGGAGAAGCACACGGTCAGCCGCCTGATCGGATCGCCGCCGGGCTACGTCGGCTACGGGGAGGGCGGGGTGCTTACCGAAGCCGTGCGCCAGCGGCCGTATTCGGTCGTCCTGCTGGATGAAGTCGAAAAAGGCCATCTGGAAGTGATGAACCTTTTCTACCAGGTCTTCGACAAGGGGTCGCTGTCGGACGGCGAGGGGCGCGAGATCGATTTCAAGAATACGGTCATTTTCCTGACCAGCAACCTGGCCACCGACGTGATCACCGAACTGACCGCGGCCGATCCGGCAGTGCCGCTGGAAACGATCAGCGCGGCGGTGCGGACGATTCTCAGCAACCACTTCAAGCCCGCCCTGCTGGCGCGCATGACCGTGATTCCCTATCTGACGCTGGGGAGCGACATTTTGAAGGAGATCGTCGCGCTCAAGCTCGACAAACTGGTTCGCCGCCTGCAGGCGACCCACCGCATGGCGCTGAGTTATTCGCCGGCGGTCGTGGAGCAGATCGCGGCGCGCTGTACCGAGGTGGAAACCGGCGCCCGCAATATCGATTACATCATGAGCGGCACCATCATGCCGCGCCTCTCGCAGGAAATCCTGCTGCGCATGGCCGCAGGCGGCATGCCGTTGAAAGTGAACCTCGATATGGACGACCAGGGCGGATTCCAGATCGTCTTCGATGCCTGATGCCCGCGGACAGGGTTGGGCGCGAAGGTGTCCCGAGTATTTTAAGCGAAAAGTTAAGGCTGGAGAAGTAAATATCGATTCGATAAAGCATTCGGATCGCATTCATTTTCATGAGTCAGCTTCATTTGCTTACAGGAGCAGTCGATGACCTTCCAGGGTGAGAGGCGTTTCGAATTCATCTCCAACGCGGTTGCCGAAGATACGTTCAGTGTGGTGCGCTTCGCCGGCGTCGAAGCGATTTCCCAGCCGTACCGTTTCGAAATCACGCTGGCCTCGGAAGAACCGGAGATCGACCTTGCGGCCATGCTGCGGAACCCGGCGCGGCTTACGATCCATCGTCACGACCAGGACGCACGCGTATTTCATGGGATCCTGGCCGAATTCCAGCAGCTCGAGGAATCCGGTTCCTTCAATCTCTACAGGGCCGTGCTGGTACCGCGCCTGTGGAATGCCGGATTGTATCAACAGAACCAGCTTTTCCTCGACAAGAGCGTTCCGGACATCATCGAGGAGATCCTGCAGCAGACCCGCCTGACCAGCCGGGATTACGAACTGCGCCTGACCGCGACCTACAACCCCTGGGAGTATATCTGCCAGTTTCAGGAGAGCGACCTGAATTTTATTTCGCGCTGGATGGAGCGTGAGGGAATTTACTACTACTTCGCCCAGGAAGAGCAGGGCGAAAAACTGATCGTAACCGACAGCAGCACCTCCCACGAGAACATTCCGGCGGATCACCAGATCCCCTACGCGCCGCCTTCATCGCTGGTGCCCCGCGATCAGGAACTGGTCCAGAATATTCTCTGCACCCAGCGCCGTCTGCCCAACCGCGTGATCCTGCGCGATTACAATTACCGCCGGCCGTCGCTCGACCTTCGCGTTGAAGCCACGGTCGATTCCAATGCCGCCGGCGATGTTTACATCTATGGGGAGCACTTCAAAACGCCCGAGGAAGGCAATCAACTGGCGCGCATCCGCGCGGAGGAGCTGCTCTGCCGCCAGCAGGTGTACCACGGCGAATCCACGGCCGCCAACCTGTGGGCCGGATTTCTGTTCAGCCTGCAGGACCATTTCCGCAGCAGCCACAACCAGCAGTACCTGATCACCGAGGTCCAACACCACGGTTTTCAAGCCATCGCATCTTTGGCCGGCCAGCAGCAAACCCAATCCCGCGGCGAAGGCGAACGCGAATACCACAACCGCTTCAGCGCGATTCCGGCCGGCGTTCAGTTCAGGCCCGAACGCAACGCTTCCCGGCCGCGCTTCTACGGCGCCCTGAACGCCACGATCGATGCCGGCGGAAACGGTCAGTATGCCGAAATCGATGATCAGGGCCGCTACAAGGTGATCCTGCCATTTGATCTGAGCGGCAATGACGGGGGGCGCGCTTCGCGCTGGGTGCGCATGGCCCAGCCCTATGCCGGCAACAACTACGGCATGCACTTTCCGCTGCACCGCGGCACCGAAGTGCTGCTGACCTTCATCGACGGCGATCCGGACCGGCCCGTCATCGCCGCCTCGGTGCCCAACCCCGACACGGCCAGTCCGGTCACCAGCGCCAATCAGACCCAATGCATGATCCGCACGGGCGGCAACAATGAAATCTACACCGAGGATACCTTAGGCGCGCAGCAGATCATCATGCGTTCGCCGGCTGAAAGCACCCGCATGCGCCTGGGCAACACCGACGACAGCGGTGAGAGCGGGATCAGCATGAGCACCGAAGGACATGAGACGGTCGATATCGGCGTCGACCGCAACGTGTACGTCGGCGCCAGCGATTATCTGAGCGTGACCGACAACCGCGATGTCGACATCGCCGGAAATGAGAAGTACGAAGTCCACGGCACGCGGGACAAGCATATTTACGGCAAAGAGAAAAACGTCTACGACAACGGACAGGATTCGTACGTCCACAACAAGCGGATCATGCAGGTCTCTTCCGGCGGCGAGGAGTATACCGTTTACGGCGGCCAGACACAGACCATTCATACCAATCAGGACATCACCGTGAACGGCCCGCAGACCGTCAAGGTCGATGGAGGCTTGCAGAAAGTCGAGGCCAAAAGCGGCCGAACCGTAGAGGTGACCGGCACCGAGACGTTGACCGTGAACGGCAGCCGCACGGTTACCATCAGCGGTTCCGAGGAAAAATCGGTGGGCAGCGAAAGCGGCATGAATTTCGTGAGCGACAACAAAATGAACTACGGATTTAAAAACGAGTTGTTCTTGGGCCAGAAAGGCGATTACAACCTGGCCCTCGCCCTCGAAGTTTTTGCGGGCATAAAGATGGCGCTCGGTTCCAGCCTGACCCTGCAGCACTGCCCGGGCATCAAAATCGGCCGCGAGGCGATGACCCTGCAGGAAGCGCGGGCCAAAATCCAGGATGAGGGCATGAGCGTCAGGCGCGGCAGAATCTGGATGTTCCTGGCATGACCGGCACTGTAGACCGGTTCGCGAACGGAGTCGCATGAAAATCGTCAAGCCCTTGAAAATCGGGCTGCTCTTCCGAACTTTCGAAGCCGAGTCCCGGCAGGTGCTTGCCGTGACGGCGTTGTGCCTCGTGAACCCGGCCAGGCAGACCCTGCTGGACGGCGAGCCCGACTTGTGGAAGATGTTCGCCGCGGAACTGGGCAATGAAATGGTTCTGGACATGGGCATGCCCAAACCGCAGGCCGAAGTGCTGGTCAGCGGCAGCTATTATGCCCCGGAGGGAAGGGCCGTTACGGCCGGACAGGTCACGGCGCAACTGGGGCCGTGGAAAAAGCAGCTGTATGTCTTCGGCGACCGCTATTGGTATCCCCAGGGGGGCCTTTGGAGCATTTCGGACCCCAAGCCCATGACCAAGATGCCGCTGACCTGGGCCAACGCCTTCGGCGGCGCTCAAGTTCCGGAAAACCCTTTAGGCAAAGGGGCGGCGCCTGTGGCGCAGCCGTCGGGCCGAGACCTGCATCCGTTGCCCAACATCGAAATCCCGGGCCGCCTGATCCGCGGCAAAGCCGATCGCCCGCCGCCCGGCGGATTCGGTCCCCTGGATATGGCCTGGCCGCAGCGTTTCGCCAAGGCCGGCACGTACGACCGCGCCTGGCTTTCCGCGCGTTTTCCCGGTTATGCGGCCGACATGGACTGGTCTATTTTCAATGCCGCTTCCGAAGACCAGCATTGGAACGGTTACCTGGACGGCGATGAACCGTTCGCCTTTGAGAACATGCACCCGGGAAATCCGCTTTGGCAGGGCCGGTTGCCCGGATTGCGCGTGCGGTGCTTTGTCGAACAGGTCTGCCAGGACCAACCGCAATTCAAGGAACTTTCAAACCGCCTCGATACGGCCTGGTTTTTCCCCCAACTTGAAAAGGTGCTGCTGGTCTACCGGTCGGTTCTCGAAGTCGCCGATGACGAGGCCGCGGATGTGACGCACCTGCTTCTGGCCTGCGAGGGCGCCGGCGATCCGATCCGCGGGGAAGAACACTATCGATCCGCTCTGGCCAAACGCCTGGACCCGGAAAACGGCCACCTGCATTCTCTCAATGAAGCCGAACTGCTGCCCTCGGGCGAACCTTCGACCGTTTCCGAGCTGATGGCCACTGGAACAGAGGCCCGCACGCGGCTCGATGAAAACATGGCCAACCGGATGCAGCGTGAGAAGGAGACGGCCGTCGAAAAGCTGACCGCCCTGGGCCTGGACCCGCAAACCATCATCCAGCCGGATCCGCAACCTGAAATCGATTTGGAGAATTTGGAGAAAGTGCCCGAAATTGTGGCGCGCTTGATTCGGGAGTCCGAAGAGAAAAAGAATCAAATGCAGGTTCGGGCGCGGGAAATGCTCGCAGCGAAAGGCCTCGACCCGGAAATGATCCGCACTGCGGCGGAGAAGCAATCCCGGCGCTGGCCGAAGTTTTCGGCCCAGGAGAACATCGAAAGACTGAGGGGGTTCGGAATCCAGGATCCAGCGGCCGAAGCGCAGCTCAGGGATGCCGAAGCCCAGGTGACGAAAAACGTTCGCCCGGTCGTCCACCATCTGCCGGCCTCGTTCCAGCCCGAACAACAAGAACGGACGCGGCGCCGGGAAATGGTGGTAAACTGCAAGGCGAGCGGTAATCCGCTGCGGGATGTCGATCTGGCTTATGCCGACCTGTCCGGGCTGGACCTGGGCGGTATGGATCTCTCCGGCGCCTACCTCGAAGGCGCCGACTTCACCGGCTGCAATCTGGCGGGCGCTGATCTTCGTCAGGCGGTCTTGACCCGCGCGCGATTCGAGCAGTCCGACCTCTCGGGCGCCGTCTTATCGGAAGCCAACCTGGGCCGGGCCGCATTGAACGGCACCTTGCTTTCCGGCGCCGGTCTGGGCGGCGCGGTTCTGGCCGAATGCGATGTGCGGGACTGCACGTTCGAAGCGGCCGAGTTGACCGAATCCGACTTCTCCAAGGCCGTCATCCAAAACTGTGATTTCAGCCGCAGCCGGATCAAAGGCGTGATGCTCATGGAAGCCCGCATCAGCGGTTGCCGGTTTGCGGCAGCCGATTTGAGCGGGGCCCTGTTCCTGCAGTGCCGCCTCGAAAACGCCGCCTTCGATGAAGCCGACCTGAATCGTGCCTGTTTCGTGGAGGTCCAGGCCCGGCAGGTCTCTTTCAGGGGCGCCCGCCTGAACAAAAGCAGCCTGGTCGGCGATTGCGTTTTTGTGGCAGCCGATTTCTCGGAAGCCGATCTGACCGAAGCCAACCTGCGCGGATGCAACCTCGAGGGCGCCGTTTTCAAAAAAACCGATGTGTCCAAAAGCGATCTGAGCCAATGCCGGCTGGCCGGGTGCGACTTCTCGCTGGCCAGGGCGCGTCAGACCCGGATGGTCAAGGCCGACCTGACCGGCGCCCGCATGATCGGGGTCGATTTCATGGAGGGGTCGCTGCAAAAAGCGATTTTATACGAGACCGATCTGCGCGCCTCGAACCTGTACAGTGTGGATTTCATGAAAGTGAAGTTCCGCAATACGGATCTGCGCGATTCCAATCTGAAAAAGGCTTTTGTGGAACGATGGATTCCGAAAAATCCATAGCGCAGCTTGTCGCGCAAATGAAGCAGCGCAATGCCCCGCTCGTGAAGCCCACGCGCACCCAGCTGGAGCAACTGGTTCGGATGGGAGAGGTGATCACGCAGGCCGATTGCAGCGGGCTTTCGTTAACAGGGGCCGAACTGGCAGGTGCTGTGATCGAAAGCGTCAGCTTCGAAGGCGCGGACCTGCGGGATGCCGACCTGAGCCAATCCATCCTGCACCGGGTGGATCTTTCCGGTGCGGTTATGCAAGGCTGCCGGCTGAGGGAAAGTGTGCTGCAGAAAGTGATGCTGCCCGGCGCCGATATGCAAAGGGCCGATCTGTCCGATATCACGTTCTCCGAATCGGACCTCGCCCGGGCGACGCTCAACCAGGCGGTTCTGGATGAGGGCAAGGTGCTGAAGTGCAAACTGAACGGCGTGGATCTGGGCGGAGCGGGTTGCCGCAAGACCGTCTTCATGGAGTGCGATCTTTCGGGTGCCGATCTGCGCGGGGCCAGTCTCGAGCTCACCTCCTTCGTCGATTCCAATCTGTCGCAGGTGCTGCTGATCAGCACCGGGATACGGCAGTGTTTCATGAAGGGGGTCTGCCTGGCAGGCATGGATTTCACGGGCATGGATCTCTCCATGACCCAGTTTGTCGGTGCCGACCTGAGCGCGGCCGACCTCAGCGGCGCGGACATCACGCAGACCAATTTCATGGAGGCGAATCTCAAGGGCGCCAAACTGGACGGCGTCAAAGGACGCTTTGCAATCTTTCTCAAGGCCGATCTGACCGGCGCCAGCCTGACCCGATCCTACTTGAAGCAAACCTGTTTCGAAGAGGCCACTCTGACGATGGCCGTTCTCGACCGGAGCGAACTCGAAGCCAGTATATTCCAGAAAGCCATTTGCCGGGGAACGCGGTTTGTCGGCGCCAATCTGACCTACTGCGACTTTTCGCACGCGGATGTTTCGGCCGGCAAATTCGAAGGCGCCGGGCTGTACCGCATGAATTGCCACGGCATCCGGGCCGAGCACACCGATTGGGGTTCCGGGCGCCACGTGACGCTGGGCGACGATCCCGACCGCCTCGAGGCCGAGCGGTGGCAGCCCCTGCAATATTGGAAGGAGCGATCATGAGCGAACCTGCCCGTTGTCTTCAATCCGCATCGGCCGCTGAAGAATACGGCCGCATTGTCGGCATCGACGGCCGTGCATTCATGGTGCAGACCGGGTCCGGATGCTACGCCGCCCGGCGCGCCGTCAGCTGCCTTGTCGAGCCGCGCCTGGAGGACAAGGTACTGATTTGCCTGGGAGACGATTCGGAGGTTTACATCATTGCCATACTGGAGCGGCAGGACGAGAAAAACTGTGACCTGCGGCTCCCGGGGGATCTCACCATCGCGCTGCCCGAGGGTGCGCTGCGCCTGGCCGCCGGCAAAGGCATCGAAGCGGCCTCGGCCGGAGGGATCGAAGCGGTCGCCCCGCGGATCAAGCTCAGCGGCGATCAGGGCGAGATATATTTTCAGAGGCTCTATCTCTGGGGACGCGTGATCCAGACGGTGGCAGAGCGCATCAAGAGCACGGCCCGGATCGTGGAATCGGTGGCGGACCGCCTGAGCCAGACCGTGCAGACCAGCTACCGCACCATCAAGGAAGCCGAGCACGTCAAAGCCGAAAGTCTTTACACCACGGCCCGCAGGCTCTTCAGCCTGAGAGGAAAATACACCGTGATCACGGCCCAGGAGGATGTAAAGATCGACGGCCGGCATATCCATATGGGATAACCCGCGATATGCCTGTTTCGAAAGGAAACTGAATGTTCGCCAATACGCAGATGATGGGCATGGATACCGCTTTTCCGGACGTCTGTCTGACCCCTGCGCCGCCTTCGCCCGCACCGGTACCGATTCCGTACCCCAATATCGCCATGGGTCCGACGGCCAATCCGGCGACCGCCAGCCGCAAGGTCTTCATCAACATGATGCCCATGCATACCTTGCGCACCGAAGTGCCGCTGACCAACGGCGACAATGCGGGGGTGAACATGGGGGTCGCGTCCGGCCGTGTCATGGGGCCGAGCCGCCATCTTACGGGCGCCTTCACCGTACTTGTGGAAGGCATGCCGGCCTCGCGCCTGACCAGTACCAGCCTGCAGAACGGGACCAACGCGCCGGGCATGCGCCTGGTGCCCAGCCAGACCCAGGTCCTGCTGCTCGCGCCTTGAGCAAATGACCCTCCTGCCGCCGCGCAGGCCGGGAGTGCATGGTCAGGCTGAGTCTTTCGGCAGCCGGTTAGAAGACATGGCGCCATAACTCGCGTCCGCTCGCGGCATCAATGCCGATTAACCCTTCGGGCTCGAAGACGATCAGCATCACGTCACCGTTCTTTTTTATTCGGATCCGGCTCTGGACAAAGAAGTCGGAAGAAAAAGGTTTTTTCTGCCGTAACGCCAGGCCGGGGAAGAGCTGCGCCTGGGCCAGGGACCACCTGATCCTGCCGTTGCCGCCGATGCAGGTCAGGCGCCGGTCCGCATCCGGCGTCGTCTCTTCCTGGTGCAGAATCACCGCCTGGTCATCGTCCTGGTAAACCAGGATGCCTTCCCAGAAGTACTGTGCGGGCGCAATCGCTTCGGCGGCCGCATTGAAATGGCGGGCAAAGTAGGACAGATCGCCGAACGCACGCTCCGGTATGCTCGTTTCGTACAAGCGCCAATCGCCGCCCGCGATACGCCAGAGCCGCCGTCGCGGGCCGCCCTCAGGGTCGGCGAGGGCAAAACGGTCGATCGTTCCTTTCTGCGGCGCAAGCAGTGCTGCGAGGTCTGCGGCTTTGGAGCCTGAGGCGAGATCGATGACCATATTCCGGTCGTCTTCCGTCGTAATGGAAAGATAATATGGCGGATGCGGATGCAGTCGTTGTCGGCGGATCGATATGCCGGGTCCTGCGAAATGGGCATAGAATTGGGTGCTGTCGATCAGGCGCTCCCCATCGCGAAGCCGAAAAGCCATCGCGCGCACGGGAAGCCGATCAGGGTCTGTACTGATCTCCCAGAGATTGTCCCCGGCCAGCAGCAGTACGGCAGGGGGTGGAAGCTGTTCGTACTTGACCGTTTTGCGTGCCAGGATTCTGCGGTTCAGCGGATCGTACCGGTAAAGGTGCGTCTTGCAGAAGATTCCTTTCCTGCCTTGAACCTGCCGGCCGGCGCTTTGATACTTGGAGAAAAAGGACCACGACCCGTCGGTCAGGATACACAGGATGCCCGCTCCGTCCGTGCCCGGGAGATAAACGGCATCCACCAACCGGCCCACAATACGGTTTTTGAGCAGCATGGGGATTCCCTCATAGAGTGCCGCGGCCAGGACACTACACACGGCAGCCGCAATCAGGATTTTTTTGGTCATTTTCAGGTTCCGGAGATGCTTTTCGACGGCCGCACCTTCCTAACGCACCGATCCGAGGGTTGTCAAACAGGCCCGGTTTGATGTTGACCTTGGAACCGGCTAAGCATACAGAAACCGAAGCCGTTTAGAAACAAAGGAGAGTCGCCATGCCGTCGATCTGGCTCAGCGCGTTGGAAAAGGATGAAGGCGCCGTTCAGAAGCTCATGGCGCGGATGAAGAAATATGGTTTGGCGCTCAAGGGGCATTTCTGGGCCAACGATAATTCCAAAATGGCGTGGTACGAAGCGCTTTCCGAATTGCGCTCGAAAGAAATCGGCGCCTGGGCCATTGCGGGCGGCCGCCAGCAGTTCCTGAACGACGACCTGCGCTACGGTCTTTCGATGCTGGCGCTGAGTATGTGCGGCGAACGCGGCGCGGCCTTTCCGATCATCCTGCTGCAGAACGGCGGCGCGCCGCTCGCGGCCGACGATCTGCCCACACCGCTTCAGTCCGCCGTTATTATGCCGGCCGATTCCGAAGGCACGCCGGCCAAGCTCATCGCCCGACTGCACGCTAAACCAGCCGCGCCGCCGGTCCATTATACGATCCGCATGGCCGGCAACCCGCATGTCGGACAATGGCTGGAAATCCGCCCTCAAGGCGATCCCTGGCCGGGCATCATCTTCGGCCTGGACCAGGGTGAAATCCTTTTTCAGGCCGTCGGGCCGGCCGGTGCGTTGCCGGCCAGATCCGTACTCGAACATCCGATGCAGGGCATTCGGCTCGAATACGAAGGAACGCTGTTCAGCGCATGGGCCGTGCGCAATGAAATTTCAAAAGCCGACGCTTATTTCGTCAAAATCGACGGTGCACCCGCCACCCTGCTCTTCGGTCCCTTCCCGGAGAACGATCAGGCGGATTTATTCAAATTCCACCTCAAGTAAGTTTCCGACCGGCCTGTGTTTTGGTGTGCCGACGTTCGAACGTTGCTCATCAGCGGAACGAGGGCCACTATTTGAAAATGCGGTTGTCTGGAAATCTCCGGTTTGGTTCGATGCCCCGGCACACCGGTGCGCCAAGGCAATCCAAGGTACTTGAGCATTTCAGATATCCGCAAAAGACTCTCCGAAACAGTATGATAACATGGCCCATGCGATCCGTAAGCTGACTTACCAGTGGATCTCCATTTCGATCGGCGCTTCCCCCTGTAGAACATGCGCCGCAGGGGTGACGGCGATCCGCACCGGCAGGCGTCCTTCTTCGTTCGGCGCTCGCACCGCCACGTGGACCTCGGCCAGCCCCGGCGGCCGGCTCCGTTCGCTGAAGACTTGAAACGCAAGACGCAACTGGAACTCGAGATCGGCCGCAGTTCCGTCGACCGGTAAATGTTCCCGGCACCACCCCAAAAACTGCGCCACCTGACTGACCAGGAGCTGGTGGTTCAGGCTGCCGCCGGCCAGCGTCACCGCACTGCTGCAAAAGGCCCGGTCGCGTCCGGTCTCCGTGGAGAGCGGCGTCAGTCCGATCTTTAACAGTTGTCTGCGGCGTTCCGCGTCCGGGCAGAATTCAACCACCAGGGGCGGCGTTCGATCCCCGGACGTCAGTGCCAGATCTTGTAGCTGGAACGTACCGCGTTCCGTAAAACGGGTCGGCCAGCCGGTGCGGCAGACGCTCTGGGCGATCAGGGCGGCGATCCCCCAGACCGGGGCGATCCACGGCGGCGTGGATTCCGTCAATGAGGCTTTGCGTAATGGATTTTGCGGACCGTACGGATAGCGCACCAGGAAGCGGTTGCAGGCCAGGGACAGCCAAGGGCTTTGCGGAGACTGGCGCAGCGTCCGGAACTTGGCATAGGCGGCGCCGTCCAGGTGGCTGGGGAGATAGGGC
>JAEYRZ010000099.1 GCA_023435265.1 Pseudomonadota bacterium
GCCAAAGGCTTGGGAGATCAGATCAACCGCATGATCGAAGAGAAAAAAGCCGCCGATCTGCGCAAGAAGTTCAAACGATTGTTCGACGACAAGGAAGTGGTGTCCGAAATCAACAAGCTGAATGACGATGAGATCATGGAGGCGGCCGACCACTACCGCAACGGCATCTTCATGGCCACTCCGGTTTTCGACGGCGCCAAAGAGGGGGAAATCAAGACCCTGTTGCGCGAGGCCGGTCTGGAAGCCAGCGGACAGACCGTTCTTTATGACGGACATACAGGCGAGCCGTTCCAGGAGAAGGTGACCGTCGGCACCATGTACATGCTGAAGCTGCACCACCTGGTGGACGACAAGATCCATGCCCGTTCGATCGGGCCCTACAGCCTGGTGACCCAGCAGCCGCTGGGCGGCAAGGCCCAGTTCGGCGGACAGCGCCTGGGTGAAATGGAGGTGTGGGCGATGGAAGCTTACGGCGCCGCGCATGCCCTGCAGGAATTTCTGACCGTTAAATCGGACGACATGGCCGGCCGTACCCGCATGTACGAGAAGATCGTCAAGGGCCAGAATATTTTGGAGCCGGGCCTGCCGGAGTCGTTCAAGGTGTTGACCAAGGAACTGCAGGCCCTCGGTTTGGATGTCAATCTGCTGGAAGAAAAAGACTTGCCCAAACCGTAGACGAAATGCCGCGCGGGCACGCGCGATCGTGCCTGCGCCCAATATATATTCACCGAACTTTTCCAGACGAGGTAACTGAATGGAAACATTATATGATTTTTTTGCCAAGCCGACCGATCCCAGGCAGTATAAAGGCGTGCGAATCGCATTGGCATCGCCGGAGCAGATCCGGCAGTGGTCGCATGGCGAAATCAAGAAACCGGAAACGATCAACTACCGGACCTTCAAACCGGAGCGCGATGGCCTGTTTTGTGCCAAGATCTTCGGGCCCACCAAGGATTACGAATGCAACTGCGGTAAATACAAGCGCATGAAGCACCGCGGCGTAATCTGTGAGAAATGCGGCGTCGAAGTCATCCAGTCCAAGGTGCGGCGCGAGCGCATGGGCCACATCGAACTGGCCACGCCGGTGTCGCACATCTGGTTTCTGAAAAGCCTGCCCAGCAAGATCTGCAACCTCCTCGATCTGACGCTCAAGAGCATGGAAAAGGTGCTCTACTTCGATTCGTATATCGTCATCGACCCCAAGGATACACCCCTGCAGCGCTGCCAGCTGCTACCCGAGGAAAAATACCGGGAAGCACTGGAGACTTACGGCAACAAGTTCGAGGCGGGGATCGGCGCCGAGGCCATCAAGCAGTTGCTGATGAGCATCAACCTGGATGCCACCTACAACGAACTGCGCGAGGAAGTGCGCAGCACCAGTTCGGTGGCCAAGCGCCAGAAGCTTTCCAAGCGGCTGCGCATCGTGGACGCCTTCCGCCGCAGCGGGCTCAACCCGGTCTGGATGATCATGGACGTGATTCCGGTCCTGCCTCCGGACCTGCGTCCTCTGGTGCCCCTGGAGGGCGGCCGTTTCGCCACCTCCGACCTGAACGATTTGTATCGCCGGGTGATCAACCGCAACAACCGCCTCAAGCGCCTGATGGATCTGAAGGCGCCCGACATCATTGTGCGCAACGAGAAGCGCATGCTGCAGGAGTCGGTGGACGTGCTTTTCGACAACGGCCGCCACGGCCGCGTGATCACCGGCACCAACAAGCGGCCGCTGAAATCGCTGAGCGACACCTTGAAAGGCAAGCAAGGCCGCTTTCGCCAGAATCTGCTCGGCAAGCGTGTCGATTATTCCGGGCGAACCGTCATCACCGTCGGCCCCAACCTGCGCCTGCATCAATGCGGGCTGCCCAAGAAAATGGCGCTGGAACTGTTCAAGCCGTTCGTTTACTACCGCCTGGAGCAGAAAGGGCTGGTTTCGACGGTCAAGAGCGCCAAGAAGATGGTCGAGCGCGAAGTCCCGGAAGTATGGGATACCCTGGACGAAGTGGTGCGCGAATACCCGGTGATGCTCAACCGTGCACCTACGCTGCACCGTTTGGGCATCCAGGCGTTCGAACCGATCCTGATCGAAGGCAAGGCGATTCAGTTGCATCCTCTGGTATGTACGGCATTCAACGCCGACTTCGACGGCGACCAGATGGCTGTCCACGTGCCGCTTTCGGTGGAATCGCAGATCGAAGCTCGGGTCCTGATGCTCTCTTCGAACAACATCCTGTCGCCGGCCAACGGCAGCCCGATCATCGTTCCCAGCCAGGATATCGTTCTGGGCATTTACTACATGACCCGCGCCATCGACGGTCGCAGGGGCGAGGGCATGGTCTTCGCGAACCCCGAAGAAGTCCGCTCGGCTTATGAAAGCCGCGAAGTGGACCTGCACGCCAAGATTACGGTGCGCATCGGCGAAAAGCGTTACGAAACCACCGTCGGCCGCATTCTGTTGTGGGAGATCATGCCCAAGGACAATCTGATGGCCTTGCGGCATTTGATGGTCAACGACGCCGATCAGGCCGCCCGGTTGCTCGAACAGCTTCAAGGCGGCGCAGACTTCGTCGAGCTGGTCAAGGAACATTCACAGAGCCCGGACAAGCAGCGCGGCGGCTATATCGGTTTGCTGCGCAAGGATGAATTCGAACGCGTTTTCGAAATCGACGAAGACCGCACCGAAGCGATCTTCAACCTTCAGGAAGGCCAGCACAGCGATGTGCTGTCCGCGAACGGCGGCTTCCACCTGTTCCATGTCATGGAGAAAAGGGCGGAGATGCCGTTCGAGGCGGTCAACAAGGCCATGGATAAAGGCGCCCTGCGCGAACTGGTCGACTTCGCGTACCGTAATCTGGGCCCCAAAGCGACCGTCATCCTTTCGGACCGGCTCAAGGATACGGGCTACAAGTACTCCACCAAGGGCGGCATCTCGATTTCGATCGACGACATGATCATCCCAGAGGCCAAGTGGAACATATTGCAGCAGGCCGAGCAGCAGGTCACTGAAATCGGGCGGCAGTATACGGAAGGTTTGATCACCCAGGGTGAAAAGTACAACAAAGTGGTCGATATCTGGGCCAAAGCTACGGACGATGTGGCCAACGAAATGATGGAGGGGATGAAAAACGCCCCTGTGCTGGACGATGACGGTAAACCGCTGCTGGATGAAAAAGGCCAGCCCCTGATCGCCGAAAGCTTGAATCCGATTTACATGATGGCCGATTCAGGCGCCCGCGGCAGCAAGGACCAGATGCGCCAGCTGGCCGGAATGCGCGGTTTGATGGCCAAACCTTCCGGCGAAATCATCGAAACGCCGATTCAGGCGAATTTCCGCGAGGGTCTCTCCGTTCTACAGTACTTCATTTCGACGCACGGCGCCCGCAAGGGTCTCGCCGACACGGCATTGAAGACGGCCAACTCCGGGTATCTGACCCGCCGCCTGGCCGACGTGGCCCAGGACTGCACGATCATGGAGCCCGATTGCGGCACCATGGTGGGCGTTGAAGTCGAACCGCTCATGGAAGGCGGTGAGGTGATCCAGCGCCTGGGAGAACGCATTCTGGGGCGCGTCACGGTCGAGGATATCCTTGACCCCTTTACCGATGAGGTGCTCGTGGCCGTCGGCGAAGAGATCGACGAGCGTGGTGTGAAAAAGATCGAAGAAGCCGGCATCTCGCGGGTCAGAATCCGCAGCGTATTGACCTGCCAGAGCAAATTCGGCGTTTGCGCCGCCTGTTACGGACGGGACCTGGCCCACGGGCAGCGCGTCGAAATCGGCCAGGCCGTGGGCATTCTGGCGGCCCAGTCGATCGGTGAGCCGGGCACACAGCTCACCATGCGGACCTTCCACATCGGCGGCACGGCCAGCCGGCGCGTCGAGCAGGCCGACATCCGTGCCCGCACGGCGGGAACCATCAAGTTCATGGACCTCAACCTGGTCCGCAACGCGCAAGGGATCGCCGTGGTCATGAACCGGCGCGGCGGTGAATTTGCCGTGATCGGCAAGGCCGGGCGCGAACGGGAACGCTTTCCGGTCATCTACGGTGCCCACATCCTGGTCAAAGAAGGGGATCAGGTCGAGCCGGGTCATCTGCTGGCCACCTGGGATCCGTTTACCACTCCCATCATCACCGAGGTCGACGGCCAGGTGAAGTTCGGTGACCTGATTCCGGGTAAAACCATGCAGGAAAAGGTCGACCCGGTCACCGGGAAATCGAGCCGTACGGTAACCGAATCGAAAACCGGCGAGGAACGTCCGCGTATTTCGATCAAGACCGAGGACGGCAAGACCGCCAAACTGCCGACCGGCAGCGGAATGGCCCGCTACATGCTGCCGGTTGACGCGATCTTGATGGTGGAAGAGGGTGACGACGTCCGCGCCGGCGATGTGATCGCCAAACTGCCCCGCGCCACCACCAAGACAAAGGACATCACCGGTGGTCTGCCGCGCGTGGCCGAGCTGTTCGAAGTGCGGAAACCCAAGGAAACCGCAGTGCTCAGTGAGATCGAAGGGTATGTCAGCATTGCCAAATCCACCAAAAAAGGTAAGCAGAAGGTGACCGTCACCCCGGTGGATGTGGGGGACAAGAAGGAATATCTGATTCCGCGCGGCAAGCACATCAACGTCTATGAGGGCGATTACGTCAAGGCCGGCGAGCCGCTGGTGGGCGGTTCGGCCGTACCCCAGGACATCCTGCGCATCAAGGGCGAGGTTTCGTTGGCACGATATCTGGTCGACGAGGTGCAGGAGGTCTATCGGCTGCAGGGCGTGCGCATCAATGACAAGCACATCGAGGTCATCGTGCGTCAGATGATGCGCCGGGTGAAGATCATGGATGTCGGCGACACCGATTTCATCGTCGAGGAGCAGGTGGACCGGATGACCTTCGAAGATACCAACCAGGCCATCATCGCCTCGGGCGGCAAGCCGGCGACCGCCGAACCCCTGATCCTGGGAATCACCAAAGCCTCGTTGAGCACGGACAGCTTTATCTCGGCGGCTTCGTTCCAGGAAACCACCAAAGTGCTGACCGACGCCAGCATCTCGGGAGCCGTGGACTACCTGCGCGGCCTCAAGGAAAACGTGATCATGGGCCGGTTGATTCCGGCCGGAACGGGACTGGCGGATTACCTGGGCCTGGATGTCACGACCACCGAAAGCGCCGCCTGATTGGGTCATGGTTCCCGAAGCGGCGCTCCCGGGAGCGCCGCTTCGCATTCAAGGGGATGGGCGAATTCAGCTCCGATGCGTGAAGCCGGCATGTGCGACTGCCTGAAAGAGGGAAAATTTTCTTAAAACATAGCGAATTATACTTGACAACGAGGGGTCATCTCTATACAAAAACGCTTTTTATACGCGGGCACTTTTGCGCGCCATTTTCGACACTGTCAGTGAGGAAATTATGCCGACCATCAACCAGCTAGTCAAAAAGGGCCGGATCCGGATCAAGAAGAAGACTAATACCCCGGCACTCAAGGGAGCACCGCAAAAACGGGGGGTCTGCACCCGTGTGTATACATCGACCCCGAAAAAGCCGAACTCGGCTTTGCGCAAAGTGGCGCGCGTGCGCTTGACCACCGGGATCGAGGTCACGGCGTATATCCCGGGCATCGGCCATAACCTTCAGGAG
>JAEYRZ010000177.1 GCA_023435265.1 Pseudomonadota bacterium
CCTGTGGGGCAACACCTTTCCGTGGGGGACCCTGGCGGTCAATATGGCCGGCTGCTTTCTGATCGGCCTTTTATTCGCGCTTGCCGACCGCGTGCGGCTGTTGACGCCGGAGGTCCGGCTGTTCTTGATCACCGGTTTTCTGGGCGCGCTGACCACATTTTCCACCTTCACCCTCGAAACCACCAATGCGGGACGCGCCGGCCTGGTGCTGCTTCCCTTCGTGAACATTTTGGTCAACAATGCGGGCGGGCTGGCCCTCACGTTCCTGGGCATCTGGCTGGGAAACCTCAAATAGGAGCACCCGCGAATGCTGGATTACAAAGCCATCGAAATTTTCAGCAGCGAGCAGGCGCGCTGCCAGGGCAAACCCTTGTCCGATGCCGTCATCCATTACCTGCACGATCTGAAGATCGCGGCCCGCTGCATTGTCACCCGGGGCGTAGCCGGGAGTTATGAAAACGGCGAAGTGTCCACCCATCGCCTCGAGGTGCTTTCCTACAATCTGCCTGTCCGGATCACCATTGTTTTGCCTGCAGCGCAGGTCCAGCGCGTATTGGATGAGCTGAATGCAATGGTCGGCGACGGGATCGTCGCCGTGACCGATCTGCAGGTGGCCGCGCATCGGGTAAACAATGCCTTCTTCCCGCGGCAACTCCAGGTGCGCGACATCATGACCGCCGACCCGGTGCAGGTTGCACCGGCGACCCCGCTGAGCGAGGTGGCCCGGCTGCTGCTTTCTTCCGTGTTCACCGGGCTGCCGGTAGTGGACACGGGCGGTCGGCCCCTGGGCGTCATCACGCAGGGCGACCTGATCCGCAAGGGCGGCATGCCGCTGCGCCTGGGCCTGCTGGCCGAATCCGACCAGGACCGGCTTGACCGTGTGCTGGAGAAAATGGCCGTGCGCACCGCATCCGACGTGATGTCCAGCCCGGCCAGCACCATCGAGGAAGGCCGACCGCTGGGCGAGGCCGTGGAAATCATGCTGGATCAGGGACTCAAGCGCCTGCCGGTCGTGAACCGCAGCGGGCACCTGGCAGGCATGCTCTCGCGGCTGGATATCTTCAAGGCTGTTATGCATGAGGCGCCCGACTGGGACCGTTTCCGGGAGCAAAAGATCGAGGTGGGCCGGTTGCGCCGCGTGGCCGATATCGCACGCCGGGATACGCATGCGGTATTACCGGATACCCCTGTCAAAGACGTGATTCAAGTCATCGATGCCGATGATATCCAGCGCGTGGCGGTGCTCGATGCACATGGCCGGCTGCTGGGACTGATTTCCGACCGGGATTTACTGCGCTTTTTCAAGCAGGAAAAAGAGGGGATCTGGCGGGTGATGGAAAAACTGAAGCGACCGTTCAAAGCCGACCCCTGCCTGGCCGATGTGCAGCGTTGCCTGGAGACCATCCAGGCGCGCGATGTGATGCGCACCGATGTGGTCACCGTCTCCGAGGAGATGTTGATCGAAGAGGCCGTCCGCCTGATGACCGAAAAGGCTTTCAAGCGCCTGCCCGTTGTGGACCAAGCGGGACGTTTCAAGGGCATGATCAGCCGCGATTCCCTGTTGCGCACCGGATTCGGCGGGAGGTCCCCGCATGCTGCGGTTTGAAAAAGAGACCTTCGCGGCCCGCATCGTTCTGCCTACGGGCGAAACCGTGGCGCGGCCGATCGAGATCCGTACCTCGCCCATCACCGGCCGTACCTGCCGGATCGCCTTGACCCGCGGCGAGGAGCGCGAACCCGGCGCCGAATCGTTGCCCGCACCGCCTCCCTTTGCGGATCAAACGGAGCACTGCCCATTCTGCAGCCAATCGCTCACCGCTCGAACGCCTCGCCTTACGGCCGACCTCTGGCCGCCGGGACGCATGACCCGCGGAACCTCCACGCTCTTTCCCAACCTTTTCCCCTATGGCCGCTACTCTGCCGTCAGCCTGTTCGACGACCGTCACTTCGTGGAGATCGGAACGGCCGAGCGCCGCGGGTACATCGATTCCTTTCTCAATTGTCGTGATTACCTGCTGCGCGTTCTGGCGCATGACCCCGCGGCGGTTTACATGGCCATCACCCAGAATCACCTGCCCTCGGCCGGAGGATCTCTGCTGCACCCTCATCTGCAGGTTCAGGCCGATCGGACGCCCGCCAACCACCACCGTTTCCTGAAGCGACGGGCAGCCGAATACCACCGCTGGAACGGAAGGCTGCTGTTTTCGGACTATCTGGCCGCCGAAATGCGAAGCGCGGAGCGATGGATCGGCGTCACCGGCGCGTGGCATTGGCTCTCGGCCTTCGCACCCGAGGGCTTCCACGAAATCTGGGGCATCCTGCCGGGCGTCGCCGGGCTGAATCGGGTCACGCCGACGCAGTGGGAGAGCCTGGCTCAGGGCGTGCTGAACGCCCAGCGATACTTTCGCAGCCTGGGACGCAATGGCTACAACCTGGGGCTGCTGCTGGTGGAAGACGGCGCGCAGGACCTGGAAATGTGGGTCAGGATCACCGTGCGCTCGAATTACGCCCCCTGGGTGCGCAGCGACTTCACCGGATTCGAGGTGGCGCTCGGCGACATGGCGACTTTTATCGAACCCGAAAAAACCGCCGAACAGGCGCGGCGATTCTGGGAGCCGCCCGAGGGCAAAATGATCTGAATATCGACTACTTTTTGCTTTTGGTCGGCTGGCGGGCAGGTTTGTTTTCCAGGCGGTAAAAAAAGGCGCAGGCAGTCGAAAGTCCGCTGACAAGCGTGCAGAAAAACCAGATGTCGTCGCCGCTGCGGCGCAGGCCGGTGTAGAAGATCCAGGTCAGGACAATCAGGAATTTCGTACTCATCATGATCTTTCGAATCCGCCCTGCCAAGTACAGCCCGCGGCGTCCAAACGATTATCGGCCCGGCGGAAGGCATCTTAAGGGGGTCAAGTCTCCGCTTGAGTTCTTGTTTCAAAAGTGCCAATGATAACGGGCCGGTCCGTCAACCGGCGATCGCCCCAGATGGGAAGCTGAAGCCCGAACAAAAAGGATTTTAGATACCGTGAATTCAGATTCCGCCGAGTACCTGCAAGCCACCGATATCATCAATTTCCAGCATCCGCGCGTTGAACAGTTTATCCGCGACCGGTGCGGCCGTTCATCCTCACCGAGGGAGCAGGCGGTGAAGCTCTATTATGCCGTTCGGGATGAAATTCGCTACGATCCCTACGGCATCGTGATGTCCGTCGATGGCTTGCGGGCGAGCACCACCCTGCGAATCGGCCGCGGTTGGTGTGTGCCCAAGGCCGCCCTGCTGGCTGCATGCTGCCGCGGATTGGGCATCCCGGCCAAACTCGGTTACGCCGATGTGAGAAATCACCTTTCCACGGCCCGTCTGCGGGCGCACATGAAAACGGACGTCTTCCTGTGGCACGGCTATACCTCGATCTACCTGGACGGCCGCTGGGTCAAAGCCACGCCGGCCTTCAACATCGAACTGTGCCAACGGTTTCAGCTGAAACCACTCGAATTCGACGGCACCTTCGATTCGATTTACCATCCTTTCGACCTTCTCGGGAACAAACACATGGAGTATTTACAGGAGCGGGGCGAATTCTCGGATATTCCGGTCGACCGGATCCGCCGCGACTTCGCGCAAGCCGGCATGACCTTCCAGGATCTCGGCGCTTACGATTTCAATCAGGATGTCGAGCGCGAGAATCCGCCAAAGTGATGCCAGACTGCGAGCAGGCGGTGTATTCATTCAACCGCTTCCGAAGTCTGAATTATTCCCTCAACGCCCGGTAAATTGATCATTTTTGACAGAGTCCCGCCGATAAAATTATTACGGTTATCTGCAAAGCTCCAGTTTGGTTCAATGGCATGGTTCAGGTGTGCCGGGGTATCCGGGTGCAAGGACGTCAGCCATCGGTTTTAGTGCCGCTTGGCGCAGCGAAGCAAAAGCGTCCCGCCTGTTTGAGCGCAGCGAGTTTGCGGGAAGGACGCGTTATAATCCCGCGCAGCGGGACGCAGCAAGCCTTAGCGGCACTTCAAACCGCTATGGCGTGTCCTTGGGCCCGGATACCCCGGCACACCGGTGCGCACAAGGCAATATACTTGAGCATTTCAGATATCCGCATTAAGTTTTGAATGTTAAGTTTTAAGAAAAGGTTAACATCTGATTCGATAATCAAAGACAAGACCCTTCGCTTAACACTTGAAACTTTCCAAACCGACGGCGCCGTAAAAAGTCCAAGATCAAGGCGCAACGCAGATATTGGACTTTCTACGGTGCCGTCCCCGAGGCAAGGAGTATCCGATGCTCAGGAAAGCATTTTGGGTGTGGTCGGCCGCGGTCATCGCGCTGCTGCTGTCCGGTTGCGGCTACAACAAGCTTCAGCAGATGGAAGAGCAGGTCAATCGGGCCTGGGGCGACGTGGAAAGCAACCTGCAGCGCCGGGCCGACCTGATCCCCAATCTGGTTGAAACCGTGCGGGGGTACGCGGCGCATGAACGGGAGACGCTGCAGGCGGTCATTGAAGCCCGGGCCCAGGCCGCCCGTGTCCAGTTGACGCCGCAGCAACTGGGGGACCCACAGGCCATGCAGCAGCTTTTGGAGGCTCAAGGCAGTCTCTCGTCGGCACTCTCCCGACTCATGGTCGTGGTCGAGCGTTACCCGGAACTCAAGGCCAACCAAAATTTCCTGGATCTTCAGAACCAGTTGGAAGGCACCGAGAACCGCATCAACGTGGCCCGGCAACGCTACAATGAAAGCGTGGAACGCTTCAACGGGGCCATTCGCAGCTTCCCCTACAATCTGACGAACAATTTCCTCCTGCACCTGGAACGTAAAGCCTATTTTCAAGCTGCAAGCGGCGCCCGAGAGGCCCCCCGGGTCAATTTCGGAACCCAGCCCCAATGATGATCGGGTTCAGGCACCGCATATCCCGCACGATCGTGCCTGTGCTGATTCTTCTTCTGGGAGTAGCCGCCCTTGCAGACGCCCGGGAAGTCCCGGCGCTGCGCGGGCGCGTCAACGACTATGCGGAATTGCTCGATCCGGGCGCCGAGCGCCAGATCGAAGCGGTTCTCGCCGAACTCGAACGCACCGATTCGACACAGATCGTGGTACTGACGATTCCTTCGCTGGAAGGTGACAGCCTGGAGGAATTTTCGATCCGGGTGGCGGACCGGTGGCGGATCGGACAAAAGGGAGCGGATAACGGGGCTGTTTTGCTGATTGCACTGAAAGAGCGCAAGATCCGCATCGAAGTGGGATATGGTCTCGAGGGGCGGTTGACCGATTTGACCACCGGCAGGATCATTCGCGATGTGATTGCACCCCAGTTCAAAATGGGGCGCCCCCGCGAGGGCATCAGCAATGGCGTGGAGGCCATGATCCGAGCGGTGCGGGGGGAATACACCGCCCCCACGTCGCCGCGGGGTGCCGACCGCCCCTCTTCACCGGGGCTGCTGGGGCTGCTGGCGCTGTTGTTCATCATCAATCTTGTGGGGCGCATCAACCGCTTTGCCGGGGCGGCCGCCGGCGCGATCCTGGCGCCGATCGCCGGAGCGCTCTTTTTTAAACTGGGTGTAATCGCAACGCTCTTACTGATTCCCGCAGGCATGATCGCGGGACTGCTGATCAGCCTCCTCGGTTCGACGCTCTCGTTCGGCCACGCGATGGGCCATCGCCGCTACGGCGGTCCCTTCGGCGGCGGCGGGTGGGGCGGCGGATTCTCTTCAGGAGGTTTTTCCGGAGGCGGCGGCGGCTTCGGCGGGGGCGGGGAATCGGGTGGATGGTAGGACAGCGATCCCTATTACGTAGAAACGTATGAAACACAACACGCGACGATTGCTGAAGTCCGCCGAACTGGATCGGGTCTCCCGAACCGTTTCGGCAGCCGAAAAGAAGACATCCGGGGAAATCGTCTGCCAGATTGTGCCGCAGAGCGATGATTATACGATGGCGGCGGTGATCGGCGCCACGGCGATCTCGATGCCGGCGGCCATTCTGCTCACCGCGCTCGTCGGCGCCTGGTTGTGGATCGGCCCGCACAACATGTGGCTCTTTCTCGGCATGATGAGCCTTCTGTGGCCGGCCGCATACATGCTGGTCAAACGCGCCGGCTTTTTGAAACGCTTCTTCATCTCCGCAAAAGAGATGGCCGAAGAGGTCGAAGAAGCCGCCATAGTGGGTTTTTTTCAACACGGCCTCTACCGGACCCGGGCGGCGAACGGCATCCTGATCTTCATCTCTGAATTCGAACACCGGGTTTGGATTCTGGCGGACCGGGGAATCGACGCCAAAGTCCCGGCCGGGCAGTGGGACGCGATCGTCGGGCGCCTGACCGAAGGTATCCGGACAGGACATGCCGCGGATGCCGTGTGCGAGGCGATCGAGGCCGTGGGGACGATTCTGAGCGAGCATTTTCCCATCGGCCCGGACGACCGCGACGAATTGAAAAACGTGATCCGCGGCCGATGACTTTGCCGCGACATTCAAAACGCCGCGATCGCAGCATCGGCGTTGCCGGGGACGGTCGAGGCCTTATTTTGAGTTCGTCCTCCGGTTTACAACGAAAACCGCTGGTTTAGCGAAAACCGCTGGTTTCGGTGGGCCGCGATTCTCCTGGAACGCGGTCGGGCCGTCATCTTCTTACCAGCCTGTACGATGTCGGAGGCGCGGATGATCAAATCCAGAGCGTTGCAGATCAACCTGGCACGCACGCAGGTGGATGTCCCCATCGATCCCCGCTACGCAAGCCTGCAGGAGATCATGGCGCAGTATTACGGCCTGCTCCAGGGATTGAACCTGTTTCTCAAGGAAGTATCCCACCCGTATCGCAACCGGCAGTTCATCGTGGACGGCGCCCGCACCTACGCCCTGGACTACTTTCATTTGATGAAATCGCATCCCCGGGGCGTCGCGGCGGCCGAATGCCTGATCGAAATTTTGACCGATACATTACTTTCCGCGAGTCCGCAGGAGGTTAAAATCGATGCGGCCGACAATTTGATGTTGTTTCTGCAAAAAATCGTGCGGGCGGCGGATGACCAACTCGAACGGTTCTGGCCGCTGATCGAGCACAGCTTCGCGGTCATGGAACAGCAGCCGGACGAAGTGTTCGATCTCATCGTACGCAGTTACTACCCCCTGAAGCGCCTGGCGGGTGAATGCCGGCAGCGGCTGGGCGCCGGAATCTGCAGGCTGAACGCCCTGCCGCGCCTGCTGCTGCGCGCGCAGGACATGAGCCTGCGCTACTGGTTGAGCGTCAAGGACCCCTGGCAATGGTTTTTATCCGAAGCGGGTGACCAGGCGGATTCACCGGACCTGGCGGCTATTTTCACCCCGGTTTGTCACGCCACGCTGACGGCGCAGGTGAAACGGCTCGAGGCTCTGCATAGCGCGGTAGCGGCCGGCGACGAAACGGCCGTCGACGAACTGATCGGCATTCCATTTCACAGCGACATCGTCCAGATCTACCGCGCCATACCGCAACGGCTGCTCGAGACCGGCGGCGTGGATCGCAGGGGCCCCCAATGGAAGGTCATTTTCCTCTTTCATGTCATGAACATCGACGGCCTGGCGATCCTGCACGAAGACACCCTGCGGGATATCAACCGGACCCTCGATCGTTTGATCGCCGACCAGAGCAACCGTTACATCCGCGATTTGATCGCAAGGACCTTCGCGATCCTGGAAACCAATGTGCGCCAATTTCCGGCGACGGCGCTCAATTGTGTCCTGGGCATGGGGCGCGGCATCTATGCGACCAAAAACAATGAACTGATCGAGTTTTTCATCGATGCCGTGATCCGGCTGGGATTTCAAACCCCCATGATCAGCGGCGTCGGCAACGACTGGCAGATCAAGGCCAACAGCGCCCATCTGCAGAATATCCGGACCTGGCTGGAATTGATCGAGCTGGATCCCAAGCGCAGTACGCGGCTGCTTTCGAATCTGATCATTCATCTCGCGGTCGGCGGAGTATTCATCCGCGATACCGATATTTTCGGACGCGACATGACCCGGCTGCTGAACAGCCGCATCGGCCCGGTCTACAGCCTGACCAAACAACTTGCCCGGCTCTTCCCGGTTTACTTTAATGACATCGGCGCCGAAGGCGAGTTGCGCGATATTTCGACCCAGATCGACGAAATCTGCCACCGGCGCGATCCGCTGATCCATTTTCTGCGCAAACAAAGCCATGTCGAAAGCAGCAACCGTGTGCTTTGCTTCATGCAGGCCGCGCTGCATTTCTGGGAGACGCTGGACAAAACCGATTTGAGTCCTTTCCTGCCGCCGCACATTTTCGATCAGATCGAGACACACGGGCCTTATGTCGACGGCGTGCACAAGGTCGTCCGGGCCCTTGCGGACCAGGGGCTTGCATTGCCCGGCGATCTGCTGGACCGAAGCCGCGAGCAATTGGCCGAACTGGTCGCCCGGATCGAGGGCGTCGAAGCGGTGGACCGCGAACGGGTGGTGCTTTTCGCGGAATTTTACAAGCAGCTCAACACCAAGTACAACCTGAACTTCTCTCAGATCGAACCGCATATCGACCAGCTGGGCGCCGAGACGTTCCCTGGGCTGGAAGATCTGAAAGAAGCGCTGCGCGCGCCGAGCCTGAAGCATCGAACGGACCGGCTGCTGGACTACCTCGACCGGCTCAAATCGATCATTCTCTCGCCGCAGATCTTCGACATCCGGGAAGATATTTATAAAAAGCGCCACTTCACGGTGGATATCCCCTCCATGTACGGCAGCTACCGCGAGCTGAAGTTCGACGCCATGGGGCTGACTCTGCGCCTGGAAGCACTGGTCAACGTGCTGTTCGAAGAGTTGATCCAGACCATGGATCTGAGCCTGATCACCAAGGCCACCTGCTACCAGATCTATGACCGCCTGGTCCTGTTCGACAAAGCCTTGAAAGTCGACGGCATCGCCTCGGCGGAATTGCAGCATCAGCTCGAACTGCTGGCCCATTCGCTGAAGATCCGGGGCTTCAGCTTCACCCAATACCTGGATATCTACAAGGGATTCGCGCAGGCGGTCAAAAACATCATCAACGACTACTTCAACAACATCCATGGAGAAAACCTGACCCGCATCCTCTCCGAACTGGATGTCGGCCAGATTCTGCCCAAGTATAATTCGCCGGACAGTTGCGAAGACCATGACAATTTCTGCCACCGCACTTCCGAAATTTTCTTCCGCGACCGTTTGAGCACCTCGCTGGGCCTGCAGCAGCTCGATCTCTTCTTGAGCCGGATCCTGAATACATTGTTCAACCAATCCAACCGGCTGCCCAAGGATAAACTGCGTCGGCTGCTCAATTACGATCCCCAGCGGGCCATCATCTCGCTGCAGACGCCGCGCGGCACAAGCGTGGGCATCATAGACCTGGGCAACAAGGGTTTGAACATGCTCAAGCTGAAGCAGTTCAACCTGCCTGTGCCGCCGGGTTTCATCATCACCACCGAAGTATTCCGCTGTCGCGAAATCATCGAATCCTTCGCGCCCGCCCAGGACAACTTCAACGACCAGGTGGCGCACCATCTTCGTGAACTGGAGCGCCTGACGGGCAAACGTTTGGGCGAGCCCTCGAATCCGCTGCTCCTGTCCATGCGCAGCGGTTCTTCCATTTCGCAGCCCGGGATGATGGACACCTTCCTGAATGTGGGCATCAATGAAGAAATCGCGCAGGGATTGGCCGCCAGGAGCGGCAATCCGTGGTTCGCCTGGGACAGCTACCGCCGCTTCCTGCAGTCATATGGCATGGCGCTCGGTTTGAAACGCGACGACTTCGACGCCATCATCGGCGAATACAAGGAAAAATTGGGAATCCCGGTAAAAAGGAGCTTCACGGGCGGTCAGATGCAGCAGATGGCGCAGGCCTATAAGACGCGCATCCTGGATGAAGGCTTCGTAATCCCCGAAAAGCCGCTCGAACAACTCAACAACACCATCCGCATGGTCATGGATTCCTGGGAATCGGCCAAGGCCCGCGCGTACCGGCAGATCATGGGCATTTCGGATGACTGGGGCACCGCGGTCACGGTGCAGGCCATGGTTTTCGGCAACCTTTCCCAGCTTTCGGGCACCGGGGTCATCTTCACGCACAATCCGCGCTGGGCCGGCGACAGCCTCAGTTTGTGGGGCGACTTCAGCGTGGAAAACCAGGGAGAGGATGTGGTCGCCGGACTGGTCCGCACGTTGCCCATTTCGCTCAAACAACAGGAACACGAGCTGCGCGAAACCGATATCACCCTGGAAACCCACTTTCCGCAGATCTACGAAACCATGCGCAACTGGGCCCGCATGCTCGTCTACGAAAAAGGCTGGAGCCCTCAGGAGATGGAATTTACGTTCGAGAGTCCCACCGCGGACGACCTGTACCTTCTTCAAACGCGCGATATGGCCATCCGCGAGAGCAAGCAGGTGCTGGCCTTCGATCCGGTCCTCAAAACGCAGCAGGCCTACCTGGGGCACGGGATCGGCGTGAGCGGCGGCGCGCTCAGCGGCCGGCTGGTCTTCAGTCTGGCGGAAGTCGAGCATTGGCGCAGAGGGGAGCCGGATACGGCTTTGATCCTGGTCCGCGGCGACACCGTTCCCGACGATATCCAGGAAATTTTCGCCACCGACGGTCTGCTGACCGCACGCGGCGGGGTCACCTCGCACGCGGCGGTAGTCGCCCATCGGCTGGGCAAGACATGCGTGGTGGGATGCGGCGACATGGTTTGCGACGAACGGAATCGGACCGTGACCTTCGCCGGGAGCCAGCTGCGCTCCGGCGAGCACATCAGCATTGACGGTCGCGAGGGATCGGTTTATCAAGGCGCTCTGAGAATCAAGCCGGCATGATGGACGGCATGCGTGACAGCAGCCTGTTTATTGAAGTGATGGCAGCCGGTTTATCGAAAAGGAGTCGATAGATGAGCGAAAGCAGGGCAGCGGAGCCGAAATTGGGTGTCAACGGTTTCGGCCGCATCGGCAAACTGACCGTCTGGCATCACATCAAGCGCAAGTATTTCGGTGAAATCATCGTCAATCTCGGCCG
>JAEYRZ010000213.1 GCA_023435265.1 Pseudomonadota bacterium
TCCTTGCACCCGAATACCCCGGCACACCTGAACCGTGCCATCGAACCAAACTGGAATGTACCAGATAAGCTCATTTAGTCTTTCTCTGTGTTCTCTGTGACCTCTGTGGTGAAAAACGCATGTCACTGAATAGCCCTGTGCGTACTTAGTTCATCTAGTTCATCGCCTCGACTGGGATCACCACCCGCTCCAGCAGCTGGGAATTCGAAAGGACGGTGAGGTGCAGCGGTTTTCCGATTCCGGAGCGGGAGAGATAACGATGCAGGTCGTCCACGCTCTCCACCTTGTGTTCGTCCACGGCGACGATCCAATCCCCTTGACGCAACCCTGCTTGTTCGGCGGGCGCCCCGGCCTCCACCGACAGCACTTCCACGGCATGCGCGTTGGAAAGTCCGAAATAACGGGAGATCCGGCGCGGCAGGGTACGCTGGCGGCCGGCAATGCCGAGAAATCCGCGCAGGACGCGGCCGTGGGTCAGAATCTGGGATACGACCCACAGGGCGGTGTTGGCCGGCACCGCGAACCCGATGCCCTGGGCGCCGGCGATAATGGCGGTATTGATGCCCAGGATGCGACCCGCGGAGTCGAGCAGCGGCCCGCCGGAACTGCCGGGATTCAGGGGTGCGGTGTGCTGGATGATGTTTTCGATCAGGCGCCCGTCGCGGCTGCGCAGCCCGCGGCCCATGGCGCTGATGACGCCGGTGGAAACCGTAGACTGGAATCCCAGCGGGTTGCCCATGGCCACCACCAGCTGGCCGGGCTTGGCCTGGTCCGAGTCACCCAGGGCTGCATAAGGCAGTCCCGAACCATCGGCTCGAATGACGGCCAGGTCGGTGGCCGGATCGGTCCCGACCACCGTTGCCTGCAACAGATCGCCGTCCGTCAGGTGCACGCTCAGGCGGGCAGCCTGGCGTAAAGGAACGACGACATGGTCGTTGGTCAAGATATAGCCGTCGGGGGTGATCAGTACCCCGGAGCCGATTCCCATCCGTTCCGATTGGTTTTCATCGGACGGCCGCCCGCCCAACACACCAACCACGGCAGGACCGATCGCTTCCACGACCCCGATGACGGCTTGTGAATACGCATCGAGCAGCGCCCTGTCTTCCACCGACGGCTCGCTGCGGGACCCCGGCGCCGCCCCGGCGCCGAGCGCGGAACCGCTCAGGGAAATCAATCTGTCTTCGAAGAATCGTTCGGATCTCATTTGTACCATTCTTTCTGATATGCGCATCTGAAATGCTCAAGTACGATCATGTGCCTCGGCAGGCAATCGGGTGCAAGGGCACTCGTACTGCCGCTTGGTACTCACTGGCATGAATGAAGTGACGTCCACAGGGTATTGATTATTGACAACCACAGAGAGCGCAGAGGTCACAGAGGATGATTTTAATTTTCCCTGTGTTCTCTGTGTCCTCCGTGGTGAACCATACCTCATCGTAATCTTGCGTGATCCTGCTTCAAAACGCAGCCGCCAAAGGCGCTTCAGCGGTCGATCATCTGCATCATGGCCTCCGGGTACCGTTCACCGGCCGCAATGCCCTTGGGCGCGATGGCCACGATGGCGCGCAGATCGTCTTCAGTCAGCCCAACATCCAGGGCGCCGGCGTTTTCCCTGACATAATGGGGGTGCTTGGTTCCCGGAATCGGCACGATATCCCGGCCCTGAGCCAGCAACCAGGCCAGCGCGAGTTGCGAGGCCGTTACGCCCTTCTTTCCGGCAAGGGCCCCGACAAGCTGAACCAGGTCGAGATTGCGCTGGAAATTTTCGCCCTGGAAGCGCGGCGACTGGCGCCGGTAGTCGTCTTGCGCGAAGTCTTCGAAGCGTTTGATCTTTCCGGTCAGAAAGCCCCTGCCGAGCGGGCTGTAGGCCACGAAACCGATCCCCAGTTCGCGGCAGACCGGCAGAATCTGGTCTTCGGGATCGCGGGTCCACAGGGAATACTCGCTTTGCAGCGCCGTGATGGGATGAACGGCCTGGGCGCGCCGCAGGGTCCGCGGGCCGGCTTCGGACAATCCGAGGTAACGCACCTTGCCTTCACGCACCAGATCGGCCATGGCGCCCACGGTCTCCTCGATGGGCGTCCGCGGGTCGACCCGGTGCAGGTAATAAAGATCGATGGTGTCGACTTGGAGGCGGCGCAGACTGGCCTCGCAGGCACTGCGCACATATTCCGGGCGGCCGTTGACGCCCCGCAGGCTGTGGTCTTTTTCGTCGCGCACAATGCCGAACTTCGTGGCCAGCACCACCTGCCCGCGGCGGTCCTTGATTGCGCGGCCCACCAGTTCTTCGTTGGTGAACGGCCCGTACATATCGGCCGTATCGATAAAGTTGATGCCCAACTGCACCGCCTCATGGATCGCGGAAATGGATTCGTTATCGTCACGGGGTCCGTAGAATTCGGACATCCCCATGCATCCCAACCCGATGGCGGAAACGGTCGGTCCATCGGTTCCCAATGGCCTCATCTGCATGGCACGCACTCCTTCATCGCTCACTTAAATAATTATCGCTCACTTAAATAATTATGAAGATGAGGACGGTTGCGCGGATGTCACGAG
>JAEYRZ010000035.1 GCA_023435265.1 Pseudomonadota bacterium
AGCCAGGTGTCGGCGAATTTGACATATTCGGCGTAATCGGGCGCCACCGCCGCCACGCGGGCGCCGCGGTAGCGCGCTTCGACGAAGAAATGGGCGTCCGGGGTGCGGGTCATGGGCAGGTTGGTGCCCCATACGATCATGTAGGCGGCCTCGTACCAGTCGGCGCTTTCGGGCACGTCGGTCTGTTCGCCCCAGATCTGCGGCGAGGCCGGGGGCAGATCGCAGTACCAGTCATAAAAGCTGATCATGGCCGCGCCGATCAGGGAAAGGAAGCGCGCCCCGGCGGCATAGCTCACCATGGACATGGCCGGAATGGGGGAAAAGCCGAAGATGCGGTCGGGCCCGTGTGCCTGGATGGTATGAATCAGGGCCGCCGCGATGAGGGTGGCGGCTTTGTCCCAGTCGATGCGCACGAAGCCGCCCTTGCCCCGGGCGCGCTGAAACGCGCGGCGCTTGCCGGGGTCTTCGACGATGCTGCGCCAGGCGGACACCGGATCGGTGTGCCGGGCAAGCGCCGCCTGCCACATCTGTAGCAGGGACGCCCGGATCAGGGGGTGTTTGATGCGCACCGGGCTGTAGGTATACCAGGAGCAGGCGGCTCCGCGCGGGCAACCGCGCGGCTCGTGATTGGGGAATCCCTCGCCGCAGGAGGGGTAATCGGTGCACTGGGTTTCCCAGACCACGATGCCGTTTTTAACATACACGTCCCACGAACATGAACCAGTGCAGTTGACGCCGTGCGTGGAACGCACCTTGCGATCGTACTGCCACCTCTGGCGGTAGAATTGCTCCCATTCGCGCTGGCCGCAGCGGATCTGCAGCCAGGCGTCGTCGGTTTTTTCCTCCCGGCAGCCATCGTCGCCGCTTCTCGGGCGAAAGAAGCGCAGTCTGGTCAGAAAGGAGCGTTCGGACATAGGCGGACCTCCGGCAGGGATCACTCAAGGATGAACATCGTGGTGCACGGTGGATCTTACGGTGACGGGCGGTGGGGCTGGGCGAAGCGGCGCCCGACAGCCTTCATTTGGACTCAAGGCGCCGAAAGCGTCAATACAGGCTGGGCCGTATTCACCACAAGCGGGCGCTGCGTTCCTGCTCAAACGGGCAGTTTGTTGCGGCCGGCCAGACGGGGATCGAGATGGTATACCGCCGGCGGTCCGATATGGATGCGGCCGAAATCGGGATGCAGGGGATTCAGCAGATAGTTGCACTCTTCCGGGACGACGATGCTGGGCACGCACAGTACGGCCGAACGCTGCTCCCTGACCCAGGAATCCCCGATCGCGCGGGTGCAGGGCGATATGGGTCGATGATTCCAGTCTGCGGGCAGCGTTTCCGGATTCAGGACTTCGACCAGGCCGGATTCGAAACGAACCGGAATGCGGATGTAGTCTTCGAGCAGGGCGGGGGAAGGAAGATTGACGACGATCTCCAGCGACGCCAGCGCCAGATTGGCCGCCGTGTAAACCACGGCCACACCTTTGCTGTTCCATCGGCCGCCGTACAGCCGCGCGCCGTCGCCGCTGAACGCCTTGGCTTCATGGCGCGCCGCCACGATGCGCCAGGCGGTCAGCATGTCGGATGGGATTTGAGCCATCTCGGGCCGGTCAGGAAAAGATGCCGTGTTCGATGCGGCCCAGCAGCGCTTCGACCTCCTGGGATCCCAGCTCGGTATCCGCATACTGCAGGGGGGTGAAATCGCCCAGCGACCAGGCCGGCTCTCTCAGCCACTTGCGCGCCATGTCGGGCGAGGCGAATACTTCCAGCGCCTTGTCGAAGAGGCGCGCGATGCGGAACAGGCGCTCCGATTCCTCGAAGGCCAACTGCCCGCTCTTTTTCCTCCGCGCCAGGGTGCTGGAAGGAATCTTCAAAACGGCGGCCAGTTCTTTTTCGGGTATCGCAAGGCTGCGGCACAGCTGCTCGAAAGACTTGAACGGAAGCCCCTTTTTGATCCGGGCGATCAGCAGTGTCGAATTCTGGGGTTTCAGGCCGATCGAAAGCGCGCCATACATGATCCGTCCCTCCCTTCCATTTGGTAATACAATAGTTCCCAAATGGGCATTTGTAAACAGGAAAGTGGCGCCGGTCGGCAGAGATCAGGATATCGACCATCCGGGAATGATGGCATCGTTGAGCTGCCGCCACAGGTTGCCGCCGGCAGGACGCGCTTTGCCGTCCAGACCGGTCACCGGAACGGCGCCCATCAGCGCATTGGTGGCCAGCACCTGTTGCGCCGCGTCCAACTCGGCCGGCGCCACCTTTCGCCGGACGATGCGGAAATCCCATGCGGCCAGCTGGCGGGCCACGGCCTGCGCCATGACCCCCGGCAGGGCGGCCGGCGAGACCGGCTGCACGGCTTCCTGTGCGTTGATCAGAATCAGGTTGGCGGAATGGGTTTCCGAAACGCTGCCGTCCGGGTTGAGCACCAGGGCTTCGTCGCACGCCTGCTCGGCCGCCCAGCGCCCGGCAAGATAATAGTAAAGGTAGTTCAGTGACTTATACTGCGCCAGCGGTGTTTGACGCGGCTCGGGATAGGTGCGCAGGGCCAGGCCGATGCGGCCGGGAACCGCCAGTCGGTGGAGGTAGGGCCGGGCGGTGACCACGAGGGTGCGGTCCCATGGGGGCTCGGTGCGGCTGCCATGGGTGATGAGAATTTTGACTGCCGCGCAGCGCCGTTCCAGTCCGTTGGCCGCCAACACCCGGCCGATGATCGTATCCCAGCTCAGGTCCGGGGGAGGTCCGGGCAGCAGGGCGCGCCAGGTCGATTCCAGGCGCGCGACGTGGTCGGCCAGGAGCGGCACGCGGCCCTGGTCGGCACGCAGGGTTTCAAAAAAGCCGTGGCCGTACTGAAGGCCCAGGTCGGTGAACGGAACCGCGGCGGCCTTCGCCGGCACGATGCGGCCGTTGCGCCATACGCGGTCGGTTGCGCCGCCCGCGGCTCCGGTGCTGCAGTGTTGCATGAACGTCTGCCCCTTGTGCAGGGTTTCTTCATACTCCAGTCCGGGATCGGAGTCGAAAACGATGCCGCCGCCCACGGAGAAGCAGATCCTGCCGCCGGCGACGACCGCCGTGCGGATCGCGATGGAGAGATCGAGGTCGCCGTCGAAACTCAGGTAGCCGATGCTGCCGCAGTAGATGTTGCGGCGGCACGGTTCCAGTTCGTCGATGATTTCCATGGCACGCACCTTCGGGCAGCCGGTGATCGAACCGCCGGGGAAGGTTGCCGCGATCAGGTCCACGGAGTCCCGCTCCGCTTCCAGGCGGCCCGTGACGCGCGAGACCAGGTGGTAGACGTTTCGATAGGCCTCGATGCGCTTGTGCTCGGCAACGCGAACGGTGCCGGGTTCGCACACTTTGCCCAGGTCGTTGCGCAGAAGATCCACGATCATGGAGAGTTCGGCATCGTCCTTGGGGCTGGCCGCAAGTTCGGCGCGCAGGGCGGCATCATCGTCCGGCGTGCCGCCGCGCGGACGCGTTCCCTTGATCGGGCGCGTTTCCACCGCCCCTCCCCGGCGCAGCAGAAAGCGTTCGGGCGACGTGGAGACGATCTGGTGGTCGCCGGCCTGGACGAAGGCGAAAAAGGGCGCCGGGTTGGATTCGTAAAAACGGCGGAACAGCATGTACGGGTCGCCTGTGAAAGGCGCCTGGAAGCGCTGGGAGAGATTGACCTGGTAGACATCGCCGGCGGCGATATAATCAATCACCCGGCGCACCGAATGCTCGTAGGCCGGCCGGCTGAAGTTGGATTGGGCTGCGCCTATGTCCGGGGGTTTACATACCGCGGCATCGTCCGCCGCCGGGATTCGCGCGCGGAAGTGTTCGGCATTCGCTCTGGCATCGGTTTGGCTGCCATTGCGGCAGGGTGCGAAAAGGCGCGTGCGCCCGCCCGCCTTTTCCTGCACCACCAATACCGAAGGGGCGTAGAAGAGCAGGCGGGGCAGGTCGAATTCGTCCACGGCCGTACGGGGCAGCCGCTCCAGGGAATCTTTCAGGTCGTAGCTCAGATAGCCCAGCAGGCCGGCCGACAGAGGCTCCGGCCGGTCTTCCGCCGCGGAAAGGCGCAGTTGGGTCAGGACGGCGCGCAGCACGTCCAGCGGATCGTCCGCCAATACCGTTCGCCGGTGATCGACCGTCAGAACGGTCTCGCCCGGCCTGCCGCTCAGGGTCAACCAGGGCCACACGCCGAGGATGTGATGGCGCGCGCAGTCCAGATCGCCGCCGCTGAGCAGCAGCACGGTTCCGGCGGCCTGCGCGAAGGGCTCGGCCAATGCGGCCAGATCGATGCCGCGCGCCAGGGGTTCGCAATGCACGCCGCTGACGGCGTTTTTCAAGGCCGCAATTTCAGGCTGCTCGAACAGGCTCACAGCGATTCTCCAGAGGCCCCAGCCGAAGAAAATTCTCGATCAGCCGGAAGCCATGCTCGGTGAGGAAACTCTCGGGATGAAACTGGACCCCGTGCAGGGGGTGGACGCGGTGCGAAAGTCCCATGATGATGCCGTCCGCGGTGCGCGCCGTGATGTCCAGTAACGCCTGCCTGTCGCCGGGTGCCACGACCAGGGAGTGGTAGCGGGCCGCCTGGAACGGCGAGGGCAGGCCGGCGAAGATGCCGCGCCCATCGTGGTGAACGGCGCTGGTCTTGCCGTGCAGGGGCTGCGGCGAGCGGACCGTGCGGCCGCCGAAGATTTCGTTGAGGCACTGCATCCCGAGACAAATCCCCAGGATCGGGACTTTGCGGTGCCACTCGGCCATCAAGCGCATTGAAACGCCCGCCTGCCGCGGGTCGCGCGGCCCGGGGCTGATCACGATGTAGCCGGGCGCCAGCGCCGCCGCTGCCTTCAGGTCGATGGCGTCGTTGCGGGCGACGATCACCTCCAGCGGATATCGGCGGAACATCTGCACCAGGTTGAAGGTGAAGGAATCATAGTTGTCGATCATCAACAGACGGACCATCCAGGCCTCCAGAAATAGAAAACCACCACAGGTGAGCCTGGGTGGTCGGAGACCTAGGGCATAACTCACATTATAAGCGGTGGGCAGTTTCTTAGCCGGAAGCGAAGCGTTCGTCAAGCGCTTCGTAGGTGCCGTCCGGGCGCGGATGAGTGCAAGGTCCCTCTGGCCGGGTTCGGGGTTCCGGAGGTTTCATTTGATCAGCCTCCGCCGCATGGTCAGCAGCGCCAGCCAGCCGAAAAGGGTCACGAAGAGCAGGAGGTAGAGGAGATTGAACAGCGCGTTCGACTCCATGGCGCCGATGCAGAAGTAGCGCGTCAGCTCCACCAGGTGGTAGAGCGGAAAAATGAGCGTGAATATTCCGGCCCAGTCCGGAATGCCGGACACGGGGAAAAAGGTGCCGGAGAAGAGGAACATCGGTGTAATGAACAGAAAAATAGGAAGATTGAACATGTCGATCGAAGGGATGACGCCGGTGAAGAACATCCCGATGGCGGCGAAGGCCAGTCCGCCCAGGAAGGCGATCGGGATGCACATCAGCGCGCCGGGAAACGCGGCGTATCCCAGGGGGATGAGCACGGCCAGCATGACCGCCACTGCGGCGGCCGCCTTGGTCGCAGCCCATACGATTTCGGCGACGATGATTTCCTCGATGCTGATCGGCGTGGCCAGGATGCCGTCGAAGGTCTTCTGGTAGTACATGCGCACGAACGAGGTGTAGGTGGTTTCGAAAAAGGCGTTCCACATGCAGGCCGTGGCGATCAGGGCCGGGGCCATGAAGCGGGTGTACTCGAGCTGCAGGCCGGCATATTCCACCGCGCCGATGAGTCCCGAGAACCCGAGGCCGAAGGCCAGGATGTAGAACCCGGGTTCGAGCAGCGGCACCAGGAAGTTGACCCTCCAGATGCGGCGGTAGGTGATCAGGTTCCTGAACCAGACATGGCGGAAGCGTGAGGATATGGCGCCGGGCCGCAGGTGTCTCATTCGCGAAGCTCCCTTCCGGTCAGGCGCAGGAAGACGTCTTCCAGGTTGCCGGCCCGAAAACGGCAGGATTCGGTGCAGAACCGCCTGCGCACTTCATTCTCCAGTTCGCCGTCGGCCGCGGTGTAGATGATCATGCGCCCGCCCAGGTCGTCGTGCTTGACCCCGCGCTCGCGGACAAATTGTTTGAGCGCCGCGCCCGGCTCCTCGATTTCGATGACGTTCTCGGACGCATGCTCGGCGATCAGGCTGCGCGGCCGGCCCTCGGCCATGATGCGGCCGTGGTCCATGATGACCAGCCGGTCGCACAGACTTTCGGCCTCGTCCATGTAGTGGGTCGTCAGCAGCATGGTGAGGCCGCGCCGTTTGAGTTCGGAGAGGCGGTCCCAGACCTGGTGCCGCGACTGCGGGTCCAGCCCGGTGGTCGGTTCGTCGAGGATGAGCAGGTCCGGCTCCGCCATCAGCGCCCGTGCCAACTGCAGCCGTCGCGCCAGTCCGCCGGAAAGTTCCATCACCTTGGCCCGGCGCTTGTTGTTCAGGGCGAAGAATTCAAGCTGCGCGTCGGCGCGCCCGCGCGCCGTGGAGGGCTCGATGTTGAAGTAGCGGGCATACAGAATGAGGTTCTGCTCAACCGTCAGGTCCGGGTCGAGGGTGTTGTCCTGCTGGCAAACGCCAAGCCGCGATCGTATGCGGCGCCAGTCGGTTTCGATGTTCAGGTCGAATACCTTCATCGTGCCGCTGGTCACCGGCGAAAAGCCGTAGATCATGCGGATGACCGAGGTCTTGCCGGCGCCATTGGGACCCAGCAGTCCGAAGAACTCGCCGCTGTGGACCTGAAAACTGACCCCCGCAACGGCGGTGAACGCGCCGAAGCGTTTGACGAGTTCGTGCGTTTCGATGACACTCATGGCGCATCACTTTCATGAATCGGTTTGACGGACCGCCCTCGGCGCCCGAAAAGCTCCTCAATATAATCGCGTTCCCGAAAATCACAATGCGCCGCTTGCGGTGCCGCGGCCCCGGTCGGTCTCCCGCGGGCACCTGGCGCCGGAGTCCTTAGATCCAGCGTCAATTTGCGTCAGGCGCCCGGCGCGAAGGGGGAGATCGCCTCCCGGACCGCCCGGGCGAAGCGGAACAGGACCTCGGTGGGAAAAAAGCGGCCTTCCGGCGTGAGATCGCGGAACATCAAGGCCCGCAGGCCGCGGCTGACCTCCATTTGAACGCCCATGCCCCGTCCGCACAGATTGCAGATATTCTCGTCGTCGATGCCGCCGAAGGGCGCTCCGGCGGCGGCCAGGGCCTGGAACCCGGCCTGCCGCAGCAACGCGCCGATGCGGTCGCGCAGCTCGAAATCGAGCCCGCCGAGATGAACCAGCGGCTCTGTTTCCGCACACCCGTGGATCGAGATGATGATGTCCGAGGCGCAGACGATCTCCATTGCCGTCGGCTCGTCAAAGCGGGTGCTGGTGATGTGCAAAAGGAAGTTGCCGGTCTTCTTGATTCCTTCGAAGGCGTAGAATGTATGTTCCGGTCCGGCGATGACATTGGCCAGGCGGGAAGTTCCCGGTTCGATGCCGCCGCCGTGGATGCTGAGCACGGCGATGCCCGACCCGCCCAGGCGCCAGCGGATGCGGTAGTCGATGCCCAGGCGTTCGTTGATTTTGAGGTTGGCGTAATCGGCGTACTGATCCATCGCAGCTTCCGGAGTTTTTTTTCGGTTCTGCCGGCGTTCGGCTTGAAGTTTCTTCACACGCGGGGAAATGTCAATCCGAATCGTATCCCCGCAGCGATATGGATGGACAACCCGTCGGCCCGTCAAAAGAATAGGGTTATATTTTTAGACCACAGAGATCACAGAGGTCACAGAGGAATGATCTTTATTTTAATCCATTGTCTCTGTGCTCTCTGTGTCCTCTGTGGTCATTCAGCCGTTTCAGGTCCATCGAAGCTAAAGTAGATGGCCTTTAAAGGTGCTGGATCGACATCGAAATGATCGAAATCCAGTCTATGCACGATCAGTTTTGACGGCACAGTTAATATGCCGTTGGTCTTTCTGCGCACTGAACCGAAAGCTGAAAGGAAGGTACGCTGTCTGTTTTTATAAATCGATCCGAACATTCCTTTCACCTTTCACCGTTCACGTTCACCTTTTACCTTTCATTTCCCGAGCAAATGTCACTTTTTGGAGTCCCCTGCGGCGCGGGTTTGAATCCCTATTGAGGGATGATATACGTCGGCATCGAGATGGCTGCACAAGGATGATCGACAATGGTTCCAGAGGAGTGCCGTTTGATTCTTTTCGGCCGGTATCCGGCGGCCGGTGGCGTCAAAACGTGCCTGATCGGGCGCCTGGGTGCGCTGGGCGCCGCCGAAGTGCATCGCCTGTTGAGCGAAAAGACGCTGGACACGCTCCTCGCCGCACGCCTCGGGAAGGTGTGTTTCTGCTACTGTGGCGGCTCGCCGGCGCGCATGCGGAGGTGGCTGGGTCGGCGGCGGGTGGAAATTCAGCCGCAGGCGGCCGGAGACCTGGGACGGCGCATGCAGCACGCGCTCGAACAGGCGCTGGACCGGGGCGCGCGGCGGGCGATCCTCACCGGCACCGACATTCCGGACCTGAATGCGCGGATTCTCGGCCGGGCCTGCGCGGCGCTTGCCGATCACGACCTGGTGCTGGGTCCCGGCCTGGACGGCGGCTACTATCTCGTGGGGCTGCGCCGGCGGGCGCCTGTTTTCGAGGGCATCCATTGGGGCACGCCGCATGTTCTGGCCGCGACGCTGGACGCCGCCCGGCGGCACGGTCTTTCCGTCGGCCTGCTTCCGCCGCTCGGGGATGTCGACCGGCCCGCGGACCTCGCCCGCATTCCACCGGAATGGCGGTCCGTGCCGTACCTCAGCATCGTGATTCCCGCCCTGAATGAAAGCGCCATGATCGGGGCCACCCTGGCCCAATTCGCCGGCCGCGCCGCGGATGTCGAAATCATTGTGGCCGACGGCGGCAGCCGGGACGATACGGCCGCGCAGGCGCGGCGGGCCGGTGCACGGGTGATCGTGGCGCCCCCCGGACGGGCCGCCCAGCAGAACGCCGGCGCCGCCGCGGCCCTTGGGCGGGTGCTGCTCTTTCTGCATGCGGACACGCGGCTGCCCGCCGACTACGGCGCCCAGGTGTTCGAAGCCCTGATCGACGCCGGTGCGTGTCTGGGAGCGTTCCGCTTTAAGACCGATGACGACCGGCGCGGCATGCGCCTGATCGAAACCATGGTCGGACTGCGTACGCGGCTCCTCGGACTTCCATACGGCGACCAGGCGCTCTTTTTGCGCAAGGCCGTGTTCGAGCACCTGAACGGCTTTCCCTACGTCCCGATTGCCGAAGATCTTCTGCTGGTGCGCAAGGCCCTGAAAACAGGGCGCCTCGCGCTGGCGCCCGGCAGCGCGCTGACTTCCGCCCGCCGCTGGCGCGCACTCGGCCTTGTGCGCACCACATTGATCAACTACACCATCGCCGCCGGCTGCATGCTGGGCGTGGCGCCGTCGCGGCTGGCGCCGCTTTACCGCCGGGGCGGCCAGCGTTCCGCAGCCTCCCGCACGCCGAAGAATACGCCTTCCCTGTAAAATCAGGCCCAGACTCCATAGATCCCGCTGCGTGTACATCTTATCGATAATGAAGGCTTATGAATGCACCGCATCACCAGGGAAACCCGCATCACCGGGAAATGCCGCCGGCACGACATCAAAAGCCGCACGGGCGTTCCACCCACGATGCCGCCCATGCCGCGGAGATGGAATCGCCCGACCGCGGCGGCGGCGGACACTCCGGACACGGCGGGCATGACAAGCACGCCGGGCATACGGTCGAAATGTTCCGCGACCGGTTCTGGATCTGTCTCGTGCTCACGATCCCGGCGCTCGTCTGGGAGCCGATGATCCAGGAGTGGCTCGGCTACCGCGCACCGGTGTTCGCCGGCTCCAGGCAGATTCCGGCGCTTTTCGGCTCCGCGGTCTTCCTGTACGGCGGATGGGTCTTCCTGCAGGGGGCCTTCCACGAACTGGCCGACCGGCTGCCGGGCATGATGACCTTGATCGCACTGGCGATCACCGTCGCTTTCGTCTACAGCATGGCCGTCCTGTTCGGGCTTTCCGGTCACGCACTGTGGTGGGAGCTGGCGACGCTGGTGACGATCATGCTGCTGGGCCACTGGATCGAGATGCGCTCGATCTTTCAAGCCAAAGGCGCGTTGAACGAACTGGCCCGGCTGCTGCCGGACACGGCCCTGAGGATTACCGGCGGCGACCGTACCGAGGAGGTGCCGGTCGACCGGCTCCGGCCCGGCGATTTGATATTGATCCGGCCCGGCGCGGGCATTCCCGCCGACGGCGAGGTCAAGCGCGGTAAAAGCCGGGTCAACGAGGCCATGATCACCGGCGAATCCATTCCGGTGGAGAAGACCGAAGGCGGCAAGGTCATCGCCGGAACGGTCAACGGCGAGGGATCGCTGCGCGTCGAAGTCACCGGCATTGGTGAAAAAACCGCTCTGGCCGGCATCATGCGCCTGGTGGAACAGGCCCAGAGTTCGCGTTCGCGGGCCCAGGCGCTGGCCGACCGGGCGGCGTTCATGCTCACGTTGACGGCCATCGGGGCGGGAACCCTGACCTTCATCGCCTGGCTGGCCTTCGGAGCGCCGCTGGATTTCACGATCACCCGCCTGGTCACGGTGCTGGTGATTGCCTGTCCGCACGCCCTGGGCCTCGCCCTGCCGCTGGTGATCGCCATTTCGACGACGCTGGGCGCGCACAACGGTCTGCTGGTCCGCGACCGGCGCGGTCTCGAAGAGGCCCGCCGCCTCGCTGCGGTCGTCTTCGACAAGACCGGTACGCTGACCCTGGGGGAACATCGCGTCATCGAGACGGTTTCGGGCGCGATCGATAAACGCGACGCCCTGCGCCTGGCGGCGGCCGTGGAACGCGATTCGGAGCACCCGATCGCCCGGGCGCTGCTCCAGAGCGCGCGCGAAATGCACCTCGACATTCCGGCGGCGCAGGATTTCCAGGCGGTTCCGGGACAAGGCGTGCGCGCCCTGGTCGACGGCCGTGAACTGATGGTGGGCGGACCGGCCCTGCTGCGTACGCGGGGGGCAACGCCGGCCCCCGAGTTGCGCGACGCCGCGGCGCGCTTCGGAAAAGCCGGACGGGCCGCGGTTTACCTGCTCGAAGGGGCCGAGAGCCTGGCAGTCTTCGCCGTGGCCGATGCCGTGCGTCCCGAATCGTTCGAGGCGGTCGAGCGCCTGAAGCGGCAGGGCGTGGAAGTGGCCATGTTGACCGGCGATTCGCGGGCCGTTGCGGAGACGGTGGCCGGGGAATTGCGCATCGACACGGTTTTCGCCGAAGTCCTGCCACAGGACAAGGCGGCCGCAATCAAGAAGCTGCAGCAGCAGGGAAAGCGCGTCGCAATGGTCGGCGACGGCGTGAACGATGCCCCGGCGCTGGCGACCGCGGATGTCGGCATCGCCATCGGCGCGGGCACCGATGTGGCTGTCGAAGCCGGCGACGTAGTGCTGGTGCGCAGCGATCCGCGCGACGTCCCCCGCATCATCAGCCTGAGTCGGGCCAGTTATCGCAAGATGATCCAGAATCTCTGGTGGGCGGCCGGATACAACATCGTCGCCATCCCGCTGGCGGCAGGCGTTCTGGCCTGGGCGGGCATCCTGCTCTCACCGGCGGTCGGAGCGGTGCTCATGTCGGCCAGCACGGTGATCGTGGCCGTCAATGCGCAATTGCTCAGACGGGCCGAGCTGTGATGCTTCCCGCTGCGCCTATCCTTAAGCATATCAAGCATATCGGCCTAATACGAGGGCGTATGGTTTCACCACAGAGAGCACAGAGAATGATTTTATCTTTTTCTCTGTGTTCTCTGTGCCCTCTGTGGTGAATAAATGAACCGACCCGTAATACCTAACCGAATGTGTGCCACAGAGCATTAAGCCCCATAGGGGCATGCGAATGGGCGAAGGACCTGATTCTGGGGCCGCTTTTCGCGCCTTATATTTAAACCGAATATTTCAACACAGTCCGACGACAGGGGGATCCAACGCCATGCGTCATGAAGACCAGCAAACCGTTTCGATATGGATGAAAACGGCGCTCGCGCCGGTATATACTTCGCTTTCCGCGGACATGCGGGCGGATGCCTGCATCGTCGGGGCCGGCATCGCCGGTATGAGCACCGCCTACCTTTTGGCCCGCGAAGGCAGGCGCGTCGTGGTCCTCGATGACGGACCGGTCGGCGGCGGCATGACACAGCGCACCACCGCCCACCTCTCCAATGCCCTCGACGACCGCTACACCGAAATCGAGCGCCTGCACGGCGAGGAAGGGGCCCGGCTCGCAGCCGGGAGCCACACCCAGGCCATCGATCGGATCGAAGCCATTGTCGCCCGGGAAAGCATCGATTGCGGATTCGAACGGCTCGACGGGTATCTCTTCGTCCCGCCGGGCGAATCCAGGGAAGTGCTCGAACGGGAACTGCAGGCGGCACGGCGGGCGGGTCTGAGCGGCGTGGACAAGGTGGAGCAGGCCCCCCTGGCCGCCTTTGACACCGGTTGGTGCCTGCGTTTTCCCCGCGTGGCCCAGTTTCACCCCATCCGCTACCTGGCCGGGCTTGCCCGCGCCATCGAGAAAAACCGCGGCCGCATTTTCACCGGTACGCATGTGGACCGCATCGAGGGCGGCGATCCGGTGCGCGTGCAAACGCGCGACGGGTACACAGTCAGCGCCGACGCCGTGATAGTCGCCACCAATTCGCCGATCACCGACCTGGTGGCGATTCACACCAAGCAATACCCCTACACCACCTATGCGGTCGGAGCCCGCATTCCGTCAGGCGCCGTGACCCCGGCGCTGTATTGGGACACGGCCGACCCATACCATTATGTCCGCCTTCAGCCGGTGTTCGGCAACGGGCGCCGCGAATACGACATGCTCATCGTCGGGGGTGAAGACCACAAGACCGGGCAGGCCGACGACGGTCCGGACCGGCATGCGCGGCTGGAGGCCTGGGCGCGCGAACGGTTCCCGATGATCGAAGCCGTCGAATTGCGCTGGTCCGGACAAGTCATGGAAACACTCGACGGCCTGGCTTTCATCGGCCGCGATCCGGGCGGTCCGCCAAACGTGTATGTGGCCACCGGCGACTCGGGGATGGGGATGACCCACGGGACCATCGCGGGCATGCTCATCACCGATTTGGTCATGGGGCGCCCGAATGCCTGGGCCGACCTCTATGATCCTTCGCGCAAGAGTTTGCGCGCGCTGTTCGCCTTCGCGGAGGAGAATCTCAATGTGGCCGGACGCTACGCGGCCGATTTCGTCACCGGCGGCGATCTTGAATCCGTCGACGACCTTCTCCCGGGGCAAGGTGCCGTGATGCGCCAGGGACTGGGCAAGTTGGCGGTTTACCGGGACGCGCAGGGCAACCTGCACAAGCGATCGGCCGTGTGCCGGCACCTGGGGTGCATTGTGCAGTGGAACAGCACCGAGAACACCTGGGACTGCCCCTGCCATGGTTCGCGTTACGACCGCTATGGCAAAGTGATCAACGGACCGGCGAACAGCGATTTGAAAAATAAGTGAGCCGTCCCCCGCGGCGGAGGAAGCAGGAGTTCCCGCTTTGGTTGGCTCTGTGCCCGCCTTGGAGCACCCGACCCCTTGCGGGCGCCTCTCCAAGAGGATGTCGCCCGCCCTTTTCAACCCGACGCCATGCATGGTATGGTGCGCCGCGCAACAATGGCGCCGGGATCCGGAATGTATGGCACAGACACCCGCAAGCTGGCTGACGGCCGTCGTGGCCGATGCACAGGGGCAGATATTCGATCTGCACGGGTATGCCGCCGTGGGCGCGGACGGACCCCTGCGCGTGCCCCTTTCGGTTGCGGAGAGTTCGGTTTTGCCGCACGGCGGAGAGTTGATGTATCTCCCGGACCGCCGCCCGGTGGTCTGGGATATCGCGGCGCAAAAAACCGTCACCCTGACTGAAAATCCGCATGCGCCCGGCGCGCGTATCTTCCCGGTAGCCGCCTTCAACTCCCCGGGGTATATGATCGCCTACACCAGCGCCTACGAAGAGGATGACCGCGCCGGTTTTCTTCCGCTCTTTTCTTACGCCGCGGTCGGCTGGCGCCGGGGACGCTTTCGCTCGCCCGTGATCCAGGTCGATGACGAGCCGCGCCAGGACCTGCGGCAGATGCCGCGGGAGAAGATCGTGGCCGGCATCAAGCGCCTGCGCAAAGCGTTGCCGGATAACCGGCTGCGCGCCCATCTCGAAAAGTGCGCGCTGACCTACGGCTGCCCGGCGGGCAAGAACTTCTTTCTCGGGCGCTTCGAGGCCCCGCTGCCGTCTTCCACGACCTGCAACGCACGCTGCCTGGGCTGCATATCGCTCCAGAGCGACGGCTGCATGCCGAGCAGCCAGAACCGCATCGATTTCATCCCCACGCCCGAGGAGATCGCCCAGGTCGCCCTGTCCCATATCGGCAGGGTCAAGCAGGCGGTGGTCAGTTTCGGCCAGGGGTGCGAGGGCGACCCCCTCATGGCCGCGGACACGATCGCTGCGGCGGTTCGCCGCATCCGCGCCGCCACGGACCGCGGCACCATCAATCTCAACACCAACGGCAGCCTGCCCGAACGGATCGAAGCGCTGCTCGATGCAGGCATCGACAGCCTGCGGATCAGTATGAACAGCGTGCGGCCGGATTGCTATGGCGCCTATTTCCGCCCGCGGGGCTACCGTTTTACGGACGTCCTGCGCAGCATCGACCTAGCCGTCGAACGCGGTGCGCATGTGGCCGTCAACTACCTCAACTGCCCGGGCTTTACCGATACCCCCGAGGAGCGGGATGCACTGGTCGATTTCCTGCGCCGCCACCCCCTGCACATGATCCAGTGGCGCAACCTCAACTTCGATCCCCTGCGCTACCTGGCCGCCATGAACCAGGTGGCGGGACACGGCCGGCCCATCGGCGTGCGGCCGCTTCTGGAAGAGATCCGCCGCGCGTTCCCGCAATTGGAATACGGCTACTTCAACCCGCCGAAGGAACGTTACCGGGTTCGTGGAGCATCTTCTCGATCACCGGAATCAGATCCTTGAAATCATACCCCTGCTCCCGTTCCGGATCGCGGGGCTGCCCCTCCGCGTACGTGCATCCGAAATGGTGGTCGATACGGATCGCGTGCCGTCGGCAATAGTCCTGCAGCGAAGGCTTGGCCATGCTGGCGACCAGCCTGGCGCCCGTGTGCGCGCCCCACTCGAAATGCGGACCGTCGCCGCCGCTGTCGCCGATGACGATGATGCGCTCCGGCGGAATGTTGAACTGCGCCGCTGCCGCAGCGCTGTGCCGCGCCTTGTCTGAGGTGGCAAACAAGTCGAAGATCGTCGCCGGGTCGGCGGGTCCGGCGGCATAGCGCACCCAGGGGTGGGCGGCCAGCGCCGCGACCGGCGGCAGCAGCTTGAGCGCCAGTGCGCGCTGGAAGAACCCGATCACCGCGGTGGTGTTGATCATGAACAGGACGCCGTTGCCCGCGCACCATTCGATCAGTTCGCGAACGCCCCTATAGGCGGTGAATCCACGCGCCAGAAAGGCATCCATCTGGGTTTGCGTGATGCCGCCGGGCAAAAGGGCGCCGATCCGGTCGATGGCCGCCGCCAGCGGGATCCGGTTGCCGGTGTAATCCCGGAACACTGATTCCAGCAGCGGGCGGTGGTCCGGATAATGGAACGCGATCGCGTCGAAGGGGCCGCTCGGCGCCAGGCATTCGTTCCAGTCCGAGGTGACCATGGCCGAATAAGGGCTCGGGTGCATTCTCGTGCTTCCTTTTTCTGGATGGTTTTGGGAAAAAACCTTATCACAGAGATCACCGGCGCACTACAGCGGAAAGAATCCACGGCCCGACCCGCGGCCCTGCCGCCGCAGGGAGGCGTTTCCCCGGAGGCGCCCGTGGAGGAGCGCCTGCACGGGTGCACCTGGCCATCATGCAGCGCATCGTCGATCCGCAAAGCCACGAGCTGGATATCATCCACAAGGAGCTGGCCAATCCGACCGGACTGCTGGGGGATGCGATTCAGGAGGCCCTCAGGCCGGTGTTCGATTTGTTCCTGGGCATCGTGCGCGAACTGCTGGGGTCCGGGGCCGACGAGCAGCAGGTGCGCCTGTGCCTGATGAGCATCCGCGCGCAGTGCTTCGGCCCCTTGATCCATGAACGCCGCCGCAGGAAAGGCCCGCAAGGCCTGCCTTCCCCGGCTCCCGAACCGTTTTTGGAGGATGTCCAGGCCCTGGCCGATCATGTCACCCGATTCAGCCTGGCCGGCATCGAAAGCGTGCGCCGCCGGCTCGCGAAATGAAGGCGGGCTGTTGCGGCGATGTGTCGTGTAGACGCGGCGCGGTGGCCGGACGTCATCTTGAACGGGACCGCGCGGGTTCATCCGGGCGCAGGAAGTGATTCGAGGATTTGAGCATGAAAATGTGGAACCGACGTGGAGGGGTAGCCGCCGCGGCACTGATCGTGATCGCCGCCGTCGCCGCCGGATACCGTTTTTACACCCAGGAGGAGACGGCCGCCTTTCGCACCGTTCCGGTGGCCCGCCAGGCGCTGTCAATTTCGATCAACGCGACCGGCACGGTCGAGCCGGAAGAGGTGATCGATGTCGGCGCGCAGGTGGCGGGGCAGATCATCGCCCTGGGTACGGATCTGCAAGGCAAGCGCGTGGACTACGGTTCGACCGTTGCCGCCGGCACCGTCCTGGCGCGGATCGATGATTCGCTGTATGCGGCCGAGGCCGCCAACGCCCGGGCCCAGGTCGAGGCGGCCGAGGCCGGTCTGCGGCGCGCCGAGGCCGACCTCGAGCAACTGAAAGCCAAGCTGCGCCAGGCCGAACGGGACTGGCAGCGGGCCCGCAAACTGGGGCCGTCCGAAGCCCTGGCCCAATCCACCTACGACGGCTATCAGTCGGCCTTCGAGACCGCCGAGGCCAACGTGGCCGTGGGCCAAGCGGCTATCCTGCAGGCCCGCGCCGGCCTGGCGCAGGCGCGCACGGTCGAACAGCGTGCCCAGCGCAACCTGGGGTATTGCACCATCACCTCGCCGGTCAATGGCGTCATCATCGACCGGCGGGTCAATATCGGCCAGACCGTCGTGGCCAGCCTCAATGCGCCGAGCCTCTTCCTGATCGCCAAAGACCTGACCCGCATGCAGGTCTGGGTGGCGGTCAACGAGGCCGACATCGGCAGGATCCACCCCGGCATTCCGGTCTCGTTCACAGTGGATGCGTTCCCCGGCGAAACGTTCCAGGGAACCGTGGGCAAGGTGCGCCTCAACGCCGCCATGACCCAGAATGTGGTGACCTATACCGTGGAGGTGGTCACCGACAACCCGCAGGGGCGCCTGCTGCCCTATCTGACTGCCAATGTGCGTTTCGAACTGAAGCGGATCGAGGATGTTCTGCTGGTGCCCAATGCCGCGCTGCGCTGGCAGCCAGCGGAACAGCAGATCGCGCCCGAATTTCGCGGACGGATGGAAGAAAAAGAGGCGGTGGACGCTCATGGCGGGCGGCCGGGGGACAGCGTCAGGCCGGCCGGCGGAGAACCGCAGCGGGTGATCTGGACGCCGCAGGGCGGCTACGTGCGCCCGGTGCGCGTACGCGCCGGGGCGACCGACGGCCTGATGACCCAGGTCAGCGGGGAGGGCCTGACCGAAGACCTGGCGGTGGTCACCGGAATTCAGACGGCGGGTTCCGAGGAGGGCGATGTCACCAATCCCTTTACGCCGCGCTTCCGGAGCAGGGGGGCCAGGAGCTCCGCGCGCTAGCGCCGATGCCGGAAAGCAGAACGGAAATGGAATTCATCCACTTACAACACATCAGTAAAACCTACCGACTGGGCGATATCCCGGTGCCGGTGCTGCGGGATGTCTCCCTGAGCGTGGCGCGGGGCGAGCTGGTAGCGCTCATGGGGAGCTCCGGATCGGGTAAAAGCACCTTGATGAACATTCTGGGATGCCTGGACCGTCCCGACGAGGGAACTTACTGGCTCGACGGCGAGGAGGTGTCACGGTTTTCGGCCGACCGGCGGGCCCTTTTGCGTAACCGCAAACTGGGTTTCGTCTTCCAGAGTTTCAACCTGCTGCCGCGCACCAGCGCCGTGGACAATGTGGCCATGCCGCTCGCCTACACCGCCGGGCACCTCTCCGAACGCGAAGCACGGCGCCGGGCAGCGGAGATGCTCGAGCGGTTCGGGCTCGGCGAACGGCTGGACCATGAACCTTCTCAGCTTTCCGGCGGCCAGCAGCAGCGCGTGGCCATCGCCCGCGCGCTGATCAACCGCCCGCCGCTGCTTTTCGCCGACGAACCCACGGGAAATCTGGACTCGCATACCAGCGAGGAAGTCCTGAAGATGTTTCAGCAGCTCAACCGGAAAGAAGGCCTCACCATCATCATGGTGACCCACGATCCGCAGGTGGCCGCGTTCGCCCGGCGGGTCGTCCGCATCCACGACGGCGCGATCGTGGACCAGCCGCAACGGCCCGAGCGTGCGCAGGCGCGGGAGGGCGGATGATGAATGGTTATCGTACGCTGCGCACGGCCTTGAAAGCCCTGCTGCGCAATCCATTACGGGCCATGCTCACCACACTGGGCATCGTCATCGGCGTGGCCGCCGTGATCGCCATGATGGAGATCGGCGCCGGCTCCGCGGCCGCCATCCGCAAGAGCATTGCCAGCATGGGGGCCAATGTGCTGGTCGTTCGGCCGGGTTCGGCGGCCAGCGCCGGCGTGGCGCACGGTGCGGGCAGCGCCATGACGCTCACCCCGGATGACGCCGAGGCGATCCTGCGCGAAAGCCCGGCGGTCCGCCACGCCACGCCCATGGTGCGCGCGCGCGCCCAGGTGGTGTACGGCAGCCGCAACTGGGTGCCCAATTCGATTTACGGCGTCGCTCCCGCTTATCTCGATATCCAGAACTGGAGCGCGCTGGACGAGGGGGCGCCGTTCACGGAGCGCGATGTGCGCAATGCGAACCGGGTCTGCCTCCTGGGACAGACGCTGGTGCGTGAGTTGTTCGCGGGAGAATCGCCGGTGGGCAAGGAAATCCGCGTCAAGAACATCAGTTTCCGGGTGGTCGGCGTATTGGCCCGCAAGGGGGCCAACATGGTCGGCTGGGATCAGGATGACGTGCTCCTGGCGCCCTGGACCACGATCAAATACCGCGTGACCGGCGCCACGCTTTCCGATGGCAATCAGAGCGCCGCGGGCGCTGCGTCCGACAGCGCGCCCAACACCTTGAGCAATCTTTATCCGGGCGGCCAGCCGTCGCTCTATCCCGAGCGCTCGGCCGTGCAGGAAGCCAACAATCCCATGCCCGTACGCTTTACCAATATCGACCAGATCATGGTCTCGGCCCGGAGTACGGCCGAGATTCCCGCCGCGATCGACCAGATGACCGAGGTCCTGCGCGAACGTCACCGCATCCGCGCCGGCGGCGTGGATGATTTCAACATCCGCGACATGACCGCGATGACCGAGACGCTTTCTTCCACCAGCCGCATGATGACCAACCTGCTTTTGAGCGTGGCCATGATCTCGCTTGTGGTCGGAGGGGTCGGGATCATGAACATCATGCTGGTATCGGTCACCGAGCGGACCCGCGAGAT
>JAEYRZ010000182.1 GCA_023435265.1 Pseudomonadota bacterium
CACCGCGCCCGGTCGATGGGCTGAATCAGAAGTTGTAGACCTCGTCCAGTTCCTGGTCCTTGACGCCGAACGTGATCTTGTGCGGCGCCAGGCTTTCCTTGAGGAAGTAATCGGGCAGCCGGTCGTCCTTGTTGGAAAGGCCGGCCTGCAGGTTGAACTCGCGCTCGGTCTTGAGGATCTGCCGGCCCAGGGCGGTAACATCGTCGCCTGTCAGGGGGGTGCCGCCGAAGGCGCCCAGCATGTCGAGCAAAGATTGAAATGTATCGGGCTGGTCCAGGATGGCGAAGGCGATGAACAGGCACATGCCGGTGGCATCGATGGCCGCCGTCGCGATCTGCAGATTGCGGGAAAGCTCCACCTGGCCTTCCGGCTTGAGCGGGTTGACGCTGCCGCCCACGCTGAGCAGGTTGGTGGCCACGGCATATCCGGCGGTGTGGTCGGCGCCCATGGTGCTGGTGGCGTAGGTGACGCCGATGCCCTGCACGGCGCGCGGATCGTAGGCCGGCATGGACTGGCCCTTGACCACCGGCACGCGCTCCACGCCGAACACTTTGCCGGTGACCGCCGCGCCGTTGCCCAGGATGCGGCCCAGCGGCGTTCCCTGACCGACTTCCTTGATCAGGCGGATGGCCGCCTCGGCATCGCCGAACTTGGCCAGACCGGCTTCCATGGCCACGGCGATTGTGGCGCCCATCTCGATCGTATCCAACCCGAAGTCGTCGTCCAGGCGGTCCATATGCGCGATGGCGTCCAGGTCGTCGATGCCGCAGTTGCCGCCGTGCGCCCAGACCGTTTCGTACTCGGGCTGCTTGGTCAGAAAACGGCCGTTCTTGTCGTAGAAGGTCCCCGAGCAGCGGATCACGCAACCCCGGTGGCAGCCGTGGGTGGCCGCACCCTCTCCGCCGCGCTGGGTTTCCATCTCGGCCTGGGTTTCGCCGCTGATCCGCGAGGCGCCCTCGAACTGCCCGCTGGAAAAATTGCGCGTGGGATAGCCGCCGGCTTCGTTGACCACGTTGGTCAGCACGTTGGTGCCGTAGGTCGGCAGGCCCTGCCCGGTGACCGGATGCTTGCGCAGCCCGGCCACGAACGCCTTGTTGGCTTCCTTGAACTTTTCGGGATCTTTGGGTGTGCGCTGCTTGGTGCCGCTGTCGTCGACCACGATCACCTTGACGCCCTTGGCGCCCATCACGGCGCCCACGCCCCCGCGGCCGGCATGCCGGGTGGGGCGCTGTTCCATGTCGGTGAAGGCCACCGAGGCGGCGGCCAGTTTCATCTCGCCGGCCTGCCCGATGGAAATGCACGCGATATCGGTGCCGTGCCGCGCCTTCATTTTTTCGACAAGGTCATAGTTGCCCAGGCCCTTCAGATCGTCCGCCGGTTCGATTTTTGCGCCGTCTTTATTGAGCAAAACCTTGTAGAGGCGGCCGTCCTTGGGCTTGCCTTCCAGTATGACCGCCGCGTAGCCCAGCCGGCCGAGCATCTGCGAAGGCTGGCCTCCCGAATTGGCCTCCTTGATGCCGCCGGTCAGCGGGCTCTTGCAGCCGACCGAGAGGCGGCCGGACATGGCTGCGGCCGAACCGCTGAGCAGCCCCGGCGCGATCACCAGCTTGTTTTCGGCGCTCAGCGGATGACAGGTGGGGGGGACTTCTTTGGCCACTACGGTCGAGGTCATGGCGCGTCCGCCCAGCCCGGCGTAGCCGCCGAGTCCCTCGGTCGTCATGACCGGTCCGTTTTCGCCACTCATGTTGATGCGGAGTATTTTATCCATTTTTACCTCCCGGAAGGTGAAGGGTGAAAGGCAAGCCTGCATGCCGCCGTGTCTTTGGCAAGCTGTACACTGTCATAATCGGTAATCAAAAAGCATGTCAAGGAAAACCAAAAATGACAGTGTCCGTGTGCGCTTAAAAATCAGGCGCTTGCGAAAGCGTGCGTCGTTCCTCGGGATTCCGGCCGGTCCAAATCCTTTACACCTTGTAAAGCGTTTCAACGCCGTTCCTGTGTCAAATCGACGTTTAATTTAGGCATGCAACCGGATTAACTATAAAATTTATCGAAACTGCGCTTGGTATGCCGATTGCTGTAACCATATCGACAGCCCTTTTGATCGAGATAGGAAAGCGCGGCCGAAGCGGTCCGCGCGCAACCGTTGACTTTGAGGAGGGGCTATGTCGGCCTTGGATCGGTCATCCCCGCCGGATCGGAGCGCATCACCGGCACCCCCCGCGGATTCCCGCTGGCGCCTGGTCAACCGCACGATGCGCCTGCACCATCACCTCCCCGATGCGCTGATTGAAACCCTGCATGCCGTTCAGTCGGCCTTCGGCTTTCTCGATCCCCAAAGCATGCGATACGTCGCGGAGACCCTGCACGTTCCGCTCAGCCGGGTGTACGCCGTCGCCACGTTCTACCATTACTTCAACCTGAAGCCACCCGGAGAACACACCTGCGTGGTCTGCCAGGGGACCGCCTGCTACATCGGTGGGGCTCCCAAAATCCTGGCGGCGCTTCGGCAGGCATTCGATCTCGAACCCGGACAGACGACCCCGGACGGGAAGATCTCGCTGCTGACGGCACGCTGCATCGGCGCCTGCGGCATCGCCCCGGCCGCCGTATTCGATCAGGAGGTCGCCGGGAAGGTCCAGCCGCAGGATGCGGTCGAACACCTCAGGAGGTGGTCCGTCCATGACGATGACGCGCGAAGAACTGCAGGCGATCGCTGAACAGGAGCGGGCGCGCGAGGCGGGATTTCAGTATCACATCCTCGTCTGCACCGCCGCGGGCTGCCTTTCGTGCCGGGGCGATGCGCTGCTGGCGGAGCTGACCCGCTGCGTCAGCGCGAAAAACCTGCAAACGGCCGTGGAAGTTCGTTCGGTGGGCTGCATCGGGTTGTGTGCGGCCGGCACGATGGTTTTCGTCGAACCCGGAAATATCATTTATCACCGCGTCCAGCCGGAAGACGCTCCGGCGATCGTGGACGCGCTGGACGTCGAACCCGTGGCCCGTCTGCGATTCGCCGCCGACCAGCCGTTTTTCAGCGACCAGGTCAAAATCGTTCTCGAAAACTGCGGCCGTGTCGATCCGGGACGCATCGAGACCTATTTTGCCGCCGGGGGGTACGCCGCACTGTACAAGGCGCTGCGGGAGATGAGCCCCGACGCCGTGATTGCCGAGATCACGCGCAGCGGCCTGCGCGGCCGCGGCGGGGCCGGATTTCCGACCGGCTTGAAATGGACCACCGTGGCCAAAAGCCCCGGGCCCGTGAAGTACGTCGTCTGCAACGCCGACGAGGGCGACCCGGGGGCCTTCATGGACCGCAGCGTACTGGAAAGCGACCCGCACCGCGTGCTGGAAGGCATGGCCATTGCGGGTTACGCTATCGGCGCCGGCCAGGGCTATATCTATGTGCGGGCCGAATACCCCCTGGCGGTCAAGCACCTGCGTACCGCCATCAGTCAGGCCGAGCGCGCGGGCATGCTCGGGCGCGACATCTTCCACTCGCCGTTTTCGTTCGACATCAAGATCCGGCTGGGTGCCGGCGCGTTCGTCTGCGGCGAGGAGACGGCTCTGATCGCCTCGATCGAAGGGCGGTCCGGCAAACCGCGGCCGCGCCCGCCGTATCCAGCCGAATTCGGCCTGTGGGGACGTCCGACACTGATCAACAATGTGGAAACGCTGGCCAACATTCCCGCGATCGTCAACCGCGGCGGCGCCTGGTACAGCGGCATCGGCACGCCCGGCAGCAAAGGCACCAAAGTCTTCGCCCTGGCCGGACGGGTGGTCAACACCGGGCTGATCGAAGTTCCCATGGGCATCCCGCTGCGCGACATCATCTTTCGAATCGGCGGCGGCATTCCGCAGGGGCGGCGCTTCAAGGCCGTGCTCACGGGCGGACCCTCGGGCGGCTGTATTCCTGAAGAATTGCTGGACATGCCGGTGGATTATGAATCCCTGGCCAAAGCCGGTTCCATCATGGGTTCGGGTGGCATGATCGTGCTCGACGAGACCGCCTGCATGGTCGACGTGGCCAAGTTCTTCATCGATTTCTGTCGTTCCGAATCGTGCGGCAAGTGCGTCCCCTGCCGCGTCGGCACGGCCCAGATACATGGATTGCTGTCGAAGATCGCCGCCGGCGCCGCGGAAATGGCCGATCTGGTGCAGCTCGAAGAACTGTGCGAACTGGTCAAACACACCAGCCTGTGCGGGTTGGGGCAGACCGCGCCCAATCCCGTAATCAGCACTTTGCGCTACTTCAGGGAAGAATACGTGAGCCACATCGAAGCGCGGCGCTGCCCGGCGGGCGTATGCGCGCCGGTCGAGGGAGTGCGTCATGGATAAACACCATCGCCACGAAACGTCCCCCCCGCAGCGCGATGTCAACCCGGCGCGGGTCTTCACCTTGAAGATCGACGGCCGCGACGTGAGCGGCCGCGAGGACGAGACCATCCTGGCCGTGGCCCGCCAGAACGGGATCGACATCCCGACCCTGTGCCACCTGGACGGCCTGTCCGAACGCGGCGCCTGCCGTCTTTGCATCGTGGCCGTGGAAGGCGCGCCGCGCCCGCTGCCCGCCTGCATCACTCTGGTGCGGCAGGATATGGTCGTCGTCACCGACAGTGAACGCATCCGCAACTACCGCCGCAGAATCCTGCAGTTGATGTTTTCGGAACGGCGCCACGTCTGCGCTGTGTGCGTGTCCAACGGCAGCTGCGAACTGCAGGAGCTCTCCGTGAAACTGGGGATGACGCACGTGGTCTATCCCTCCCTCAATCCGCACTGCACGGTGGATGCATCGCATCCACGGTTCTCGGTCGATCATCACCGCTGCGTTCTCTGCCTGCGCTGCGTGCGGGTTTGCGCGGAAATCGAAGGCGCCCACACCTGGGACGTGATGGGCCGCGGCACCGAATGCCGCGTGATCACCGATCTCAACGCGCCCTGGCGCGAGGCGGAGTCCTGCACGGGGTGCGGCAAGTGCGTCCAGGTATGCCCGACCGGGGCGTTGACCGACAAGGGCGATGCACTGGTCGAAGTGAACAAGCGGCGCCGCTTTCTGCCCTACCTGAAGATGATGCGCGGGCAGGAGCATTGACCGGACGTTTTTCAGGGAGCGCTCATGGAGAAGATACGATTGGCAAGCCTGTGGCTGGACGGCTGTTCGGGATGCCACATGTCTTTTCTGGATCTCGATTTCGAATTGGCCGAGCTGGCTGGAAAAATCGAGTTGGTCTACAGCCCGCTTGGAGACATCAAAAGTTTTCCGGAAGCGGTGGACGCGGTGCTGATCGAAGGCGCGGTCGGCAGCCCGCAGCACGAACGGGAGCTGCGCCACGTCCGCGAACGGTCGCGGCTGGTGATCGCCTTCGGTGACTGCGCGGTGACCGCCAATGTGCCCGGCATGCGCAACCTGTTTCGCGTGGAAGATGTGCTGCGCAGGGCGTACGTCGAGAACAGCGATGCCCCCGAAGGTCCGTTGCCGGCCGGGCTGCCGGCCCTGCTTTCGACGGTGCGTCCCATTCACGAGATCATTGCGGTCGATATCTTTCTGCCAGGTTGCCCCCCGCCCACGGAGGCCATCCGCCAGGCGCTGTCCGCGCTCCTGGGCCGGCAGCCGCTTGCCCAGCCGGCCGCAACGCGTTTCGGCGCCTGACCGCAGGGAGGATGTATGTCCAAGCAGGTCGTGATTGAACCCATCACGCGCATCGAGGGACACGGCCGCATCGTGCTTCGCCTGAACGACGGGGGGCAGGTGGCTGCGGCCGATTTTCAAGTGACCCAGTTTCGCGGCTTCGAGACCTTCTGCCAGGGGCGGCCGTTCTATGAAATGCCCGCCCTCGTGGAGCGCATTTGCGGGATCTGCCCGATCAGCCACGCCCTCGCCTCCGCGGCCGCCTGCGACGCCATCCTGGGCGTGCGCGTTCCCGAAACCGCCCGGCTGCTGCGCCGCATGCTCAACTGCGCCGAATTCGTGCAGTCGCATGCCCTGAGCTTCTTCTATCTCAGCGCTCCGGACCTTTTGCTCGGGCTCTCTTCCGACCCGGCGCAGCGCAACATCCTCGGGCTCTGGGCCGCCCGCCCGGAGATCGCCAGGGACGGCATCCGCCTGCGCCAGATCGGACAAAAGATCATCGAACTGCTTTCCGGCAAGCGCATTCATCCCAATTGGGTGATTCCCGGGGGCGTCAAGAGCCCTTTGACGAACGAACGGCGCGACGCCATCCGGGAGATGCTGCCCGAAGCCATCGCCATCACGCGGCACACCCTGGAATGGTTCAAGCGCAGCCTGGAGGAGTATCGCAGCGAGATCCGCACGTTCGCCAATTTCCCATCGCTGTTCATCGGCCTGGTCGGCCCGTCCGGAAAACTCGAGCACCTTGCGGGCCGCCTGCGGGTCATGGACGCCGACGGCCGGATCGTCGCCGACGGCATCGCCCCGGAACATTACGGCGACATCATTGCCGAGCGCAGCGAGCCGGGCTCTTTCCTCAAGTCGCCGTACTACAAACCCCTCGGCTACGGCGAAGGCCTCTACCGGGTCGGACCTGCCGCCCGCCTGAACGTCTGCGACGGCTGCGGCACCCCGCTGGCCGACCAGGAGTGGGCCGAATTCCGGGATCTCGCCCGCGGCCCGGTGCTCAGCAGCTTTTTCAACCATCCGGCCCGGCTGATCGAAGTTCTCTACTGCCTCGAGACCCTGCAGCGGATCGTCGATCTTCCGGAAGCGACCGATCCGCATGTGCGCGCCCAGGCGGTACCCAACTTCGGCGAAGGCGTCGGCGTGGTCGAGGCGCCCCGCGGCACCCTGATCCATCACTACCGCGTCGACGCCGACGGACTGATGACCTGGGCCAACCTCATCGTGGCCACCGGCCACAACAACCTCGCCATGAACCGCGGCGTACTGCAGGCCGCCCGGCAGTGCATCGACGGCGACACCATCAACGAAGGGGCGCTCAACCGCCTCGAAGCCGTCATCCGCGCCTTCGACCCCTGCTTGAGCTGCTCCACGCATGCCTGGAGGGAAGGGGGATCGGGATTGGACATCATTCTGCTGGACGAGCGCGGGCGCCTGCTGGATCGCAAAGCGCTTTGAGCTTGGGCCACGGATCTCGTGCCGGCACGGCGGATAGGGCTTCACGCACGTCAAGACCCGCCGAAATGCAGGCAGGCTGAAGAAGACAACACAATCCGAAACACGACCGGCCGTCTCCGCGATGGAAACGGCCGGTTTAACCTAAAGGAAATCCTTTTCTAATTGAAAGCCGCTATCCGTTGCGGCGTTCGAACTCCTTCATGAACGCCACCAGCGCCTGCACCGCCTTGATGTCCGTGGCGTTGTAGAGCGAGGCGCGGCAGCCGCCGACCGAGCGGTGGCCCTTCAAGCCTCCCAGATCCGCCGCCAGCGCCTCGGCCACGAACTTCTTCTCGAGTTCTTCGCTGGGCAGCCGGAAGGTGACGTTCATCTGCGAGCGGCTGTCGGCGTCGGCCGTGCCGCGGTAGAAGCCGCCGGCATCGATCAGACCGTAGAGCAGGTCGGCCTTGGCCGTGTTGCGGGCGGCCATTTTCTCCAATCCGCCGACGGTTTCCTCCAGCCACTTGAGCACCAGCTGCACGGTGTAGACCGCGAAGCAGGGCGGGGTGTTGTACATGGAGTTCTTCTCGGCGTGGGTGGTGTACTTGAGCATGGTGGGCAGGTCGGGCGGCGTGCGCTCGAGCAGGTCGTCGCGGATGATCACCATGCACACGCCGGCCGGGCCGATGTTCTTCTGGGCGCCGGCGTAGATCAGGCCGCAGCGTGGGGCGTCGAAGGGACGCGAGAGGAAGTCCGAGGACATGTCGGCCACGAGCGGTACGCGGCCGGTGTCGGGCAGCGCCGACCACTGGGTGCCCTTGATGGTGTTGTTGGTGGTGATGTGGGCGTAGACCGCCTCGGGCGAAAATTCGATCCCTTTGGGGATGTAGGCGAAGTTGCGGTCTTCCGAGGAGGCGGCCACGCGGATGTTCTTGCCCTGAATTTTGGCTTCCTTGATCGCCTTGGTGGACCAGGTGCCGGTGTTGACGTAGTCGGCCGGCTGCGTTCCGGTCAAGAGGTTCATCGGCACCATGGCGAACTGCAGGCTGGCGCCGCCCTGCAGGAACAAAACATGGTAGTTTTCGCCGAGTTTCAAGATGCGTCTGGTGCGCGCCACGGCGTCTTCGATCACCTCGTCGAACCATTTGGAGCGGTGGCTGATTTCCATGATCGACATGCCGGAACCGGCGAAGTTGAGAAAGTTCTCCCTGATTTCTTCCAGAACGGGTTCGGGCAGCGCCGCGGGTCCGGCGTTGAAGTTGTGAATGCGATGGGTTTTCATTGTGCCGCGCTCCTCTTTTATGAATGACTGCGAATGACTGCCGAATCGGCGCCCGGGTCTCACCCGGACGAAGGGTGTTATCTACATTCAAGAACCCGCACAAGTCAATGCGTGTTGGATGCGGCCAGGGCGCCAGGCCTGCGGCGTTCCGGCCTGATTTGCATCTTTGCGGAGATTTCGGGTCCCAGGTTGTGAAAAAAGCAGAAATGGATTGAATAATCTCGGAAAATGACAGAATTTTTTTTGGCTGTCGTATTGCGGCCGATGGCGGCCTTCAAGGTGCTTTTGATTGTATTCCGATCTTCGAATCCTTTGCTTTCCGGCCCACGATGGCTTATGGTTCCGTCTTTGCGAGCGTTACGCTGGGAGACAGGATAATGAAAATTTACCCCTATCCATCCAAGTCCGCCGATCAGTGCCTGGTCCGCATCCGGGGGCGCGAGCTTTCGTTCCGCTCCAAGGACCTGGCCGCGGTGCAGCGCATCCTGCAGGCGGTGCGCAGGAAGGGCGACGAGGCGGTGCTGAGCTACACGCGGCAGTTCGATGCGCCCGAAATGCAGCTCGGGCAGCTGGCCGTGACCCCGGCCGAAACCGCCGCCGCGCTGCGGCGGGTCGAGCCCGATGTCCGGCGGGCGCTGAACCGGGCGGCCGAACAGATCGGCGCCTTTCACCGGCAGCAGAAGCCGCGGTCCTGGATGGACACGCCCCGCGACGGTGTGATGGTCGGCCAGATGGTGCATGCGGTGGATGCCGCCGGAATCTACGTTCCGGGCGGCAGGGGCGGCGCCACGCCCCTGATCTCTTCGGTGCTGATGACCGCCATTCCGGCCAAAATCGCGGGCGTCGGCCGCATCGTGATGGCCACGCCGCCGAGCCGCGACGGCACGGTCAGCCCCTATCTTCTGGCAGCGGCGCACAAAGCCGGCGTGGACCAGGTCTACAAGGCGGGCAGCGCCTGGGCCATCGCCGCCCTGGCCTTCGGCACGCAAACCATTCCCAAGGTCGATGTCATCGCGGGGCCGGGCAACATCTTCGTGGCCCTGGCCAAGAAGCTGGTGGCCGGCGCGGTGCGCATCGACATGATCGCCGGCCCCAGCGAAATCCTGGTCATCGCCGACGACTCGGCCGTGCCCGAGCACGTGGCCGCGGACCTGCTGTCGCAGGCCGAGCATGACGCCCTGGCCTCGGCTATCCTGGTGACCGATTCGGCCGAAACAGCCGCGGCCGTGCAGCGCGCCCTCAAGCGGCAGACGGCCGAACTCGAGCGGCGCGAGACCGCCGAGCGCTCCCTCAAGGATTTCGGTGCGCTCTTCGTCGTACAGGACCTCGCCGCGGGCGTGGAACTGGCCAACCGCATCGCGCCCGAACATCTCGAGTTGCAGGTGCGCGACCCCTTTGCCTGGATCGGCCGCATCCGCCACGCCGGCGCCCTGTTCGTAGGGCCGCACACGCCCGAAGCGGTGGGCGATTACGTGGCCGGGCCCAACCACGTCCTGCCCACGGCCGGTACCGCGCGTTTCTCGTCGGCCCTGTCGGTCAACGACTTCATCAAAACCACCAGTTTGATTCATTACTCGGAAGAGGCGCTGTGCACCGAAGGACGCGATATCGTCCGCCTGGCCCAAATCGAAGGGCTCGGCGCCCACGCGCGATCGGTCGCGATCCGGCTGGCCAAACCGCGTTCCCGCAGCACTCGCAAGGAGAGGGTTGAAAAATGAGCGACAGAATCATCGACCTGCGTTCCGATACGCTGACCCACCCGACCGCGGCCATGCGCAAGGCTATGGC
>JAEYRZ010000220.1 GCA_023435265.1 Pseudomonadota bacterium
AAAAAGTTCAAGATCAAGGCGCCGCGAATCCCGTGTCCCGAGGCGTACTGCAGTACGCCGCAGGGACGACGGGATGAAGCGCAACGCAGATATTGGACTTTTTACGGTGTCGTCATTTTGGGGTCGCGGATGTCCACGCCCATACCAATCAACTGCTCGCGGATACTGTCGGCACGCGGCCAGTCCTTTACCGACCGGGCCTGTTCTCTCTGGCGCAGCAATGCCTGCACGGCGGGATCTTCGTTCCGCGAGTCGAATCGAAAAATCCTCAGCACGTCGTCGATCGCCCGGAACGACTCCAGAATCCTGGGAACTTGTTCCGGCGAGAGGCGCTGTTGCGCAGCCAGGAAGTTGAGCTGCCGAACCACCCGGAAAATCGCCGCCATGGCGACGGATATATTCAGGTCGTCGTCCATGGCTTCGGTGAAGCCGGTTTTCAGATCGTACAGCATCTGGTCCAGTTCTCCGAACGGCTGGCCGGACGCGATCCGCCCAAGCGTCTGCAGGCAGGCATCCAGGCGCCGCAGGGTGCGGCGCGCATCCTCCAGGCGGGCCGGGGCGCAGGTGACCGGTTTACGGTAATGCACGCTCAGCAACCAGTAGCGGATTTCACGGCCGCTCCATCCCTGGGCGAGCAGCGAACGGACCGTCGGCTGCCCCTCGTTCCCGTTCATTTTCCGGCCTTCGACCAGAACGCGGTCGCAATGCAGCCAGAAGCGGGCCGGTGGCTTCTTGTTCAGGGCAGTGGCGATGGCGATCTGGTTTTCGTGCAGGGGGAAAATCATTTCCCGGCCGGCGACATGGATATCGCAGGACTCGCCCAGGTGCTTGAGCCCCAGGACGGCGCATTGCAGGGGCCACGAGGGCCGCACGTTGCCCCACTGGGTCTTGGTGTAGAGCCCTTTCTTGAGGTCGGAAAGCTTGACCCGTTTGAGCAGGGTGAAATCCCGGGGATTGTCTTTTTCGTATTCATCCAGGTCGACCGTGGCCCCCAGCTTGATCTTGTTCAGATTGACACCGGAAAGCCGGCCGTACGCTTCGAAACGGGAAACGTCGAAGTAGAGCGATTGCAGTTTTTCGTAGGCATAGCCTTTGGCCGCCAGTTGCTGGGCCATTGAAATCATGTCGTCCACATGGGCGCTCGAGCGGGGATAGAGGTCCGCCGGCCGGATGGCCAGCGCATCGCGGTCCTGCTCAAAAGCCTCGATGTTGCAGGCGGCGAACCGGTCCGGAGCGATGCCTGCGCTTTCCGCGCCCTGGTAGGTTTTGTCGTCCAGGTCGGTGATGTTCATCACCTGCTGCACGGCGAATCCGCGATACCGAAGGTAACGGTCCAGCAGGTCGGTGAAGACGAACCGGCGGGCCTGCCCGGCATCCATGGGCGCGTGAGCGGTAGGGCCGACCGCATACACGGTGATCTTGCCGTTGACCGCCGGATGAAAAACCTGCTTTGCGCGGGCGAGGGTATTGAACAGCTTCAAACCCACTTTCTCGCGTTCCGCGAACAGCGTGGTGGAAAGATAGCGCTCGCCGCTGTCCGGCAGGATCACCACAATCAACCCTTCGCGCAGGCCCGCCGCCTGCTCCAGCGCCACGGCCATGGCCGCGCCGCTGCTCATGCCCACCAGCAGGCCTTCCTGCCGGGCGAGACGCCGGGCGGTTTCAAAGGCGATCTCGTCATCCACATTGATTTTCAGGTCCAGGCGCTCTTTTTCGAAAATTCCGGGCTGGTAGGACTCTTTCATATTCTTGAGCCCCTGAATCTTATGCCCGAGGTAGGGCTCGACGCCCACCACGCGCACCGCCGAATTCAGCTCCTTGAAGCGCCGCGAGAGTCCCATCAGGGTGCCGGAGGTGCCCAGGGTGGCCACCACCATATCGATCTGCCCGTGGGTCTGCTCCCAGATTTCATCGGCCGTCCCGGCGTAATGGGCCTGCCAATTGGCGGGGTTGTTGTACTGGTCGGTGATGAAATAGGTGTCGGGAAATTCGCGCGCCAGGCGATAGGCCTCCTCGATGGCGCCGTCGGTGCCCAGATGGCCGGGGGTCAGGTGAATCTCTGCGCCGCGGGCCTTCAATATTTTCTGGCGCTCCACACTGGCCGACTCGGACATGGTGAGCAGCAGCTTGTAGCCTTTGATCGCGCACACCAGCGCCAGGCCGATGCCGGTGTTGCCGCTGGTCGCCTCGACCACGGTCTTGTTCGGCGTAAGCTCCCCGGAACGTTCGGCCGCTTCGATCATGGAAAGGGCTGCCCGATCCTTGATGGAGCCGCCGGGATTCAGATATTCCAGCTTGGCCAGGATGGTCACCGCCGGGTTGGCGTTCATGCGGGAGATGCGTACCAGCGGCGTCCTGCCGATCAACTCTAGAATCGAGGGATATGTCATTGGCAACCGGTGCTCTCGGCCTGTTCCGCCGGCTCGACACGACTCATTCGCCGCCGGCGATTCGGTGGTTCAGGACATTGATGACCGCCCGGGTTACGGCGTCCTGCTCCTGGGCGGCGTCGATAATATGAAACCGCTGCGGTTCTTTGCGCGCCAGGTCAAGGTACCCCTCCCGCACCCGCTGATGAAATGCGATGGCTTCCTGCTCGAAACGCGACTCGGGCTGCAGCGGCCCTCCTGCCTGAATGCGCCGCCAGGCCCGTGAAAGTCCCAGAGAAGGCGAAAGGTCCAACAGCAGGGTGATATCGGGCTGCAGGTCGTCACATACCAACCGGTGCAGGCTTCGGATCAGTGACCGGTCCAGACCACGGGCGTAGCCCTGATAAACCAGGGTCGCATCGAAAAAACGGTCGCAGATCACAGCGCAGCCGCGCATCAGGGCGGGCGCAATCACCTCGCGGATATGCTGGACGCGGTCCGCCGTGTACAGCAGCAATTCGGCCTGCGGTACCAGATCGGTGTTGCCCGGATCCAGCAGCAGCCTGCGGATGTGCGCGCCGATGGCGGTCCCGCCCGGTTCGCGCGTCGTCACGCAGTCATAGCCTCGGGTTTCAAAAAAGGCAACGATCTTTTCTACTTGGGTCGTTTTGCCGGAACCTTCGATTCCTTCAAGGGTGACGAACATCGGATCTCCTGCCGATGACCCGTCCGGGTGGCGCCGGAGCAATCGGCGCACGGCCGCGGCCATGATCATCCACCACGGAACGCGTCCATCTCAATGAGGGGATTCGCCGCGGTAAAAGTGCCTTTCCAGCAATCGGTGATACGAGGTCCAGGATGCCGATGGATCTTCGCCGGCCATGAATTCGCGGATGGCGTTGACGCGCGAATCGATCTCGTCGATGTAATTCAGCAAGACGGCCTCGATGGTCTTGGGCGGTTCGGGGGAACCGAACTCGCGCGCGCCGTGATGGCTGATCAGCATATGTTTCAGCAGGGCGGCCTGAGCCGGCGGAAAATCCTCGATGCACTGGATTTTAGCCGAGATCATCTCCACCCCGATGATGATATGGCTCAGGAGTCGGCCCTCGTCGGTATAATCGATCACCTGCTGATAGGCCAGTTCATCGACCTTGCCGATATCGTGCAGGATCGCCCCGGCGAGCAGCAGGTCGCGGTCCAGCCCGCTGTAGTGACCGGCGATCTTTTCGGCCAGCAGCGCCATGGAGAGCGTATGTTCGAGCAGGCCGCCCAGATAGGCATGGTGCATCTTCTTGGCCGCCGGCGCCTGTTTGAAACGCCTCACGAAAGCGCCGTCCGCCCAGAAGGCATTCAGCAGCGCCTGCAGGGGCGCCGAGGTCATCTTGTCGGTAAGCGCCTTCAAACGTTCGAACATCTGCTCCACATTGCGCGCCGAAGCCGGCAGGTAGTCGGCCGCGGATACGGCCTCCTCCGGTACGCGCTGCATGCTCTTGACCACCAGTTGGACGGCGCCGCGGTAATCTCCGGCCACGGCTTCGACAAGGACATAGTCTCCGGGGTTGGCGCAACGGGCGATCGATTCCACATTGTCCCAGACGATCGCCTTGATGCGTCCGCTCTTGTCGCCAAGGGTCAGGGTCAGATAGGCTGCGCCGTCGCGCTTATGGGCAAAGCCCTTTTCGCACAGGGAGAAGATTTCTTCGACTTTCTCCCCAGCGAGGATCTGGGCTGCGAAACGGTCCTTTTTTCTTATCGTGCAATCTTCGGTCATGGGGTGGGATCTTCAGGCGCTGAGGGTGGTTGGTCCGACATTCGCAGGAGGCCGCCGATCTGGGGGTCTCGCGCGCCGTTTCGGGTGCGATCGTGGGTGATCTCCGAGAGCCTGCGCGTGATCTCGCCCATCTGTTCGACGCGCGCCCGAATCGTGTCCAGACTCCTGAACATGGGCTTCTCCTCAGGCACATCCAGCATGAGCAACTGCACGGCCCCCAGGATATACTGCAGCGGCTGGTTGAGTTCATGGCATACCACGCCGGCCCTTTCCAGGGCGGCTTCGAGCTCCCGCTCATCGGCCAGCCTGTGTGCGGAACGCTTTTTGAACAGTGCCGAGCGCACCCTGAACAACAACTCCATCCGGCTGACCGGCTTGTGCACGAAATCGCAGCCCCCGGCGTCGATCGCCGCCGCAAGGAAATGATCGTCGAAGCTTCCGGTGACAAAGACGACCGGCAGGTCCCGGGTGGTTGGATCGTTCTTGATCCGGCGGCAGGTTTCGATTCCGTCCAGGGTGGGCATGTTGATGTCCATCAGGATCAGGTGCGGCCGCACGGTTCGCACCTCATCGAGGCACTGCCGCCCGTTTTGGGCGGGATGAACGCGGTATCCCGCATCGGCCAAAATCCTGGCAATGGTTTTCAGGTTGAGCGGATCATCCTCGACCACCATGAGCAGCTCATTTTCAGGCATGATCTCCATCGCCGTCACCTCACGCGCATGTCACGTCCGGGGCTCAACCCGCCTTTTCCAGGGTTTCAGGCTGCGCGGCCGCTTCACGCGGGCCCAGATCCCAACGGCGCAGCGCCTCCAGCGCCTCGTAATCGGTCATGTCGCAGCGCACCGGGGTGATCGAAATCGAATTGGCCGTCAACACGGCGCCGTCGGCGTCGGGATGGCCGGGTACCGATTTGGGTGCGCCGCCCTGCCAGTAGTAAACCCGGTTGCGCGGATCGCGCCGCTTCTCGAAATGATCGTCGAAAGGATCGATGCACTGGCGGCTCAGGCGCATTCCCGCGACCTCCGACCAGGGCAGGTTGGGAACATTGACGTTCAGGAACGTGCCGGCCGGCAGCCGTTGCGAATGAACCAGGGGGATCAGCCGGGCGACACATCGGGCCGCGGTTTCGAAGCAGGGTTCGTCACCGGCCTGGATGGATACCGCCAGAGCTGGAAAGCCATACAGGGCGGCCTCTTTGGCGGCGGCCACCGTACCCGAATAGTTCAAGTCGATGCCCACATTGGCCCCCGGATTGATGCCGGAAACGACCATGTCGGGAGCATCCGGCATCAACTCGCGGACGGCCAGCTTGACGCAATCGGCCGGGGTGCCGCTCACGGCCCAGCCCCGAAAACCGTTGAGCTCGACGTGCGCGGCACGCAAGGGCTGATGCAGGGTGATGCCGTGCCCGACGGCGCTGCGCTCCCGATCGGGTGCCACAACGGTGAGCCGGTGATCGCGTTTCAGCATCGCGTACAACGCCCACAGGCCGGGGGCGTATATGCCGTCATCGTTGGTCAGGAGAATCTTGAGGGTTTCGACTGCTGCCGTCATCTGGTTCCCATTGCGACCGCGCGGCGGTCGCTTCCGCTGTAAACGAAACTGGACGAAATGCAGCGGATCGATTGATCCGCGCCGTTTTTTTCGATATAGCGCATATCCGTCCAATTACCAAGGGCCAAAACCGGTGCCGTCCGCCCATCGATTTCCCGGCGGCAGAGACACTCGACAGGCTGTCAAACCGGGCGTTCCCGCGCGCGAACCCGCAACCCAGAATGCATTTGCATTCACAACATTCGAGCCGCAGCGTTGCGCGCCCGAAGCGATGACAAGGCAAACCATGCCGATACTGCCGGGGCGGAGACTACGGAAGCAGACGTTTACCAGGATCGCATGCCGCCTGTTTGCGCTCACGGTTGTGTTGATTCTGCACAATACCGCCGCCTGGGGACAACTGCCGGACCTGACGGCCGGCGATCCCACGGTTCCCTGGCATATCATGGCGGACCGAATCTACTACGATGAACCGAATCAGTCTTATGTCGCCGAAGGCGATGTCTCAATCACCCGCGAGGGCCGTGTTCTGACGGCCGACCGCGTTGTGCTTGACGATAGATCGCGGCAGGCGACGGCCGAGGGCGATGTGCGGCTGGTTTCGGGCCAGGATCAGATATATGGCCAACGTCTCGAGCTGGATCTGGACCGGGAAACCGGCGTGCTTTCCGACGGGACGCTGTTTCTCGCCCAGAATCACCTTTATATATCCGGCAGCGAAATCGAAAAAACCGGTCCCGAAAGTTATGCCATCCGCGATGCCACCCTGACCAGCTGCGATGACCCCAACCCGGCCTGGCGCATCACCGGACGCCGGATCGAGGTGACGATTGAAGGCTACGGTACGGCCAGGCATGCCGCCTTCTGGGTGCGCCGCATCCCGGTCGTCTACACGCCTTTTCTTTTATTCCCCGTCAAGTTGGAACGTCAGTCCGGTCTTCTGGCGCCCGCTTTCGGCTATTCGGAGCGCAACGGCCCCGAATATCTGCAACCCCTCTACTGGGCCATCGGCGAGAGCAGCGATGCCACCATTTTCGCCCATTACCTCGACCGGCGCGGCCTGCGGGGCGGCCTCGAATACCGCTATATCCTCGATCCCGGCTCCTTCGGGACCTTGATGGCCGACGGCCTCAGGGACCGCCAGGTGGACGGCGCCGGTGAAAATTCGAGTATTTGGGGTTATTCGGACGACTCTTTTCCACGGCCCAACAAAGACCGCTACTGGCTGCGCGCCAAGGCGGACCAGGATCTCCCGGCCGATTTCAAGGCGCGTCTGGATCTGGACATCGTCAGCGATCAGGACTACCTGCGGGAATTCAGGTCCGGCCAAAACGGCTTCTCGTATTCCCGCGACTATTTCCGGGACACGTTCAACCGGGACATCGACGACTACGATGAACCGGTGCGCCTGAACCGCCTGAATACCAGTCGCATATGGACCAATTACACCCTGAACGCGGATATCAGCTGGCTCGATGACATTGTCAAGCGCCGCCAGGGAGAGACCGACGACACCTTGCAGCAGCTGCCGGCCGTGGCGTTCGACGGCATCCGCCAGACCGTGGGCCAGTCTCCTTTCTATGTCGGGTTTTCTTCCAGTTACGTCAATTTCTATAGCGAAGACGGCCAACGCGGACAACGGGCCGATTTTCACCCGCGCGTCTATTATCCCTTTTATTTGTTGCGCGGCATATCGGCAGAACCTTCGGCGGGTTTCCGCCAGACCGCCTGGCATATCGACCGCGAGACCGACCCGGCCGAGGACCAGCGCGATTATTACCGTGCGATCTACGACCTGCGGCTCGACCTCAACACCGAATTTTTCCGGGTGTTCAGATTCGAGGCCGCCGGTTACGACCGCCTGCGCCATGCCATCGCGCCGGAAATCACCTATGAATACATCCCCGACACGGAAGCGGATCAGGAAGAGGATCTTCCCCTCTTCACGCGAGCCGTCGACCGCATCGAGCGGCAGAATACGATCACCTACGGGGTGACCAACTATCTGACGGCCCGCAGGCCCCTGCCGGCAAGCGAGGATCGTATCACCCTTTTCGATTACCTTGACTTCTTCCGCTTCAAGCTGTCCCAGAGCTTCGATATCAATGAACACAAAGAACATGACGAAGAGAAGGAGCGCGAAGAGGATGCCGAAAAACCCTTTTCGGACATCATCGCCGAAATGGACATTACGCCGGGTCGATTTCTGAACCTGACCTCCCGGGCGGAGTGGTCGCCGTACGACAACCGCCTGAACCGTCTGCGGGCCGGTCCGAGCCTCTGGGACGATCGGGGGGACTTTCTCTATGCGAGTTATGTCTACCGCCGGGAAAATGCCAGAACTGAAACGCTGGAGGGAATCGAGGGCCTTTCCCTGACCGCCCGGCTGGTCATCGACGCGCACTGGCTTCTGCGCGGCGGGTATGAATACGATTTCGTCCGCAACGATCTGATCACCTCGAGCATCGGTTTCGGTTACAAAAGCCAGTGCTGGGGCATCGATTTCGATTACCGCGAAGAGCCCGGCGATCGCGGCTTCGTGGTATTTTTCACGCTGGTCGGCATCGGCGTGATCGGTCAATAGGCAAGCCGGGCGGCATGCCGTCCGCCGCCCGTGGGACCGAGAAAATGGGTTGACTTTCTTTTTGTGGATGTGGCGGAATAGGCGCGTTGGTGCGCCTGGGAGATAGACACCTTCCGGCCCGGCAGAACCCGGATCCCGCAGATTGAAGTACAAAGGGTCCGGGATGATTCGAATCGTTTCCACTTCGGCGGCACCGCTGCCGGCGTGGGATGCCTGTGGTCGAATTCGGGAATATTATGGCACAAGTACATTTAAGCCCCGCCTGGTATGTCCTGCACACCAAGAGCCGGGCCGAAAGCGTGGTCAACGAGGGTTTGGCAAGGAAACGCATCGAAGTGTTTCTACCCAAAATCACCGTCCCCAGCCGCCGCAAGGATCGTCGCAAGATGATCCGGCTGCCGCTGTTTCCGGGATATGTATTCGTTAAAACCGATCTCTCTCCTGGACATCATCTCGAAATCGTCAAGACCGCCGGGGCGGTAAAGCTGGTCGGCAGTGCGCAGGGCCCCACCGCCGTACCCGAGGAAACCATTCTGAGCCTGCAGATCATGGTCGCCACCGATGCGCCCATCACGACCGGTTTCATGTTCAAGAAGGGTGACCCGGTCATGGTGATCTCGGGTCCCTTCAGCGGCGTTGTCGGGGTTTTCGACCATTATCGCGGCAAGGACCGCATCATCGTGCATATCGAAGCACTAGGCCAGTTCGCCGCCGTGGAGGTGGATGCGGCCGATGTCGAAAAAATTCCCCGGATCCTTTCGCGTTGAGGCAGGAAAGCGCCTCGGACCGGTCCCCGGCTCCGGCGGGCCGACACTGCGGGGCGACGCTGGCACTCCAGGCAGGCGCCAAGCCGCGGCGCGTTCACGTTTCTCGCCCCGGAACAGCGGGCCTCGGGTGGATAACTCGTTGACTTTTATAAAATTCCATTTTATAGGTCAAACCACTGATGGCATTTTCGGCATGACGGGAAGGAGGGACCCGATGAACAAGCTGGAACTGATCTCTGCCTTGAAGAATCAGGCAGGGATTTCGAAGACGGAAGCGGCCCGCATCGTCCAGATCTTCTTCGAAAGTATGGCCGAAGCCATGGCGCGCGGGGAACGGGTTGAAATTCGGGGACTTTGCAGTTTTTATGTTAAGAATTACAAAAGCTATGTCGGCCGCAATCCCAAAACCGGCGACAAAGTGACCATCAGGCCCAAAAAACTTCCGTTTTTCAAATCCGGCAAAGAGCTCAAGGACCGTGTGGATTTCTAAAACGCTCTCATCGTCAGTTCTGCACGCCAATCCCCGAGGGCCTCTCCGGGCCGGCTGTTTCCCGGTTTCGATATCCTCCCCCCGTGACGGCTGCCCCCATACTGCAATCACGCGGTGCTGACC